>CAZIUF010000055.1:0-1595 GCA_964542665.1 uncultured Gammaproteobacteria bacterium | reverse complement strand
GTATATCTGATATCGATGGACCGCGCATTGATACCGAAGCAGCGATGATTGTGGTAGAAGAGCAAGAGGCGGTGCCTGTACTCCCCGGAGTACTGTGGGCGCTCTTGTTGTTGGCCTATGCGGCACTCATCGTGTTCAATATTTCGTATACGTTTGAAAAGGCGGTGACACCCCAGTGGTTTTGGGAGGGACTGTATACGCTAGCAGTACTGGTACTGTGGTATGTGTTTGATCCGGGCCGAAACGCTCTCTGGTTTCCCATTGCTTTGGTAAAAACGGGATTGATACTGTTCATTTTGTACATCTATCTTTTGGAAAAAAAGAATCTACGACAGGAAGACAGAGAAACAATCTCCTAAAAGTATTTTTAGGGCAAAAAGTAGTGGTTTCTGAGGCTTGTATAAGCTGTTTAATATGGTTATCAAAGAGTCTATGAACCTGCTATACTCTTAGTATGGTATAGACATGCTGCATGATTCTCATAAAATAATTGGTTTCATTTATCTTAAGTAACTCTAAGAAAAACCATATGCATGGCTATGTACACAATATAGAGCAGGCTGCGCTCGAGAATGAAAACTTTAGGCAGGTTTTGTATACGGACAAGAAGCTGCAGTTGGTGGTGATGAGTCTTCGGCCTCATGAAGAGATCGGTATGGAAACGCATGATAAACAAGACCAATTTATTCGTATTGAACAGGGGACTGGCAAGGCTGTTATTGCTGGTCGGGAAAGCATCATCAAAGATGGTACGGCTATCATTATCCCAGCGGGGGCAGAACACAATATCATCAATACATCAGCGGAATCGTCCATGAAGCTGTACACGCTCTATTCGCCTCCACACCATGAGGATGGGACGATTCACAAGACCAAGGCTGAAGCCGATGCTAGTGAGGAGAGCTTTGATGGTAAAACTACTGAATAGGTACTCTGTATGGGTATGAGAACGTTAGGGCTGGTGGTTTTGGGGATAGGGCTGTTTGCTTATGTATGGTATGTGAATGACACCAAAACCGTTGGCGATATAAAAATCCCGAGCATCCCCAAGCAGAGTTGCTTGGAACATAATAGTGAAAAGCATATGAAAAAAACTCCGGAAGAACTAGCGCAGTATAGACGAGCCTATTTTTCCGGAGGGTGTTTTTGGTGTACCGAGAGTGATTTGCAAAAAGCCGCTGGGGTGGCGGAAGTTGTTTCTGGGTATGCCGGGGGCAATCTCGTCAATCCGACCTACAGCGATGTTACGAGTGAAACAAGCGGGCACCGGGAAGCAGTGGAAATTTATTATGATGGAAACATGACGACCTATGAAAATCTCGTCCGTTATCATTTGATGCACATCGATCCGACTGATGGGGGTGGGCAATTTTATGATCGGGGAGAGAGCTATCAGCCCGTGATATTCTATGGCACTGAGGAGGAACGTTTGGTGGCGGAGCGAGCATTACGAGAACTGGCAGAGGCCAAGATATTTGACAAGCCACTAGCGGTCAAGGTGCTCCCATACAAAAATTTTTACACAGCAGAAGAGTATCATCAGAACTACGCCGAAGAAAATACGCTCAAGTACTGTGCCTATCGAGAATCGAGTG
>CAZIUF010000054.1:0-1641 GCA_964542665.1 uncultured Gammaproteobacteria bacterium | reverse complement strand
AAATGACTGGACCTAGACTCTCAGGGTTAGTAGTTTCACCCCAGTTTGGCCCAGCATCGCCCCACCCATCGTTTTGGGTGTTCCAGATTGGATTTGATGGTTCGAGTCCCCAGACCATATTGTCCTTGTATGTTTAATAATTTTTAATATGCACATTGCCGGGCGAAAAAAACTGTGAAAGAAATCTTCACAAGAGTTTTTCGCCCGGGGCAGTGGAATAGCAATTCTAAGAGTCCTGTTGGTAGGGACAAGACTCTTTCTTCGCCACTAGTTGGCGGGGGTTTTAGGGGCGGGCTTGGGGGCGGGCGTGGGTGAGGGGGCAGAGCCGTCAACAGTGTCGTATGCTACATCAGCAGGTATTGAAGCTGGCAGCACCCAACCTCGCCCAGGGAAGTACAGAAAGCCCTGTTTGGCGGTACCATTCGGGTCCTTCGTGTAAGCTTTGTACTTCTTTTTGTCGGATCCGTCAGCTTTGGTGTCTGTAGGGGCGTTGGCTGGCTTGTCTTCATGCTTGGCGTTGGTTGGGGCGGTGTCGTTGTTAGGCTTTACAGATTGTAAAACCGTCTTCAGGAGGTCGTTCAGCAGGGGAAACATTCCAAGCAAAAATCCTGCAGAAGCGTCACCAACCGTCGATAGTAACCTGAGAATCCAGCGACCTTCGTTGTGAGCTTGTCTCGTGGCTTCGTCGGAAATCTCAATCTCCGGGTTGATGAATTTTCCGTATTTGTAGATATCCAACGAGAGACCATCGTACTTGACGTCATAAATCGCAGCTGTGAGCGCGATCAACAGTATCAATACGACGCCTACCCAACCCATCACTGAAAGTTTGAACTGCTTGGTAATGAGGTAAGTCACCACAGCAAATGGCACCATGATGATCGCGGTGGTTGCGAGACTTACCAACCAACCGGCAAGTGTATTTCCTGTAAGCGATGACATCGAGGCGGCTCCGATGATCGGATCCACGAGCGCGAGTCCAAGAATTGAAAAGAGCAATGTCAGCGCGAGTACGATTGTGACGCATCCAGGCCCTTCGTTCAAAATTGTTTCTGCGAACTCTAATAGCTTACTTTTTCCAGACATGTTAGTTCTCCTTTTGAGGTAGCCAGTCCTGGTTCACAGGAAAGGCTTGTGAGTTTTGAGATGGGGGCTACCATTCCCCCTTGGATACTAAATTTCTTTTCTTACTATCCACACCATGACCGTAGCGTGCCACCGTCGCAGGGTGGATAGTAAAAAGATTTTTTGTATTTGCTATTCCACTTGTTAAAGAGCTATGGGACCCGGGATGCTGGTGCTATACCAGATCACGGATCTACCTAATCCCCACGCAAAAGACCGCGATTGCGGTCAAAAGCTAGGGTTATGCGGCAGTGTTACCCATATCACGCAGTATTATACTCTTATAGGTCAAGTATTTGCATACCAGGTGTGTATTTAGTTGCGTAGGAGGTGTATAATTATGGGTTATGCCAATGCCTGAGAAAGAATCTAGACCGATTAGTTTGAAGATGAGTCCTGGAGCTGCGGTTAAAGATTTTTGGAAACGCGTGTGGAATGCGCCTCCTAAAGATGATTCTGGAACAGTGCGTGAGGGTGGAGACCAAAACTTCTGGGGACTCCCGACTGCACCTGTCG
>CAZIUF010000053.1:0-2991 GCA_964542665.1 uncultured Gammaproteobacteria bacterium | reverse complement strand
TTCGTGGTCAGCGCCCGCGCTCCCCTCTTGAATATTCCCCGATGGTTTGGTCTCGACACAGATGACGCGGGGTTTATATTTTTCCCAATCAAGTGATTCAAGAGCTTCTAAATCGTATCCCTCAATATCAAGACATAACAAATCTATAACGGTTTCTTTGACGTATTTATTGCATAATTCCGATAGGGTGATGACGGGTATTTGAGATGTCCGGACCAGTGCATGACCTTGAGCCTGATATTGACGTGCCAGATCAGGAGAAAATGTCGAAAGCGCCGGAGCGCTGAACTCATAAAAGTTCATCGGGCTACCTGTTTGTTTGCCAATACCCACCTGTACATAAGCATCGCGTGGACGAAGTGTTTTAAAATCCTTAGCATAGTCTGCTGAGGCATCTACGCATATCCCACTCCATCCTTTTTTATATAACCGATACGTGTTGTTGATCCGCATCGGTTCGTGACAACCGATATCGAGATACAGTCCTACCTTTTGTGATTGAAATATTTTGTCAAGAATAAGGTCTTCGTGGTGCTGACTATACGAACCGCGAACTCCTTGATTCCAGATCAAATGTTTGCATTCACGAGTAGCCAGTAGTGCGGTATGAAGCAGTCCATATTGTTTGATCACGGGGACTAAAGACTGTAGATATTTCATATAAATCGAGTCATCATACCTGCTTTTGAGCGCAGAAACAATATTTTTTTGCTACACTACTCATTGTTGGAAAGAGCCGTTATGGCGGACAAGGTCCGCTACAGAATACGTAATCTGTAATGATTGGGTTGAATATGATAGCCGTGGTGGCGGAATGGCATACGCGTCAGTCTCAAAAACTGATGAGTGCATAACTCATGAGGGTTCGACCCCCTCTCACGGCACCAGTTTATAAAATATGTCGCCTAAATCTTCACGTGTCATCCCGGGCTTGACCCGGGATCTATGTTGGAACTGCTTTAGTATTTGGCTTTACATTGATCGACAAAACACGTTAAAATGTATGGGTGGATACACTTCTTTCCCTTGATCAATCACTCACTACGCTTCTCTCTCCCCTATTTGTCAGATCAGGAATATTTGAGATAGTCTTCCGATTTTTCTCCTTTGACGGATCGTGGATATATGTATGGGGCTTAGTACTCGTTGGGGTCTCTGCTTGGGAAATCTTTTTCCGACAAGACAAGCATAGATTCACGCAAAAACTACTTAAAATCTCAGCTTTTGCTACTTTCTCAATCGTTTTAGTTACGGTTTTGATCCATTTCGTACTTAAACCCATCTTTCATCGCGAACGGCCGTACGTTGTAGCACATACAAACACCCTCTATTGTCCCCGCGACTTTAGTTTCCCATCGGGTCATGCAGCCGCAGCATTTGCCGGCGCGGTCATTTTCATGTATTTCGACCATCAGAGGCGACGAGATGCACTTTACCTTTCAGTTGCGATTCTGGTGAGTTATTCACGCGTCGCACTCCAGTGTCATTTTGTCGGAGATGTAGTAGTCGGAGCACTTGTAGGGACTGCGTCTAGCTATGGCCTGTTGCAGCTGATGCAGAGGATCAGATCTGGAGACTCTTCTCCACTCCATAGAACTTGACTCTGTCACCTCGGAACATGAGATCGATGTCGCCTAGGGATCCGTTTCGGTGTTTTGCTATGTTGAGCTTCATCATCCGCTTATTTGAGTCGAGCATATCGTCATTTTCATTTTCTTGATAGATGAACATGACCACGTCCGCATCTTGCTCGATTGACCCTGACTCACGCAGATCAGCCAACTGTGGTCTTTTGCTCCCTCGTTGCTCAACCATACGATTGAGCTGAGAAAGTGCCAGCACAGGTACTTTAAGTTCGCGGGCGAGATTTTTCAAATTTTGAGAAACGTAGGAGACTTGTTGTTCACGTGAGTCCATCTTGCGCCCCGCGTCAACGAGCTGGAGATAGTCAACAATGATCAAATCTATGTCGTGAGCTACTTTGAGTTTTCTGGCTTTTGAGCGCATTTCCAAGATCGAAGCTCCTGCGGTGTCATCGATATATATAGGAGCCTCAGAAAGATCACCCATCGCCTCTATCACGGCCTTTGTGTCCTCAGGTGCGAGCTTACCCGTCTTGAGTCGCCAGGCATCAATATCAGCATGTGATACAAGCAGTCTATCGACGAGCTCTTCCTTACTCATTTCAAGACTAAATATTGCTACACCTTTTTTGTGATGGTGTGCTGCATGAAGGGCCATATTGAGTGCGAGTGACGTCTTTCCCACACCTGGGCGTGCTGCTAAAATCAACAGGTTTGAGTCTTGCATGCCGGCGAGCTTCATATCCAGCTCAGGTATACCTGTTGGTAACCCGCGAAGATGCCCATCTGACTTGGATAGCTCTTCAAGTCGCTCAAAACTTTCGGTAAGTAGGTTCTTGAGGGGGACAAAATCCCGTCCAACGCTCTCCTCTGCAATCGAAAAGACTTCACTTTCGATATTGTCGAGCATTGAGCGTGTATCTGAAGTGTTCTCAAATGCTTTTTCTACCGCACGCGAGGACACCTCGATGATCTTGCGTTTGATAAACTGATTTTTGACAATCTGGGCATAGTGCTCAACATTGGCCGCCGTTGGCACTGATGAGATGAGTTCGGCGAGATATCCTTGTCCACCGGCTGTAGTTAGATTTCCGGCCGTTTTTAGCTCATTTTTGAGCGTCACCGCATCAATTGGTTTTTGTTTTTCAAAAAGACCAAGACATGCATCGTAGATCACTTGATTTTGTCGAGAATAAAAATGGTTCGGCAAAAGAAAATGTGCAATGAGTCCAATCGAGGACGGATCGATGAGAAGCGCTCCGAGTACTGATTTTTCTGCTTCAGCATCATGGGGCGGGACCTTGAGGGCATGTGAGGTGATATCTGCCATGCGACCATTATAATCCACGGCTTTAGATATGCACTCGAAAGTATTTATGGTGTTTGTTTTGATTTTTGGACCTTTTTT
>CAZIUF010000052.1:1861-3136 GCA_964542665.1 uncultured Gammaproteobacteria bacterium | reverse complement strand
AAGCGGGTCTTGACCGAGTTTGCCGACCTCCAATGCCCTGCATGTCGTACATTTCATGAATACCTAAAAAGCGAAATGGTAAAAGATCCTGCATTTGGAAAGCTGATGACCGAGCAGTATACAGTCGTCTATAGACATTTTCCCCTCGTCAACATCCACCAGCATGCTCAGATTGCCGCTCAGTCAGCAGAGGCAGCAGGATTGCAGGGCAAATTCTTTGAATTTATTGATGTTGCGTTTGCTAAGCAAGATGAGTGGGCCAAATCTCAGGATCCACAAGAGCAGTTCAAAAACTATGCGACTGATCTAGGCCTCGATACGTTACTCTTCAAGGAAGATGCCAATTCAGCAGCTGTCAAACAGAAGGTTGAACGAGATGTCCAAGCCGGCCTCGCTGCAAATCTTCAAGCAACGCCCTCATTTTATATCGATGGCGAAGCGATCCAAGGATTTGGCAGCTTTGAAGAATTCAAAAAAGTCCTCGTTGAGAAGGCTTCTGCCAAATAACCGATAGCTTTTTCGTCTCCCAGATATCAAAGGCTATATATTGCCTGTTTCTCATATCTATCAGCGCCTCCTGATTGTTGAATGGGTTCTTCTCGTGCAAAAAATATGTATGCAAACGGTTCATTGCCTGTATTTTTTAGTATTCGATCCTATATGTGCAAAAGGTCAACAATACACTCATGATCTGCGGCTTTTTGAGGCCCCGATTTTGCTTTCTAACATACTTACGCTCTCTTTTTATATTGGTTAGGTTCTAGAGGCCTTTACCTATGACCCTTTTGTTGCACAGGAAAATACTTTTAAGGATCATGCTGACTCATCTTGAGGCTAAGTTAGTACATATTCCTACTCACGCTTACAATAATCGACCCACGAGAATGATGGTGGGGGAGTAGTCTGCCTCATAACAAGACAGGGTGAAGAAACCTTAGATGAAATCAATCTAAATACCCCAAAAGTACCCTCCAAAAAAGGCACATATAAGTAGGGGGAAACAGGTATATAAAACAGAAAAATTTCTTTTGAATATATTATGCGGTTTGGTACACAAATCTATTTTGACGAAAAATACAGTTACTCTTCTCTTCCTACTTAGACATCGCAAGATATACATATTACGACATTAGCAGTATCGCTCCCCTTATCATTTGGGCCGCTCAAAAAACAGGGTGTAGGCACCGGAATCGAATTGTGTTTTCAAAACACTCACTTCTCTTGGAGGAAGTATGTTGAAGTCTTTCGTGGCTTTGATGTTGGTAGTAGGCTTTT
>CAZIUF010000052.1:0-1851 GCA_964542665.1 uncultured Gammaproteobacteria bacterium | reverse complement strand
GCTTATCAGTAAGTAGCGTGCAGGTATAGTTCGCTACTCTCGCCTACCTCACGAAGTTATCCACAATATCCTATAGTTTTGGTCCTTGTTGCTCTCCTCTTCTCGCTTAGGGCGCCCACTGTATGGCAAACAGGAGCATGCAGATCAATATACCCAAAACCACCACATATTCGCGTAGATATGCAGCAAATACTTTTTGTTGTATATGTACTGACAAGACGCCAGTCAATAAATATACAAACCCGGCAATGAGAGCCGCTCGCAACGGTACCGAGTACATAGGGACAAATGAGTTCAATGTGATAAGAAACGTGGTTACAATCGAGGTGAGAACTGAGGGTGATTGATATGGAGTATCGAGTCTGACCTGGGTGCTGAGATGCTGGGCCCAATAGAACTGCGTATACATAAAGGTCATGTAGACAAACGAGGCGATCAAAAGCAGGTACCAACTCAGCTCAAATGCATAGATTATCTGAAGAAAAAGATACAGGGTTGCAATGTGTACGATGTGATTTACCGCATTGGCTACTCTGACCAGCTGGATGCTCTTTGTTTTTGCTACATTAAAGATGTTATTAGCAGAGATAGAAATGTACAAAACCAAAGCATAGATTGAAACTGCCCCGAGTCGGGTCACCCATCGGACGGGGATGAGGAAGAAAAATATATACCATACTATGGTCCAGACAATGGGGACCACAAACAGCATATACCACTCTATCCCCTTCACATCCTCATGAAGGGCATACCAAACGAGTCCAAAGATAATTCCCGCAGAGAGAATTGATACGAGCGGAATGACGTGATATGGGAGCGTGATTGCGATTGCAAACATGCCTGCTGCTATGCCACTTGAGATGAGTATACGAAGCCGTTTTGAGAGTGTGACCAGTCGATGAACCATATACATATATATTGTACATCCCCAGAGCCCTATCCTCTACTCGATCCCCTACCCACGGTCGTCTTGACTTGTACCCATACATCGGTATACTTCTCGCGCCAATATGCAAAAACCATCTCTTAATGAACTCGAAAAAAAAGCCATTGAAGCCGCTCTAGACTCGCGCTGGTCAGAGGCACTCAAAACAAATCAAGAAATATGTTCCATCGACGCTCGCAATATACCAGCTCTCCTTCGGGGTGGATTTGCCGCATTTCAAATGAAAAAGTTTGATACGGCACACGATCTATACAAAAAGGTGCTCAAACACCAACCACAAAGCATCATAGCCCTTGAGTACATTGAGAAAATCGCGATCAACAAAGTATCAACCTCTGCTCATGAGGTGAAACATATTCAGCTCAATCCCGACCTATTCGTCGAACTTCCGGGTAAAACAAAAGCAGTGGTGATCAACCAGCTTGGTCAGCGCAACATCCTTGCAAAACTCATCGTCGGTGAAAAGGTCAATCTCATCATCCGTAAACGACACGTAGAGGTCCGTAATGAGAGTGATGAGTATATCGGGATCCTGCCTGATGATGTGGGCGTCAGACTCATCTACTTTATTGAGCATGAGAGCATATATAACGCCTATATTCGTGAGGCGAACTTGAGCCGGATCAGTATATTTATCCGTGAGCAATCAAAGGGTAAAAAAGTCGAGCGGATGGCGTCTTTTCCACTTGATATCCCCGGCAGCATTGCACGGGTGATGGCCCAGCAGACTGAGGAGCTTGAAGCTGAGCTCGTTGAGAAACCAAAGACTACCGAGACCCCCGATGGTCTGGATGTAGCTGCTGCCGATCCTGACGAGAAAAGTGATGTGATTGAAGACAGTGTCATTGCTGACCTTGAAACTGAAGATAAAAATGGTGAAGAGCCGATCATGGGGATCGAAACCG
>CAZIUF010000051.1:1425-3487 GCA_964542665.1 uncultured Gammaproteobacteria bacterium | reverse complement strand
CAACGGTATTAAGTCCGTATGAGTGGGCCCAATCTTTGACGTACTGATCGGCACTCCCCTTGGAGACTCCATAGGGAGAAAGAAAATCGAGCTGCTCGGACTCATCTATTCCGAGTGGTTTAGAAGTATTCTCCCATCGTTTGTGTTGATCATCTTTTACAAGTGTATGAGTATGGAGATCTCCATAAACTTTATTTGTTGATGAGTAAAGAAAAATAGCTTTCGGACTGAGTTTCTTTGAGGCTTCAAGGAGCCTAAAAGTCCCAAGCACATTGGTGTTAAAATCATGCTGTGGATCAGTGAGTGAGGTGGTGACCGCGGTTTGGCCGGCGAGATGGAGAATCACTGCAGATTCGGCGATCTGTTTTGCATATGCATCAGTATCGCCAACCTCGGCCTTCACAAACTTGAGATTGGGAATATTTTTTCTAAGCGTCGTGAGATTGTCTTCAACTCCTTTTCGAGAGAGGTTATCAATGATGGTAACCGACCAGCCTTTTTGAGCAAAGAATAGGGTGGCATTGGTACCAATAAAGCCCGCTCCGCCTGTGATTACTATTTTATTTTTTTGCATATGCCTCAATCGACTTCATAACTTCGCTAAAATGAGCAAACTTGTGTGGATAGGGGATAGAGCGGTCAGCCAGGTTGTACATCCACCAGATTTGGGTAGGAAGTTGTCGTGCGGCGAGGTGCTCAACGATATTCCAGTTATCTTCAATGTATAGATCAAGACCAAGCTCTCTAATGACGCGTTCTTTGTACGTGTGAGGCTGCTCATTTTTGCCATTCATGATGATTTTAGTGAAAAAACGTTCCCCATGATGAGAAGCGACAAACGAGTCGAGTTCGGGCTTGAGAAAATCATAGCGCGCAGTGACAAGATATGCCTCAATAACACCAGATTTCACCAATGCTTCAATACGCTCAAATCCTGATGGGGTAAAGAGACTAAATGCATGGGCCAGCTTCCAAATCGTTTTTTCAATGACTCCATGGGGTATATGAAAGACCTTTTCTTTTTTTGGGGTAGTGAAGCGCTTGTATGCGGTGATCAGGGGTCTAGCGATACGAAGAGGGTTGTACAGAAGCACTCCATCGAGGTCAAAACCCACTCGTAGGGGTGAGTGAGTTGTTTGCACTGACATAGAAGATAGATTATACTCGTACATGATCACACACTCAATTTGAGACGCATTTTGTAATGTTGCCCATACTCATCCAAACCAAATACCTGACCATCTATACCATGGGCATTTTTCTTGTTCTGGCGCTCTTTTGGTTTCTATACTTTATCTGGAGATATGTTCGGTTGACTCCACATCGCGAAGAACAGGTGTTTGATGTGATTATTTTGGCGGGTCTTGCTGGTGTTGTAGTAGGCAGGATTTCTTTTGTACTGATTAACTTGAAGGATTTTATTGAAAGAGGAAATAGCGCAATGCTTGCCTTACACCTTTATCCTGGTATACAAGACTCAGCTGCATTGATCGTTACTGTGGCCTGTGCTGCTCTGCTATTTTATCGGAGAAAGATCCCGGTTTCCTTGGTCATTGCCCATATGAGTATAGCGTTTTGCATAGGCATGGCCCTAGTGAGTCTTGGGACCCTATTTGCGGGGACTGTGGTGGGAACATCAACAATGATTCCTTTGAGAATCAAATACGCGGGACTTGATGGCTTAAGACATATGGTGGGACTGTACCAAGCGCTGTATTACTGTTTCTGTGCTTTTCTATTTCACTTCTTACTCATGCAAGCGAGACATCATAAATCTCTATACGGAGTGCTCATCGGACTCATGTTGTGGGTATTTGCTTTTAGTAAAGTAATATTCTTAAGCTGGATTGAAAAAGACCTGTTGTATCCTACAACTTTGGCCCGCACTATCGATGTGGGCCTACTGGTCTTTTTGATGTTGACAGGCTTGGGGTTGCTGGTATATTATCTCCGCCTCTACGTACTGAAATTAAACACACGATAGAGCAGTCTTATGGTGCATATTTTTGATTCTTACCCTATGGATAAAGCTTTTCTAGACAAACAAAAACAAAAATTGCAG
>CAZIUF010000051.1:0-1415 GCA_964542665.1 uncultured Gammaproteobacteria bacterium | reverse complement strand
TTTTCTGATCCAGATCATGCCACTGATAATGCATCTCCTGACACTGATGCCAGAGAAGAGATGGGGCACCTTGCCGTTGAAGCCACCGGAGATGATCTAAAACGCCGACTGACTCTCGTGGTTGCCGCTCTCAAGCGTATTGAAAAAGGTACCTACGGTATCTGTGTACGCACGGGAAAGAAGATTCCTAAAGCTCGACTGCTGCTCGTGCCTGAGGCGGACTCGATCGTAGCTTAATTACTGCTTTTTTTGGTTGTCATCGTTACGATATCCCTTTGCTTGTATATACTTCGTGTTGTACTGTATATGGTATGCGCTCGCGACAGATATATCTCATCAGTGGACTGTTTTTGTTTCTCCTCGTCGTCATTGTGCTTGCCTGGCGCTCGTACCAAGCATCACTCTTTGTACTCGATCGCAACCGTATTCTCGTTGGTATCTGGCTTGGTGAAGAAGCGTATGTATTGTCGCTGCCAAAGGAGTCTGGTCAGAATCACCTGCTCTGGTACCCACCCAGTCAAGAAGTTACTATCCCAGGAGGTCTCAAAAACTACAAACTCGGCGCACTTGCCAAAGTTGCACAGCTTGAATCAGATCCTCGACTATACACAAAGGCCATGAGTCAGCTAGCAGGGATACCTCTTGAAAAAACGCTCTACAAGAGCACCCAGGAGGTATATTATGGTGAACCTGAGGCACACGGAACTGTATCAGAGATTGCCACACAAATTCGCTCATCACTCTGGAATCTAGACGGAGGATCTTTTTGGGATAAATTGTTCCTATACCAAAAAGCTGGGGCATTGAGGAGTTCAAATACAGAGCTATACATCAAGCTCAAGCCAGACAAGGCCAATCTGTATGACCGACTATTTCGCAATGAAAAACGCCTAGTCCAGATGACGTACTCAGGCTTACCTGAAACAGCTTTTTTCCTATCACGACTTCTTGAAGGCATCGGCATCCGGGTAAGTGATATCGGACCATATACTGGTCCTGCGATAAAACAATGTGTAGTTACTGAAAAAGTTGGTACTCAGTCGAAAACTGCCGCATATATCACTGGGTATTTTGGCTGCAGATACCAAACGGGTGACACTGGTCTCTACGAGATCCAATTTGCCCTCGGATCTGATACGATAGAGGAGTGGAGGCTCTAAATATATGTCTATAGTCATCTGGGTGGCCAGTCTTGGGGTGCTTTCATTTGTACTCGCGCTGCGGAGTATGAAGCATGATTTATCAAACCCCATGCCCGAACCAAAAAAACATATGACTCATCACCACACCACGAAAGATACTGTCGATGAGAAAAAAAGAGGTTCAATACACGGGACAATCGTTCAATTGTGAGTGCAGTCTGCTAGCAGGAGGTCATTCTTCTTCCTCTTCGTCTTCATCGGTTTCGATCCCCA
>CAZIUF010000050.1:3136-3587 GCA_964542665.1 uncultured Gammaproteobacteria bacterium | reverse complement strand
AGCGGTCCCTGTCTTTACATTGGCTTCGATACGCTGCAGTTGATAATGAAACTTGATGAGTCGGTCAGCGTCCCAGGCACGCAGACACGAACGAGCAAGATTGACAAGATATGGATTGTCCCGGGGCGTTGATCCTGCAGAAAGAGCAATCATAAGGCGTACATGACGCCCTATCATCGCAAAAGTTACTTCGATAGGCTGAGATTTTGAAAGTGACGATACTTTTTGCAAAAACTGAGTACCGTTTCCTGGTGAAAGTGTGGGTAAGAGGGTAAAAGTACTTTCTGAGCTTTTTGACTCCATGATCCATGCGCCTTTTTCTTTATCAAGTCCCATATCATATGCCGATTTACTCTCCCAGTCGAGCAACTCAATAGAGCTATTTGCGGCCAAAGTTCTCAGTTCTTCTTTTGCTTTCCGCGCATATTTTCGCTTAAATACACTGACTAGT
>CAZIUF010000050.1:0-3126 GCA_964542665.1 uncultured Gammaproteobacteria bacterium | reverse complement strand
ACTGTTTCATAGATAGGAGAACCCGTAAACAGATCAAATGCATCTGAACCCCCTGATTTAATTAGCTCAGGCACATCTCCAGCATCAACCTGCTTAATTTCACGACCCAATTTCAGGTAGGCATGTTTTGCGCTGGTGAGTGCATCACGTGAGGCAACCGTTTGATCACCACAAAAGATTGTTAACATGGGTACTCTAATTGTATATTGTAAATTGGTGTTTGTTTCACTAGGATATACGCATGTATGATCTAGTCAGTGTGGGTACGACCACTATCGATATGTATTTTTTGGGAGGAGATCTGAAAGTGCATGACGATAAGTTTGATCTCACATGCGGCAACAAATATTTCGTTGATTCATTCCAAGAGTCTATCGGAGGCGGGGCTACAAACGTAGCTATAGGCGCTGCAAAACTCGGTATGCGTGTGGCACTCGTGACCGAAATAGGGCAAAATTCTTTTAAACGAGTCATATTTGAAAAGCTCGATCTGCATGCCATCAGCTATAAACACTGTCTCATCAGTCATCACTTTCGTAATTTTTCGACAGTACTACTCCGCGATGATGGCGAGAAGACAGTAGTCAACTATCGCAGCCCTCATACTGATTTTCTCAAACAATTGCCTTCTGATGAACTTTTTGCAAAAGCAAAATGTCTGTATCTTGGTCACGTCGCGCAGGTGAGTGTGTATCATCGGACGATGCTGCTTCGGACAGCGAGAAAGCACGGGTTGATGACCTATGTGACTTTGGGAAGCGATGATTTGCTGCAAGCGCACGACCATATCGCTGATCTGATAAATCATACTGATGTGTTGATCCTTAACAGAGAAGAGTTTGCAGAGTATGCACGCGTCGGAGTGGAACATCTCATTCTCAAAGACAATATCATGCATATATATCGCCATCTCCCCCTGCCATCGCTCTTGGTGATTACCGATAGCAGTCGAGGCTCGTATGCATACGATGGGCAAAGTGTGATATATCAACCTGCAATACCAGTTACTAAAATCATTGACTCTACCGGAGCTGGAGATGGATTTTGTGCCGGGTTTATACACTCATATCACAAGGATAAACACCTATCAGCGGCACTGAAAGCCGGTGCACAGTATTCGGCTCATAAGCTCAGTCACTTGGGTGCAAACTAAAATCTACTCATGATTACGCTCAAACTGGAAAACTCGTATCTATCAGTGGACTTGCAGGGTGGATATGTGCACAGTTGGGATGTTGGAGGACAGCCTATTTTGTATCACGGAACCGATGCTAAACGACGCGGCATACCGATCCTATTCCCCTATTTCGGTAAACCCTCTCAGTCGCTTCCTCAGCATGGATTTGGCCGAGATACTTTGTGGAGATGTATGAATAAAAATGTGACATCTATGTCTATGTTCATTACCGACTCAGACATATCCGATGCGGCAAAAAAGGACTATCCCTATAGATTTGAAGCGGTCATCGAATTGACTCTTATTGAGTCCAGTACGCTTCAATACACATTACAGGTTAAAAATACTGGCGATACTCCTCTACCGATTAGCCCCGGACTGCACCCATACTGGTCGATATCCCAGGATGCAAAAAAAAAATTAGTGGTAGACAGAGTGACAGGATTCGACGCACATGTTGTAGATTGGGACAAGGCACCGCCTGATGCAGACTTTACTTTTCATAATCCAACCTCTTTTCATACCGACAAGTATTCGGTGGCCATGACAGATACCTCCACAAATGGAGAAAAGGTCAAACAGATCACTATTTGGTCACAATCACTCGATAAAGTTGACCACGACTTCGTTTGCATTGAGCCAATCTGTGGGATACGAGGTGGATATGTGTCAAATCCAGTACAAATATCACCAAATGAACAGTGGGAAATGACTGTGCTATTTGAAGCGCAGATTAAGTGATTTTGGAGTTCGCTGTCAGACACCATGCATAGCCACAGGCTATCGCATCGCTCTCATCATCATCAGTGACGGATAGCTGACTACCGAGTTGGAGCTTGAGCATTTTCCACACACTTGTTTTATCAGCGGCACCACTTCCGGTCACTATCTGTTTGATCTGGAGTGGAGTCAGAAAATGAAAGGCAAGTCCATGTTCAGCAGCAAGAGCGATGACTGCTCCTTGTGCCTGTGCAACGCCAATCACGGTCTTGGCATTTTTGAAAAAGAATAGTTGTTCCATCGCCATGGTATCTATTTTGTCTTTTTTAATGATCTCTTTCAGCACATCTGTGATGACCTTGAGTCGGAGATCAATCGACTGTTTTGGAGTTGTTTTCACAATACCAGATCGAACAAAGGTAATTTGTGATGGATGTGACGACTCAAAAATTGCGTATCCAGTCTTGTCATAACCGGGATCGATAGAAAGGAGTCGCATAGGAGCAGTATAACGGAAAGAGCCGTGATACGATGTTGTCATCGTATCACGGCCAATGATCACTAAACGTCATCTAATGGCGCCTTGTTTTAACCGCTCTCGCGATTAGCAAGACTACAATGACAACATCAGTGAAAAGAAGTATGGGTACGAGCTGTGGGCTAGCAAATGCCAGTCCAAGCTCGACAGCCAAAACGATCATGACGGCAACAAAACGCATCTTGTGTTTTGAGCGTTTTGCGGGTCTGTATACCAGACCATGTGACGGACTTGGTACCAAATTACCTCTCATTTCTAGGGTCTCCTTTTAACCCTATAGTAATAATACTCGATAGGCAGGGATAAGTCAAGAAGGCTAAATCAGCCTAAAACGGCGAGTAAATGAAGATTTGAGCATTAAAAAACCCACCAGGTACCGTATGGTACCCTGGCGGGTTAGTAAATTTTCTTATGATAGATAGTTCAAAGCGGTAAAACAAAGCTAGAAATAGGTATTTTTGGTAGATAGCAGCATGCATTTGCGTCCTTCAACTCATGTTGTATACACAAGAGATAGGAAATCGCGCGTTAGTACAACTCGACTAAATGGATTGCTCCACTTACATCTGTTGCCTATCAAACCCGTCATCTACGGGCGCGCTAATGTGGAATCCTCATCTTGGGAAGTGCTTCGCACTTGAGATGCTTTCAGTGCTTATCACGTGGGAATCTAGCTACCGGACAATGCCCT
>CAZIUF010000049.1:0-4433 GCA_964542665.1 uncultured Gammaproteobacteria bacterium | reverse complement strand
GACGATGTGTGGGATCATCCATACGATGCGACAGATGATAATCCTGACGCTGCAAAAGAAGTGGTGAACGCCATGAAAAAAAGCCAACCAGACTCACTTGGTGTCGTAATTTGTGGATCAGGCGTAGGTGTTTCTGTAGCAGCCAATCGATATCCCGGCATCTACTGCATGCTCGGACATGAAGTGAAACAGGTTGAACATGGTCGGATTTGGGATCATGCCAATGTTCTTGCTTTGGGCAGTGATTTTACTCCCGTTGATCAGGCACTCACCTTCATTGAGATGATGGTACAGTCAAAACCAAGTACTGAGGAGCGGATGCTGCGCCGCGTCGGTAAAATAGAATCTCTACGACCGTAGTCACTTGAATGAGCTGAGGAAATTTGACTGGTAGCCCGCGCGAGCATAGACGATAAATCCCACGGCCAGGACTATCAAGATAACTAAAATGATGGTTTTCCCTTTTTCTGGCATAGTTTGTGATTTATAGTACCATTTTTAATACGGCGTTATGCGCGTCAAGCTCGAGTGTGTCATCGAGCGGTTTAAGGGTAATTTTAGGGTCCTTGTACTTCGCTCGCAGTGCCCGAGTGATCAAAAAGTCAGCAAAGTGAGGATTTTTGGGGAGGAGCGCACCGTGCATATAACATCCGTACACATTTTGATATATACACCCCTCGACACCATCAGACACATTGTCACCGTATCCCTTGAGCACTTTCCCCAGTGGTCGCAGCCCTTTGCCTAGCTTTGTCTGTCCGCCGTGATTTTCAAAACCCACGAGGGTTTGGGGAACTATGGGGTGCTCGGTTTGGATCACAATATTGCCAATACAACGCTCCTTGACTTGTGATCCAGGGGCCACCGTCGTCATATCAAGTATCCCTAAGCCCGGTATATGGTGACCAGTTGCATCAAGAAAATACTTACCAAACAGCTGGTATCCGCCGCAAATAAGGAGAAAAACAACTTGGGCGTCGGCTCGTTCACGAATAAGTTCGGTGATCCTGTCTTTGGCTGGTGAAATCTCCTCCCACACCCGCATCTGGTCACGATCTTTACCACCGCCAAATAAAAAGAGGTCTCCGGCAGATATTTTTTCAAAATCAGCTTGGGTATCTACGGTCACATATGTCAACTCTATGCCTCTCCACTCACAACGCTTTGTAAAAGCGAGAATATTGCCCCGATCACCATAAATATTCATTAGTTTGGGGAATAAATGGACGAGAGTGAGTTTCATAGAGATGGGGATGAATATGAGCGAATATCGCTATATTTAGACAATATATGGCGGACCTGATTCATCGCGGTATAAGTTAATAGCAAAGTAAATTTTCCATATGTGTGTGAATTTGAGATGCACGATTCGATGCATTGAGCGATATCAGGCTTAATACTTGTTTCTGAAGAAGAGATCTCCGCGTATTTGAATCGTGTCGCCATATCAAAAGCTCGTCGCCCAGTGAAACAAATTGAGTTGATATTTGAGGCTCCAGGAAGGCTTTTTTCTAGATCTATATCCCATATCCAGCTCACGTCGCGTCCATCTGCAATCTGGTCATTGAGCCCAATGATAAGGTCTTGATTGGGGATTTGTCTGATGAGCTGCCACACTTGACCAAACCCTGCGGGATTTTTCACGAGGAAAATATGAAATGAGAAAGATGTGCCGTGACGCGAGAACTCAATTTTTTCGCCACGTCCATACGGTGGTTTTACCAGCTCAATTGCATTGATGATTGCCCGATGGGACAAATGAAACAATCTCCCCACAGAATATGCAGCCAGCGCGTTGTACACATTGTAAATACCCGGTGGTTGAAAGTGGATGAGACACTCAGACCCTTTATCATCAATGTGATCGTCACACGTGATCACACTAGATAAATCTATACCAATCTCTATCAGTCGAGCATGAACCGTCTTTGGGCTATTTTGTGCCTCCCCTTCGTAAGGGATCGATGTGTGGTATTCTGGAGCGATGCCATAGGTCACTATGCGGTGTGACAAACTGTGTACGAGATCAGTGACGAGGGGATCATCGCTATTGATCACAAGTGTCGCGTCTGGACAATGTTCGCAGGCAGTCCGAATATACCGTGAAGTGGTGTGGAGTTCGCCATATGCGTCGAGCTGATCGCGGAACAGGTTGGTGATAACGATCACGTCTGCTTTCAGATGTCGAGTCAGCCTGGGCATCGTCCCCTCTTCAACTTCGAGTAAGAGCATGCTTTTGTGACGAGCTGGACCAGCTTGCATCAGCGCTGAAGCAATCCCACGCAACATATTGGAGCCGCTCGCATTGTTTACGACTCTGTATCCAGCTTCAGTCAGAATAGTTTCGAGCGCATGTTGTGTCGTGGTTTTGCCGTTCGTACCGGTTATAAGGACCGTATGCGTGTATCTCCGACTATAGTGACCGATGAGAGCGGGAGCATAACGCTCGACCCATAGGCCGGGCAAAGAAGTGCCGTTTTTACCCACCAGTCTAAGTAGCCAGACAAAGATTCGCGTTATCCCGGTCAGTAGATATAATAGGACAATCATCTGGGATGATTATAGCAAGGAGTCACTCAATGACTTTGTGGATTTATCAATATCTACTGTCGACTCATTTTTTATGAAAATAGGATTTTTTGACTCCGGTATCGGTGGCACGACAATCCTCCGCCAGGTGATGCGTGATCTGCCTCAATATAGTTATCTGTATTATGCAGACAATGCTCATCTGCCTTATGGGGATAAATCTCCGGATGAACTTTATACGCTCACTACCAAAGCACTGAAAGAAATGTTTTCTCATGATTGTAAACTTGTTGTGCTCGCGTGTAATACCGCGACTACAGTACTTCCTCGTATCCAGCAGGAGTGGCTCCCACACAACTTTCCTGATCGAAAAGTCCTTGGAATCATCCGGCCAACCATCGAACATATGATCGCCAGTGGAAAAAAGAAAATCCGCCTTCTCGCAACTGAGGCTACGGTACAAGCTGACTCGTACTCACATGAACTCAAGAAACTCGGCAGTGATATCGAGCTCGTTCAGATAGCTTGTCCTGAGCTTGCAAGTGCCATCGAAGAGGAACAAGACCTGCAAAGATCACCAAAAATCAAATCTCTTCTCACTCAGTATCTATCGTCTATTTCTGATTCGAATCCCACCGTCTACACTGGCTGCACGCACTATGAACTGGTGCGAGATATGATCTATCAAATCAGTGGCATCAAAGCCTTTACGCAGGGGTATTTGGGGGCAAAAAGCCTGGGTGAGTATCTTCGTCGACATTCATTTGAATCTAAGCAGGAACAGTCAGGAGGTCCTCAGTTTTTTGCAACAATGATGTCACTTGGTTATGAAGATAGGTTCGACAGACTATTGCTGCCTTGACCACTTCTGGTCACAATTCAAGCAAGAAAGGTGATTAATATGACCCCTTTGAACCTCTAATATGTCAAGTTGTGGCGACCACTTTGATATAAACAGCTGCTTATTTGTCAGTATTTTCTGTTTTTTTGTCTCGTCGTCCAAAAATGACGAGGAAATATGCTCAAGATGCTCGATGGGAAGATTTTCGATGATCTTATTCGCAAAACCCTTCTTTTTTCCCTCAAGACAATAATCCATATCCTCCATCCAATAAAGGTCGAATCTCTCATCCAATTGACCTACCTCGAGATAAAACTTTCTAGAAAATGCTTGAAAAAAACCTGGGATAGCATCGACATTCATGTTGCCTCGATAGAGATAATCATTAAGTTCTGGGTCAAATAGTATTCCTTCCTTACCAATTATTCCTGTATTCGATTCATTCAATATTGCATTAATTAAAATATCGGATATTGGACCAGTAAGATGGGCGTCGTTATCCATAAATACCAATATGTCACCCGTGCTGCGAGATAGTAGAAGGTTTCTCCCCTTTGTGACTCCAAGATTCGTTTCGCTACGTAAATAGTGCCAATTCTGATGTCTTGATATGTACGACTTGATATCATGCATTTCCTGGTCTGATCCGTTATCGAGAAAAGTTACAGACGCAGAAGGTGCAAATGTTGCAATTGATTCTAAACAGGTTAGACTCACGCTCTGTCCATTGAAACCGAGAATTAAGAACTCAATATTTATTGTGCTCATGCAAAGGCGGATTATACCAAACCACTCTGTGTTAAAATAACTCCATATGCACATTTCCTCCCTCAACGCACTCGAGATCCTTGATTCACGAGGCAAACCAACCGTTCGTGTTTTTTTGAAGTTAGAAGATGGTCGGCAGTTCCGATCTTCAGTACCTTCTGGAGCATCCACAGGCGCACATGAGGCCGTTGAGTTGCGTGATGGTGACGCCAAGCGTCATATGGGTCAAGGTGTGCTCACTGCCGTCAAAAATGTCAATGAAATCATCGCTCCTGCGCTCAAAGGTATGTCTGTC
>CAZIUF010000048.1:0-4692 GCA_964542665.1 uncultured Gammaproteobacteria bacterium | reverse complement strand
TTCATCATGTCTCCAGTTTTTTTTATTTGTCTTATCCAGCTCACATGCACGTGCATGAGTTAAGAACAAAACATCTTATAGTATTCTCTCAGAGTGAGAGAGAGAGAGAGCAGTATGTCAAATGGATCCCCGCCTAAAACGGCGGGTAGAGGACGCCTACATCGGCGGGTACTCCTCTCGAGAGGAGATGTGCGCGGTATTCAGAATGACAGGGTGAAGAAGGTGAAAGTAGGCGCAATTATTCCTCTTGACAGATTAGCAGAATATCATGTATACTGCTAAATATGGAAGAACTGAGCCCACGACAGATCGAGATCTTGACAGCTATCATCACTGAGTACACTGACTCAGGTGAGGCTGTAGGATCTGAAATACTGGAGAAAAAGCACAAACTAGGCGTCTCCCCAGCTACTATCCGCAATGAGATGGTGGTCTTGACAACCAAAGGCTATCTCAAAAAAACTCATTTCTCCGCTGGACGTATCCCATCTGCCAAAGGCTATCGCTACTACATCAAAAACATCATGAAGGAAAAGCAGATGTCGACGATAGATGAGGTGAGTTACAAAAATAGTTTGTGGGATGATCGTCAACAGGTACACCGACTGCTTGCACACGGCACAAAAATACTTGCAGAACGTACCGGGATGGTTGCGGTATGTGCCACCAGTGATGGTGAGATGTACTACGCAGGAGTGAGCAATATCTTTAATCACGAAAATATGATGGATATCATCGCGACACAGCAACTCTGTGGATTGCTTGATCAGTTTGGGTTTTGGCAACAGGTCATGCAGCGCTATTTTGCGACAGAGCAAGAAGTATTTTTCATGCTTGGAGAAGAAGATTTTCAAGGTCCAGCTTTTGAACCAGTTGCATCAGTGATGAGCGATTTTCATATTGGTAAAAATCAAGGGGTCATCGGGCTGCTTGGACCAAAGCGCATGCGCTTCGACGTGTATGTCCCCCAGGTGAGGTATTTCTCTCACTTGCTGGAGGAGATAGCGGAATTGAAATGAAGAGATAGTAGTCTATAAAGTCTGAAAGTCCGTAAAGTCTGTAAAGTTATAAGGCAAATTAAGAATTAACAATTGAAGATTAATAATTGAGGACTAGTTCTCGACAAGCTCGAACTGACACAGTTTTAGATTGGAAATTTTAGAACAAAATGGTGACCTGAAGGCGTTCGACTTGATGACTTTTGACCCTATTAAATCATATTTATACTTATGGCAGATATATCAGATCTAACAGACCCAACAGGGAAACCATTGAAAAAAGATGTCGATGAGAAACCAAATGTGAAAGAAGTCGTGAAGGAAGTGATCAAAGAAGTCGAAGTCAATGTCGACTACAAGGATCAGTACCTGAGAGCGCTCGCAGACTTTAAAAATCTGCAGCGCAAGACCGAAGAAGACAAGAGGAATCTATTTGAATTCGCGACCATATCTGTACTTGAGCAGTTGATCCCAACACTTGACCTGCTGCACCAAGCAGAGGTGTTCGTGAAGGATCAGGGTCTGAAAATGGTGATCCAGCAATTTGAGAAAACCATTACCGATATGGGGCTGACAGAGATGAATCTTGTGGGCAAGGAGTTTGATCCGCATAAAGCAGAAGTAGTCGATACAGTAGAAGACGAAGGAAAGGAAAATATGATCAAAGAAGTGATCAAGCGCGGATATGAGGTGCGAGGTCGGGTCGTCAGAGTAGCGCAGGTGAAGGTGACGAAAAAGCACGAAACATCAAATACTAAACACTAAATACTAATCCGCCAACCGGCGGACTAAACACAAAATACCAAAGTCAATCTAATTATGAAACAGAGACATAAAGTCATATCAGCAGCGATGGTCATCCTCGAAAGAGATGGCAAGGTGTTTCTCGTCAAACGAGCCAATACTGGCTGGCGAGATGGGCAATACGACCTCATCGCAGGTCATGTTGAACCGGGCGAGAGAGTGGCAGATGCGGCTATACGAGAAGCCAGAGAGGAAGCTGGAGTCAATATCGATAAATCAGATTTGCAGCTGGTGCATGTACTTTCACTCAGTCGAGAAGATGGTGATGCGCAGTACTTTTATTTCAAAGTCACCGATTGGAAGGGAGAGCCAGAAGCTAAAGAAAAAGATAAGTCAGATGGAAGTGGTTGGTATAGCACTGAAGATCTTGAAAAGATTGATGTGTTGCCAGTAGTTGCACATGCGCTCGGTGAGGTGCGAGCAGGAAAGATATACTCGGAGGGAAATTTCACCTGATAAAATTGGCGAAGAGGCGAGATGTGTCCAAAAGCACATTTCACATGTTCATCAATTATTTAGTTAGCTCATCATTTATATACCTATGGATCAAAATCAAACCAACCCAACAACACAGCCTGCTGTCGTGGTGCCACCTGTAGTAAATCAAGCCCCTGCACAAACCAAGCCTGATCAAACCAGTAGTATCGTCACGATATTGTTGCTTCTGCTCGTTTACCCAATCGGCTTGATCGTGATGTGGTTTTGGCCAAAGTGGAACAAGATCGTGAAACTTTTGGTTACTGTACCACTGATACTCACCATCATTGCCGGAGTATTTGTGGTCAAATCGATTTTGACAAATCCAGAACTTCAGAGTGGTCTGGGTGCTATCAGCGCTGCAAGCGAGTGTATGAAAATATCTGATAAAAAAGAGCAGGAAAAGTGCATAGCGATCAAAGTATCAGTAGCCACTATAGAAGCAGCCTGTCAGAGTAAGCAGATAAAACCTGAGGACTGCGAAATGGCTCGAGAAGGGATCAAAGAGTTCACTAACTGTATGCAGACGAAGACGCTCGATGAATGTAAAGCCATGATGGAGTCAGTCATGAAACCTGGGAGTGAAACAACGCCAGGGCAATCAGAAGAAGCAATTGAAAATCCTATCAAATAGTCTTACAAATTATCATTTAATTTACACACTATGTCAAAAATAATCGGTATCGATCTCGGAACAACTAACTCATGTATCGCTGTCATGGAAGCAGGACAACCCAAAGTCATCTACTCAAAAGAGGGTCGTAACACTATCCCCTCAGTCGTGGATGTATCAAAAAATGTTGTGGGCGATGTAGCAAAGCGCTCAATGGTCATGAGTCCAAAGAAAGTCATCTTCTCAGTCAAGCGACTCATGGGTCGCAAGTTTTCTGATCCATCTGTGCAGCAAGATATGAAATGGTTGCCATATACGGTCAAAGCCGGTCGTGATGACATGGCGGTCGTTGAAGTAGATGGTAAAGAATACACACCTCAAGAGATCGCCGCAAAAGTCCTCCAAAAGATCAAGGTAGATGCTGAAGCATATCTTGGAGGAACAGTTACCAAGGCCGTCATCACGTGCCCCGCATATTTCGACGATGCACAGCGCCAAGCGACCAAGCAAGCCGGAGAGATCGCCGGACTTGAAGTCGTCCGCGTCATCAACGAGCCAACAGCAGCTGCACTCGCATATGGACTAGACAAGAAAAAGAATGAAACCATCATCGTTTACGATATGGGTGGAGGTACATTTGACGTAACTGTGCTCGAGCTCGGTGAGGGAGTCTTCCATGTCAAAGCGACTGGTGGAGATACTCACTTGGGTGGAGATGATTTTGATCAACTCCTCATCAAGCATATCGCTGATGAGTTCAAAAAAGAGAATCAAATCGATCTGATGAAAGATGCTCAAGCAGTACAACGACTCAAAGAAGCCGCTGAAAAAGCTAAAATTGAGCTCTCAAGTAGTACAGAGGCTCAGATCAATCTACCCTTCATATCAGCTGGAGCAAATGGACCGCTTCATATCACCATGACCATGTCGCGATCCAAGCTGGAGGCATTGGTCGGAGATCTTATCAAGAAGTCATTCACCTCAGTTGATCTCGTACTCAAAGATGCCGGAATAACTAAAGATAAAGTGAATGAGATAGTGATGGTCGGAGGTATGACCCGTATGCCAAAGATCGTCGCTGATGTAGAAGCGTACTTTGGCAAAACACCAAATCAGAGTGTCAATCCCGATGAGGTAGTCGCTGTAGGCGCAGCCATCCAGGGTGGTGTCCTCATGGGTGATACAAAAGACGTAGTGCTCTTGGATGTCACACCTCTTACACTGGGTGTTGAGACGATGGGTGGAGTCACCACTCCTTTGATCACACGAAATACTACGATCCCGACGAGTAAGTCAGAGACTTTCTCAACTGCTGCCGACAGTCAAACCTCAGTCGAGGTGCATGTCTTACAAGGTGAGCGACCAATGGCTCGAGACAACAAATCACTCGGTCACTTTACACTCGATGGTATCCCACCTGCTCCACGAGGAACTCCTCAGGTAGAGGTGACATTTGATATCGATGCATCAGGTATCCTGCATGTCACTGCAAAAGAAAAGACAACAGGTAAAACTGCAAATATCAAAATCACCGGATCAACAGGTTTGTCGAAAGACGAAGTTGAAAAGATGAAGCAAGAAGCAGAGAAAAATGCCGCAACAGATAAAGAAGCAAGAGAAAAGATCGACGCCAAGAATCATGCTGACTCACTCATCTATCAGGCTGAGAAAGCCTTGAGTGATGCTAAAGATAAAGTGCCAGCCGAGGTAAAGACCGAGGTAGAAGGCAAGATCAAAGCACTTAAAGATATCTTGGAATCAGGATCAAAAGAAGATCTCGAAGCCAAGTCAAAGGAGCTC
>CAZIUF010000047.1:0-4755 GCA_964542665.1 uncultured Gammaproteobacteria bacterium | reverse complement strand
CTTTTTGCAACCGGAAGCGGCCCGCCTAAAACGGCGGGGAGGCCGCATAACAAAGGAAGCTGCGAGCTCCAAGCTATCGACATAAGGACAATAGTTCATGGTTCATGATTTAAGGTTCATCTTTACTGGTTCATATTTCACCATTTCTATACGATATACTTATTTTCTGATATGAAATCCTTCCGAAAGTATAAGAATCTGCTCTACTTCGCCTTTGTAGCCTTTTCGATAGCGCTTCTCGTATATACTCGGTTTATCAATCTGACCTGGAGTCTCCCCTATCCGATGCATCCTGATGAGCGCAATATGGTGGATTCAATATTGCGACTTGGGTGTAGCGATTGGAGTCAGATACCCACACAGCTCTATCGATCCTTGGGGTATATGCTCGGCATTTCCGGATTTACATATATACCCGCTGCTACATCGAGTCAACAAGCGTGTCTTCACCCCTTCTTTTTTGCATATGGACAATTGAGCCTCTACCTCGGGTGGGTGATAGCACATATCATCCGGATAGTTAGTTCAAATGAAGTAGTGATCTCTTTTGCTCAGGGAGCTTTTGCACTGCGTATCATCAGCGCTGTAGCATCATGTATCACCACACTCTATATGTACCGCATACTGGTACAGCTGCTCGGCCGACGACTCAAGCCGCTTGAGTCAATATGTGCTTACGTGATGATTATCCTCACTCCAGTGATGATCCAGTTTGCCCACTTTGGGACAACTGAAAGTCTGCTGTCGATGTGGTATGCCATATCAGTCTATAAGTCGATCAGGTTGATTGAGACCAGAACACTGTCGGTAAGACGATTATTGTGGCTTGGGGTGATCACCGGATGTGCGGTTGGCACCAAACTTTCGGGGATCCTGACGGCTGGTCCGCCGCTTTTTGCTCTTTTGATATGGATGATGCGTAAAGCGAACGATACTCTGTCACTCTATCGTCATTTGTCCTCATCTGACGAGACGTCGGTATTGGGAGTAAGTACACACATGTATCAGCTTATCCTTCTGAAACTAGCGAGACACAAACTGAAGTTTCTTTTTGCTTGCATCATCTTTGCTTTGACTGCGATCGTCTTTGTGATCATTACGTCACCATACAATATCATTGCTTGGTTTGATTTTATGGGCACCATCTCATATGAAAGTGGTGTTGGGATGGGGACGTATGTGCCATTTTATACACGACAATTTTATCTTGAGACACCGGGTATCTTCCAGATCGTTCGCATACTCCCCTACTCTCATGGCATCTTGATGTCAGTCGCAGCACTTGTCGGATTTGTAACTCTATCTTGGAAATCATCCAAAAATAACCTCATGAGATTTTCGATGCTTGTTGTCATCTGTGCAAATATATTTTTATTTGCAAAGTGGACTCGCTTTCTGGCCCCGCTTTATCCCCTCGTCACGGTGATTGGCATCCTGAGGGCGATACATGTATTGGACCTCATAACTAGGTTTGCAAAAAAAAGAAATCAACGCGCTATGCACCATATTGGATTATTAGGATTTACAGCATTCATGGCTGTTTTTGGCTTTGCGACGGTGAGTATATATAACACGCCTGATTCACGGATCAGTGCCTCAGCATGGATGTATAAGCATGTGAAATCTGGGTCATATGTCCTTTCTGAGACCGCAAATGTGATCGATATCCCCATCTCCAATGACGAAATCTCTCCCTTGAGGCCTCCAAACTACGGCATACAAAATATTTCTTTTGATTTTTATGAACTCGATACAAATCCTTCACTTCAGACCAGTCTCACAGATCATATTCGACGTGCTGATTATATAGTGATTCCTTCACGCCGAATATTTTACAACCATACATGCAAACCTTCGACTGATGTGACTACGGAAGTGAGACAAAAATCAGACTTCAAATTTGTAGATCCGCGACCTATGCATAGTCGTGAAAAATGCATATTTCTTCGGGCAAAATACCCGAAGTTAAATGCTTATTATGATGATCTTTTTGGTGGCAAGCTTGGATTTGTCGAGGTAGCGAAAATCACCTCATATCCACGCATCACGATATTTGGTCACACACTGATCGAGTTTCCGGATGAAAATGCTGAGGAGACATCAACAGTATTTGACCATCCAGTGATCCGCATATTCAAAAACATGAAAGATACGAGATATGAGTAAGGCCAAATAATGAAACATGAACCTTGAAACATAAAACATGAACCATGAAATTGTATTCTATATTGCAAAAGTATGTTAACTGAGACTACAATATTGACTCAAGAGTAATAGAGCAATAAAAATAATTTATCAATTTTATTTTGAACATATGAGAAACCTATATCTGATTGCTGTTCCGGTCACTGTACTACTTACGCTGCTGGTGATCCGGATGTTTGGACTCGGCATACCGCTTCAAGTGACTCAGCAGCCCACCAGTGAGTTTTCTGTTGTTGGAGAAGGAAAGGTGGAAGTTGTGCCAGACCTCGCTTATGTCGATGTTGGGGTGACTGCAGATGGCGACACTGCCGAGGAAGCACAAAACGCTATCACAAAAGTAAATAACTCGATCGTCGTAAAGATGGCCGAGTACGCTATAGAGAAGAAGGATATTGAAACTCAAAACTTCAATGTCTATCCAAACTATGATTACAATGCAGGCAATCGGATCATTGGGTACCGGGGCAACACTACTTTGAACATCAAAGTCAAAGATGCAAAGCTAGTTGGAGAGATTGCTAAAGCAGCTACTCAAGCTGGTGCAACTGAGATCCAAAACACCCGTTTTGTGGTACAGTCTCCCGAAAAATATCGTGAGCAAGCCCGAGACAAAGCTATTACCAATGCTCGTGAGCAAGCCACGAAGCTCTCGAATCAGCTCGGTATCAAGCTTGGTCGTGTAGTTAACATGATTGAGTCATCAACAGACGGTGTTGGACCAGTCCCCTACTATGCTAAAAGTGCTGATGCGATGGGTGGTGGCGGCGGCACTGCCAACCTCCAGCCAGGGTCACAAGAGATCACTTCTGTGGTGACGCTATATTTTGAGAAAAAGTAGGCAACTAATTTTTCTTATTCGCTCACTTTTTACTCGCAAGACTTGCTCCTGCAATAGCGAGAACTGAGCCGATGATGAAGATGGGAGTGATAGACTCGCCGACAAGAAGTACAGAAAGTGCGACGGCAAAAGGAGGTTGGATGTATGTAAGCATACTCGCAGTTTGCGCATTGGTGTGCTTGATAGCGTATTGATAGCACATATAAAATGCGACCGTGCCGATGGCTCCAGTTGCAAAAAGTGCAAGGATATGGCGCAACTCAATGCGCGCTAGGTAGTGGTGAGTCGCCAGATCAAACAGAGCAAAGGGAGCGGTGACAAGCGTTGCAAGGATGGTCATGCTGAGAGTGATATGAGTGGGTGAATAGCGCTTTTGAATAGACTTACTGCGGATACCATACAGTGAAAAACAAAAAGACCCCAGGAGAATGAGTCCGACCCCAATCCATGTATTTGGTGAAAGTGCAACGTTGATTGAGGACCCAGAAATTGCGACCAATACACCAACAAATCCAAGCCCTATGCCAGACAACTGCCTAGTCGTCATGCTGTGTTGGGGATTTTCATACTTTTGAATGAGAAGTGTCATGAGTGGTGAAGTTGCGTAAAGTATGGGCACAAGAGCGCTTGGTATAAAGCGCAGCGCAAAGATGGCGCATGCAGTATTGACGACGAGTAAAAGAGAGACTCGCGCAAGATCCCTGAAAGTGGCTATCTGATACCTCTCCCTCCGAAAACCGACGATGAGCGCGAATATGATCGTGGTGATGAGTACACGTAAAAAGAGAGTAGTGATAGGTGGGAAAACCTCAAGAACGATTTTAGAGACTGCGGGCACAGATCCGCCAAAGAGTGCTGCGCAGATCATGAGCAAAAAACCGATCACTTGTGGAGACATGGAGTAAGTATACTGGATGAGGTATTTCACTTATCTCTCCAGACTATAGAAATGCAAATACTGCATAGACAATGATTATGATCAAGGAGATGATCGCAGCTTTCTGAAATGGATGTGAAAATGTCGAGTCGGGATGAGTGCTCAGATCTTTTCTCCAGAGCTGTCGCTGTTTACGATACGCGTTGATGATAACAGCTGCAATAAGTGATGCGAGTATAAAGGGCACAAATTTTCCAAGGAGGATCTTTCCTGTCATCGCAAAAAAAGTATTAAATATTACAAAAACTAGACGGGCTTCGGTCGGACCAAAGCCATACTCGGCCATGACAAACTTTCCTGTCGCTCCGTGTTCGAGATAGGTGCTAACAAAGAAGCCTCCAACTATCACCATCATCAAAAATACGTGTACCTGATATGCCTGTGGCACAGCAAGGTAATAGGCAGTGATGATGCTCCCAATAAACACATAATCTAAGAAATGATCTGCATAGAAACCCCATCGTATCAATCCTGTCTCACGACGCCGACCAAGTTCGCCGTCCAAGAGGTCACAAATATATTGGACAACAACGAGGAAGGATAGTCCATGAAGCCACACGATATTTTGGCGCGCTTGAATACCGATGATGAGTGCAGCGAGGATACAAGGGAGAGTCATGAGCGTCAGATGATACGTCTGGATTGACTGTGGTATACGGGGGATAGCCCAATCTTTAAATCTTTTTTCGAGAGCACTCAAGTACCACGTGCTGGCTTTGATTTGGAGTGTACGCAGTCGTTATGACATATGCGAATTATATCGTGGCATTATCCC
>CAZIUF010000046.1:0-4991 GCA_964542665.1 uncultured Gammaproteobacteria bacterium | reverse complement strand
CAAGGATCCCACCTTCATCGCGTCTGATTTTCAGATATCTCTTGGTTGCTAAAGACAAAATGATTGAGGATATATCGATGGCATCGACCGATTGATCAGCAACGATCCCGACTTGGGCAGGAGACATACCTTCAGGAGCATCAAAACGAGGCGCGACAATGCCACGGGAGGCTGGACTCATCCCAAATCTGCGCCTGATATAGATCATAACTAGGAGCGGAACAAGCGAGATAAAGATCAATGGATTTGATAATAGATAGCGTTCCCACGTCCATGGAGAGTCGATATTACCAGCTACTTGACTGACGGGCACATTGAGCTTTGTTAATATGGTTGAGCCACCAAATGCAGGAAGTTGACCAACATCTATGAGTACAGACCCATCCTCTTGCTTCTGTTGCGAGCAAGACGCATCGGTACTCCCGATTGGTCCACGATAACAGAGGATTTCACCAAGAGATATCCCATCTGAGCTCAAACGTATCGATCCATGCTCAATAGGTACGGCCCAAAACTGTGGGATGGCGTTCCAATAGAGATGAACAGCGCCGTCATCGCTCCTGAGCGCCTTGCCAACGGTATATGAGATGACGTACGTATGAGGGCCATTGATCGTAGCGTTTGGGTCTCCAATTTTGACAAATAGCTCGTTGTTTTTGAGGAGTGCAAGCATACTGCGGGGACAAAGACTACTCCCCCGCTCTGACTTCGTAAACTGCGCTGGAGCACCATCCAAGGTTACTGATACGTCGGATACCTCTAGATACGAAAAGCGCTCAGGGACCAATCCCGCACCCAGTGGCTGGTAGACCAGAGGTATATATCGGTATATACCATGCTTATAGTCGTCGAAATTCACCTGTATTGTTTCTTTAACATCAAGTACGCCTGATTTTTGAACATGAATATCTGCCTGATAGTCATCGATGACCCAACCAGACTCGATACGTTGGTTGCTGACGACTTGATTCTCGCAGTCTTCGAGAGGAAACACAGTTTTCCCATCCTCTTTCATTGTACCTTGGGCATAGGTCGAGCCGATATAAAACCACCCTCCAAGAGCAGTTAAAAATATCGCGCAACAGACACGCTGAAAGTTTGTCATGGTGATCAGAACTGTACCTTCACATTTTGTTTCTCTTCATCTGATGTCTCAAAATACTTTTCTTCAGTAAAGCCGAACATCCCCGCAACGAGGTTGTTTGGGAACACGACTATCTTGTTATTGTACTCTCGTACGGCGCCGTTATAGTATCGTCGACTATTTTGAATATCTTGCTCTATTTGAGTCAGAGTGTTCTGCAGCTCAATAAAGTTTGCATTCGCTTTCAGATCAGGATAATTCTCGGCGACTGCAAAGAGTGTCTTGAGTGAAGCGGAAAGTGCATTTGATGCTGCTGCCTTTTCATCGATGGATCCTCCACCTATAGATGCTGCGCGATACTTTGCAATGTCCTCAAAAATCTGCTTTTCATGTTTTGCATATCCCTTCACTGTTTCAATGATATTTGGTATCAAATCAAATCGTTTCTTGAGCTGGGTGTCGATATCAGCAAATGCTTCCTTGATTTTTTGACGGGCCAAAGAAAGACCATTAAAAAGTCCAACAAGAAATACGACTATGAATCCAGCTGCTCCTAATAAAACGAGAACGGGTGTCATAAGATAAAAATAATTGAGTAACCTAGATCATTATACAAGCAAATTAGTGTCACAATACGTGTATTCCACCCAAACTACACATGTGGTACTATATGGCATGCATACAACACGTAAGGAGGTCTATGACAGTATAGAAGCACGATCACTCCGTTCCCGTACTCGTGCTGTTTATTTGGTTGACTACCTCATATCGATAACCGGCACACCACTATTCCTCATCATCAATATATTACTGTTTGGATTATGGATCATGGCAAATATTGGCTTGTTTGATTTCGTTAAGATTTTTGATCCATATCCATTTGGTATGTTGACGATGATGGTATCTCTCGAAGCCATCATCCTTTCGATTTTGGTACTCATCAGTCAAAATAGAACCAGCACTATTGATACTATTCGTGAAGAAGTGCAAATGAGACTGAACATCATCTCTGAACAAGAAGTAACAAAAGTATTAGAACTATTGATTAAGGTAGCACATAAAGTAGGTGTCGATCCACAAGATCCAGAACTAGTACGAATGCTCAGAAAGATCAACACTCAAGACCTAGAAACAGATATATTATCTGAGATAAAAACTGCTGATCATATACATAAAACCTCTTGATAAAAAGGCACCTTTCAAAATATAGCAAAGCAAATATAAGCAATAGATATTGCTACAGTAGCATATGTAACCATGACATAAGGTCGGAAAAATGCAAACCATGAACCAGTCTGTTGCAGTAAGTCGAGATCTATATACCTATTGACACGATCAAAAAAGTACACTAATATTTATCAATATACAACCTACACATAAGGTAAACATAACCTATACGTATGGTACCTTATAAAGGTAAAAGCTATAAAACTATTCTTGATGCAATATAGCAAACATGATATGTGGTGCTGTAGCAGTCGGAGCACGTTCTGATAGCCAACAAAATCATCTGTATGGCCCGACACATCGTGCTAATAGTAGAAAAACGATGGGACAGGATTATTTGAGTGCGAAGCACAAGCACATAACAACTATCAGCCGATAGTACATGTTACAAGCGTATAAAAAACTGATTTTATACCTAGAGTATGTGTTTTGAAGGAACGAGTATATAGTATTTGATGTTTTACCAGATAGACGCGCTTTTATCTGCAAATCAGCATACTATCGGATGAAAACATCACTATTCCTCTACCTCACTGAGTACTCAGTTCTATAGTATTAGCAAATAAAGTATATGTTTGCTAAAGAATGCTAAAATTCTCTTTAGCCCGCCATAACAATGTAAATACGATGAAAAAATGAAAATTTTCAATTTGTACCAAAAAATTAGCATTTAGACTGTCATGATATTCTAAAGTGTTGTTTTCATGTATAAATCAGGGATAAAACACACAATAATGGCTTTGACATATCTCCAACACTATAGATGAAGTGAAAAAGCACCTTTAATCAAATTAATTAAACAGCCAATATTTGTGCGCTTGATTTGTAATTAGTACAAATTGACGCAGTATTTAATTTTTTAAATATCATTAGATATATACCTATGCTAATGGTATTTATATTCAATTATAGACTGACAGGACAGCTAGTATTACCTAATAGCTAGGTAGCATACAATTTTAAAGTTGGTACTCTGCCTTGTGCTACTTGCGTAGATGATATGATTAATTTTGCTTGATGGTGCTTACCTCTCCCTATGGATATAGTATATAGCATAAAATCGATGGCGAAACTAGCTTTGTCTACTTTTTGTTGTTTATTATCGTATTCTGTATACTGATTTACGTCATGAGAACTGTTTCGCTTCACACCAATGAGCTTGTTCGTTTAACTGCAGAGTATATGTGCTCAAGACTCCTCGCTGCGCTAGATGGTAAAAGAAACGTGTTTTTGCTTCTTTCTGCTGGTTCTTGGGTGAAAATATACAGTTCGATGCTGCCTATCTTACCCACTCTGGATATGTCCAAGCTTACTTTTGGACTTGTTGATGAGAGATATGTTCCTAAGGGACATGTTGATAGCAACGAGCAACAGATTTCTGAATCAAAACTCATAAGAAAATTTGTTGATCAAGGCGCAACGTTTATACCTACCATACAGGATGCCCAGATTGATCCAGCAACAATTGTGAAATTGTTTGATTCACTATACAAACAAATACTTTCTAAAAAAGTACATTTTATACTGACTCTTGGATTGGGATCTGATGGACATACTGCGGGGATTTTGCCCTCCTCTACTTCAAACGTTTTTTCGTCACGGTTCAATGATGACAAACTGTTTGTTTACTATCAAACTATTCCGGATGAAACGTTAAATCCACATCGTAAAAGATTTACCATATCACCATCTTGTATTCAGAAAGCAGATGAAGTGATCATCTTTGCTGCAGGAGCAGAAAAAAAGCCAATCATCGACCATCTTTTCTATTCATCGGAACCTGCATATTCGTTCCCTGCTGGTATTTTGCGGACGATTTCGGATAAAGTCACGATATATCACGATATATACTGATAAGGAATGAAATGTGGCTAGAACCGCCATTTAGATCTATTTTTTGCTTACCGAAACAGTATGTCCGCCAAACATATTGCGCATAAGCGACACGAGCTTGCCGGTGAAGCTTGGATGCTTCTGTGAATCTAGGCGATATTGCAGCGACCCTTCGATGATCGGAACCGGGATGCCCATCTCCATGGCAGTGTTGACAGTCCACATACCTTCGCCAGAGTGATTGATCGATCCAGATATGCCCTCTAGTGCTGTCCCATACTGTTTCAGTCCATCGAGTGTCCACTGAACGAGTCTGGACTCGATAACACTACGCTTTTGGTAGATTTCAGCAACTTTCACTAAATCTAGGTTAAAGTCTGATTCCTTCAGGATGGTGAATCCCTCTGCTATTGCTTGCATCATGCCATACTCGATCCCGTTGTGGATCATTTTGACGAACTGGCCCGCACCATACCCCTCAAAAAACCGGTACGCAGTGCCGTCTGCTGCAATATCGCGAAATAGAGGCTCAAGCTGCTTTTGGATATCCTTTGTCCCTCCGATCATAAGACAGGCTCCTGTACGGGCGCCACTTGGGCCACCTGATACGCCGACGTCGATATACGACACTCGAAATTGCTCAAGATATTTGGCGTACAGAAGAGAATCTTTATAAAAACCGTTGGCGCCATCGATGATGATGTCGCCAGAAGACAAAAGAGGACCAACTTGTTCGATCATCGACTTTGTCGCATCACCAGCCGGGAGCATAAGCCATATCACTCTTGATCCGCCAGCTGCTCGCACGGATCGCCCTGGACCACCTCTTCATCGAGACCCTGTCCAC
>CAZIUF010000045.1:0-5334 GCA_964542665.1 uncultured Gammaproteobacteria bacterium | reverse complement strand
AAAGATGATGATCACAAGCGTTCTGAGTATTTTCTCGCAGATACTGCCCCCAAAGATATAGCATCTGGGTATCAAAAAATAAAGATATCTAAAAATCAGTCTGACAAGAAAGCTAATGACTTTGAAATCAGTGCAGGTCAATATGATGAGCGGGACTTCATCGCGTTGAACGAGTCAGATCCCGTCAGTTCCGATGGCAAAAATCGCTGGCAAGAGGGCATCGAAGCCTGGATCAAAGAACAATCTGATAATATATATAAGATCCCCCAAGAAACATCAGATTTCAAGCCGCAGCCAACCGATACTCCAGCACCAACGTCTCCTCCGGCGGCACCAACAGCTATACCACCCACTGCAGTTCCACCGACCGCTGTTCCACCGACCGCAATTCCCATCGTTCCTTCGCTTACCATAGTACCTACCTCAAAAAAGGATAATTGACGACTTTCAATGACCAAGATGACTCATGTTTTTTGTGAGTTATACTTATCTACCGTATGTGGCTTAAACGAATTATCGTTCTCCTCTATTCATTTCAGCTCGTGATAGTGCCCCTCGTCATGTCGACCATGACAAGTGAGATGTTTGAGATCCCCAAGATGTTGACGATCTATATCATGACAACGGGGATCGTTACTTGTTATCTGATAGGCATAGCCCTTCGGTTGTGGAAACCACGATTTCGGATCGTTGGGTACGTGTTGATTTTCTGGGTAGTCACTCAAGCTTTGGCGACTTACTTCTCTATTGACTGGTATACCTCAATATTTGGCTATTATGGCCGCTTTAACGGTGGGTTACTATCTACTATCATGTATGCCGCGCTTATCTATATCGGCGTGCAGATCTTTGATAGAAACGACCTCAAAACCCTGTGGGTTGTGGCGCTATTTTCAGGATGCATCGTCCTTTTATGGGGATTACCGGGTAGACTTTTACACTTTGATACCTCATGCTACCTATTTCGTGGTGAGTGGACCGTATCCTGTTGGACAGATGATTTCCGACCACGGGAGCGGATGTTCTCGACATTGGGACAGCCCAATTGGTTAGGCACCTACTTTGCTGCACTTGCACTAGTCGCTTTTAGTTTAGCTCAACAAGTAAAAGTGAACTGGAAACAATACCTTTTCTACGGGATTTCGCTATTTCTTTGCGCAGGGCTATGGTTTACCGGGTCCCGATCGGCTCAATTAGGATTTCTCATCGGCGCAGGTATTCTCGTTGCTCGACACATATCACATACAGTGCCAAAAAGAACATTTATTGGTGTAGTAACTATCCTATTATTCATATCTGTTGGAGTTGGTGGATGGTATGCTCAGTCATTAGTTCAAGTGAAACCTGGTGCGATCACTCACTCGGGATCAATACGTCTGATCGTCTGGGAAGGTGCGGTCAAGCTCGCTGCACGATATCCACTCTTTGGTACGGGACCGGAAACATTTGCCTATGCGTATCCGCTCACTCGGCCAGCACGTCACAACCTCACGACAGAGAAAGACTTTATCTACAACAAAGCTCACAATGAGTTTCTCAATATCCTTGCGACAAGCGGCATTGTGGGATTGACAGGCTACTTGATCATGATTGGAGGAGCTACATATAGTGCGCTTAAACACAAACGATACCCAACACTTGCAGCGATGGTAGCACTTCATATCGCAAACTTCTTGGGATTTTCGACTTCATGCACACAGTTACTACTCGTTTTACTCGTGATCGATTCCTTTGCGATGAATGCTGCGGATCATACAATACATGCTCCACATTTTTCGTGGACCAGTCGATCTATCTTGATGACAGTCATATCTCTTATCATCATTGGCATTGCATCGCTCAATGCCTACCAGTACTGGTTCCACTATATCCTCGCTGATATCTACTATGCTAAAGCACTTTCAGAGTCACAGTCAGGTCTGTATCTCGAGTCACTCCCCTCTTTTCAGCGTGCCTATGGGTATCGAGCGGAGCACGTCTATGAGAATCGCTTCGCACTCACTGCTGCTCAAGCGGCACACGATCTTGCACAGGAAAAAAGTACTGAGAGTGCTATCACCGATGATGATATTGCAAGTCTTGAGAGGCTCGCCTTACTTTTGCAGACGCGGGCACTCTCACGTAGTCCACGCAATCCTGTGTATTGGCGTGATCGGGCCAAGCTAGGGATTTATCTCGGTAATATCGCTACTGATGAGGCACAGATCGCACAATATCATGAGCTGGTGAATACATCGATAAATCGCGCTCAGGCCCTTGCGCCTACCGATCTCAGCTTGGCCGAGATCAGAGGACTGATGGACAGTGCTCAGTGAGATGTAGCATCTTCCAAGTGTCCTTCACTACGTCAATGCAATAGTATGGGCATAAAAAACTCCGAGCATACAGCTCGGAGTTAATGTATTTAGTTCTGGGTTAGAATGAGCACCATAGACCATTGAGCTCGCTCGCATCTTTAGGTGCGTACACAAGGAGATCACTTGAGGCAGCAAGTCCCCAATTCATTTTCTTCTTAATGTCTCGTGACTCAGGTCTAAAACACATGAGTACTTTATCGCCATTCACGTTATCTTTGATGACTGAAAAGAAGACACGATTCCGACGAGCATCATTTAAGGAGCCTAGGACTGATTCTCTTAAATATTTCTTAGTAACTAACTCTCCAACACAGCCATTTCCAGCTGCAAGACCTGTAATCTGAATTCCAAGATTGCCGCCTGAGGTAACATTTGCAGGAAGAACAGGATTGGTACCGGTAAATGAAGCTGTTTGATTGCATGGGTCGAGCCCATCATCCCACGGCATCACACCTTCATTTGCTCCATATGTCGCAAAGGCATTTTGAATATTAGTAAGTGTCGTGATCATCGCCGTATCATTACTCTTACGTATCGACTCGAGAGGATCTATTGCAGCAACCAACACAGTCGCTAATATTCCGATAATGACCACGACGATTAATATTTCAAACAGGGTAAAACCGCGGGAGAGTTTATTCATAAGTTGTATAGATTGATTCAGTATTTCATTTTTTTTCGTGCGTGTCAAGGGGGAGACGCACATATACGCAAACAAGAACTCAAATACTAAATACTAAACGCTAAACACTAAAAAGTTCCAATTATAGGCTCATTTCTAATTTTTCGTTTTACACTTTACGTTCTACACTCTACGTTTTGCACTTTTTTTATCATTGTGATCCGATTGAGCCAGTGAGTGAGTAGATCGGCGTAATGACTGCCATGACGATGAAAAGAACGATACCACCAAGGACAACGAGGATGAGTGGTTCGATGGCGGTCATCATGGATTTGATGGCAACATTTGATTCCGACTCAAAGTAATCTGACATCTTATGGAGTATTTCATCGATTTTACCGGTACGTTCCCCTACTGCGGCCATCTGGACTAGGATAGGTGGAAATGCAGACTCTTTCTCGAGGGAAAAAGAGATGGTGAGTCCCTTTTGGATGCTGTAGTAGACCCGGTCTAACGCTCTTTGATACACGATATTGTCGGTTGCATCCTTTACTATACCGATACTTTCGAGGACCAGTACTCCTGAGCTGATGAGGAGCGATAGAGTACGGGTGATGGTGACGAGTGAAGACATCTTCATCACGTTGCCCAGGATGGGGAGCGACATAAGCATGGTATAACGCCAAAAGCGACCTTTATCAGTATTCAGGTACTTTCGCACGACAAGGGCCATGATGATAGTCGTGATGATGATAACAGGCCACCATGCCGACATGAAATCTGAGGCGGTGACGAGTAGTCGCGTCGTGAGCGGGAGCTCAATGTTTAGATCTTTGTAAAGGCTCAAGAGTTGAGGAACTACAAAAGTTACGAGGACAAAAATAACACCAATCACACCGACTATGATCAAGGCAGGATATGTGAGCGCGCCTTTGACTTTAGAAATAAATTCCCGTTGTTTCTCCATATCATCTGCTAATTTCAAAAGTATCTCAGTGAGTTTGCCTGATGCTTCTCCGGCTCTGATCAGGGACACATATATTCGAGGAAAATACTTTGGATATTGTGCAAGTACTGCTGAAAATGAGCTTCCCGATCGGATTTTAACATCGATTTCGTTCAACAGATCTTTCATCGCTGGTTTGTTGGTCTGTTGCATCAAGATATCCATGCTTGAACTGATTGTCATACCGGCGTTGAGCATGATAGACATCTCGCGGGTAAAGTGGATGATATCTGTCTCATTTAGCTTATTGAAAAGTCCTGGAGCGACTTGACTCGAAAAATCTCCTGATCTTTTGATTTCTATTGGGAAAAAGCCAGAGTTTCTCAGAAACTCAGTGACCTCTTTTTCAGAATATGCCTCAATCTTGCCCTTTTTGATCTCGTTATTGAGGAGTGCTTTATACGTGAACTTCATAGTAGTGTTGTGATACGTGCTTACTTGCTAATATACTTGCTCAAGATCTGAGGCTTATTTGCATATGAAAAAGCAGAATCTTTGGTGAGTATGCCCTCGCGAACAAGCTTTGCAAGATATTTTTCAAACAGTATCATCCCAAACTCGTCTCCCGTTTCGAGAGAGCTATCAATCATAAACGTTTTTCCTTCACGGATCATAGATCCTATAGCGGGGGTATTCTGCAATACCTCAACACAAGGTATGAGTGGTTGATTCGGAATCGTGGTCTGAAGTAGTCTTTGTGCTACAACTACCCGCAGTACTGATGCGAGTTGTGTCCTGACTTGGGCCTGTTGATGAGGAGGAAAGACATCGACGATACGGCTGATAGCCTCTGAGGTAGATCCAGTGTGGAGTGTCGCAAAAACAAGATGACCGGTTTCAGCTGCAGTCAGTGCGGCAGAGATAGTCTCAAAATCACGCATTTCACCAAGGAGTATGACGTCGGGATCTTGACGTAGTGCAGCTCGCAGTGCATTGGCCCAAGATAGCGTATCGAGTGATAGTTCACGCTGGCTCACGATGCCACGCGCTTTGGGAAAAATATACTCGATTGGATCCTCAATAGTGATGATGTGTTTCGAAAAGTTTTCATTGATCTCTTGGATGAGTGCAGCGAGAGTTGTGGATTTCCCTTCGCCTGTTGGTCCAGTGAACAAGACCAAACCTTGATGGTGATTGGTGAATGAGTGAAAGATGCTCGGAAGCTTTAAATCTTCGATTGATCGAATTTTGGCAGACACATGTCGAAATGTCGCGGCAAGACTCCCTTGCTGATAATACAAATTGGCTCTGAATCGGTCCCCACCCTCGATCTGAATACTACAGTCGAGTTCAAGATCGGAAGTAAGTCGTGCCTTTTGAATATCTGTGAGCAATGGCATCAGCAGGGC
>CAZIUF010000044.1:0-5564 GCA_964542665.1 uncultured Gammaproteobacteria bacterium | reverse complement strand
TCGCGCAGCACCGCGCGCAGCAGCCAACCTTCGTTGAAGATCAGGGTTGGGTTGCACATTTTTCTAAACAGATGCTCGCACATCGGCCCATCACTGTATTTGGTGATGGATATCAAGTGCGTGATCTCCTCCATGTCCACGACCTCATACGTGCATATGAGGCAGCGATTCAGCATATCGAGTCAGTTCGCGGGTCAGTCTTTAATATCGGCGGTGGAAGGGAGAACTCATACTCAGTGAGTCAAATACTCGAGATCCTCGCTCAAAAGATCGGCGTCTCCCCTACGATCAGCTATGAAAAAGAGCGCCTCGCTGACCAGAAATACTTCGTTTCAGCTAATCAATCGATATATCAACATCTTGGTTGGCAGCCAAAGATCAAGCTCCTAGATGGTCTGGATAGTATGATTGATTGGCAAAGGAAGCATCTTGAACTATCAAACTCGGTATGAATACTCGAAAACGGCTCCTTTTTTTCTCACCGTACTACTATCCGTACATTTCTGGGATGACCACGTATCCTGGGCAGGTATTTCAATCACTTTCGAAAAAGTTTGAAGTTACCGTGCTCACATTTGCTCATCGCGATGTCCTCACCCGACACGAGAATCTGAATGGGTACCAGATCATCAGAATGCCGTATTGGTTTAAGATATCTAAAGGATTTATTGCTCCGATGAGTATCTTGACATATATTAGTCAGCTGATAAAACATGACTTGGTGATACTCAATATACCGAACGTTGAGGGTACTCCACTGGCGATACTTGCACGATGTTTCGGTAAGCCAATCCTCTCTTTTTTTCACTGTGTAGTGACTATGCCTCCTGGACTATTCAATCGGTTCATAGGATCAATACTCACATGCGCAAACTGGATCCAACTATCGCTCTGCACACATATCATCGGGTATACTGAAGATTATTGTAAATCTACCTGGGTTGGTGATCTTTTTCGAAAAAAACCCAACAAATTTAGCTTTATCCTCCCCCCTGTTCCCGATCCAGTTGCCACTTCGCAAGATACTACACAGAGAGTTAAAAATGAACATGAATTCAATATTGGATATGCGGGACGAGTAGCTACAGAAAAAGGGCTTGAGGTATTGGTTCAAGCTATCGCTGAAATAATGAAGGCTGATCCAACATCTCGATATACATTGCAGATTGCTGGTCCCTATGGCAAAGATGTTGCCGGTGAGGACACATATACACTCAAGATTAAGTCGCTGCTCGAAAAATACAGCGTTTCGCATCATTTTTTTGGAACACTGTCAGGCTCAGCACTCACCTCATTTTATAGATCGCTTGATGTATTTGTGCTCCCCTCAATAAATCAAACTGAGGCATTTGGCATGGTCCAGGTAGACGCGATGAAGTGTGGAATTCCTGTAGTGGTTTCAAATCTGCCCGGTGTCAGGGTCCCGGTACAACTCACGGGTATGGGGATCATCGTAGAGCCTCAAAACGAAAAGGCTTTGTCCGAAGCGATTGGGCGGATATTAAAAAATCGTAGTCAATACACGAGTCCGGACATGATCCAAAAAGTTTCGTCTTCATTCTCCTTCTCCCGCAGCATTGAGGAGATACACAACAACATCACTCAGTCGCTTGACGCGACGTCATAAAATAAAACGAGGTATTGAGAGTGTTGCCTGGATTAGACAGTGCATATATTTCTCGTAGTGAAGGTACGGCACTCATATATGCGTCATAATCCTTTGATTGGACGACAAATAGCTGTTTTTTGTTGGGATTATACATTTCGAACCCTCCAAGCTTGCATTTATCTCTACACACATTATCTGGATCATAAAAAGGGATAAAAATACCACCAGCATTAAAGGCCCCCTGTATATAGAGCTCGTCGTATTCCTGCTCGTGTTGCTTAAAATACGACATGATTTCACGAGGCCCCCATTGCCACCCCCAAAACCCTGCGGTATTCTCTGTAGGAGTCATATAGGTTTTGATGTAGTTGCCGAAGAAAACCAATCCATACAAGACACATCCTAAGATCAATGCTCGTGCGATGACTTTTCTTATCTTCCGTCCGCTGGTGGTCAGATGTACAAGACTGTCTACCGCAAACATAATGCATAATGCACAGGGTAAAACGAGTACGTATATGCTGTATGTATAAGGTGGGCGGATACCATTTTGAGTGATGATATCAGCTAACGGATATGTCAATATCATAGCGATGGTTGTGATCGGCAGATAGCGAAATCGTCGATATCTATGTAATAACAAGAGACTGACCAACCCAAAGATCACCAGCCCTCCCTGTAGATAGGAAAACTGCCCAAAACCGGTGATTGAATGTCGGTAATTACCCGATCCGGGACTATCTATCTCTCCCCTAGTCAGGAGATAGCCTGGGTCAAAATAGCGGGGGTACTGAGTTGCTGTAAACAATACTTTTTCCTTAGATACCAGCGCTGCCTGAGAGCTCGAGTTTTTATCAACCAGACGTTTAAGAAAAATCGGTTCGCGACCGATAGCTATAGCGTACGGCAACAAACCAAGCATGAATCCTATTGATAGATAACACACCATGAGCATGGCATGGCGCTTCTGGAGATGAAAACGGACCATATATCCTAATGCCATACACCCCACAAATATCGTACCGGACACCAAATATGCATTGTTGCTATATGCTGAAACAATTCCTAGTAACCCAACTACGAATGCTTTCACCCGCGAGGGTGTATCCATCCTGATACATATCCATAGAGCGAGGCTGAGACACAGGAGGGAGGGTGTTAGGGCAAACTGTGTCCGCATCGGGTGGAAAAAAAGCGGTATGCTCCAGATGAAAAAAATGGCAATATATTTGCCTTTGAGCTGGAGCTGCTCCATGATTTTGGATAATACAAAAAGCGTGATGAGACCGTAGCACACGGAGGCTGACCGGGCAGCCAATTCATTTAGACCAAATATAAATATAAATGGGATGGTGCTCACTGGCCCGAGTAGTCCAACGTAGTATTCGTTAAGATGGTGATAAAAGGCGAAGTTATGAATTGCCCCCCATTGGCCATGCAGTAATTGCCACGCTGCTACACCAATCCCCGCTTCATCGGCAAAAAACCCTATAGGTGCACGTGCTAGTCCGTAGAAACTCACGATGATGATCGTGGCCCAAAAAACCATGTTAATCCAGGTAGATTTTTTGAACAATCCAGAACAAAGTTGGTTCATTTATTTACATACTGAGCTTATATCCGAGGTATTTTGAGGTGCACATTTGCTACACGTTGCATACCACACACACCCACTCCCTTGTCTTTGTCCCTCAACACAGGCGGCGTAGTTACCGTCATTGACACCACAAGCCTTTTTTTCTGAGCCGGGCCAGGATATCTGAATCCACGGTTTCGAGGAACGAGTTTGGTCAGGATTCATAAACCAACCCGAAAGTACAAATATCCCCATCCCAAAGCATGAAAGAATCAAAAGAATAAAAGACATCTTCTCATCATTTTTTGATGCAGTAAGTATGCTTTTTCGATCTTTTTTCATTTCATTCTCAGCTGACGAAATCAGTTCCGCCTCGAGCATATTGAGTTCGTGGCGTTTTTGGGAGATTGATTGTTTAAGATCTGAGGATGACTGAGGTGAAGTGGACATAAGCTATTTTTTTACATAAATCATGACTTTGGGATGATCATACACGGTAAACGCCTCTTCTGACCACTGGTCATCAAAATGATAGCACAATCGCGTTAATGGGACGCAAAGTGTCGGAAAAGAGGAAAATGTCATGAGATGAGTGAACTCTGTTTTTTCTGCAAAGAGATCTTTATAAAACTTTGTTTGCAAAGGGAACCGTTCAGGTACCGTGGTGACACTCCCCCATCCTCTATTTGAAGTCATGACATAGTACTGTATCTGAGCAAATTTCTGTTTCATTTGTACCCATTTCTCATCTGTATCTTGCCCAAATATCGGCATTTCTACTCCTGTGATGACCTTTCCACCCGTGCCAGGTAGATTCAGTGGAAGTGGATCATCCCAATGCTCTAGTCCGACCTGTGACCCACCAGGTAAGTTCTGCCACATCCACTCTGACGCAGCGATCCGGGAGTGTGGAACCGTGTATATATGACAAAATGCTACTGTCCAGAGTGATACTCCGACCACAAGGATAGCTTGCATCACCCGTCTGATGGCAAGCTGATATCGAGCCGCTTCAACTATCGAGAGGAGCCGATGCATGCCAATTGCAGCTAATACCGCAAAAAAAGGATACAGGATCAGGAAATAACGTAGAGTATGCGCGATTTGCATCGCTTGATAGAGCAATATGCCAGTTGCCCATACAACTACTCCCCAAAGTGCGATCGAGAGGGTAATACCGGATTTTATTTCCGAATTTCTCAACCATTCCTTAAGCATTGTGAATAATCCAAAAAGAGCTGTCGCTGCTATCCCCAGACCAAGCCCAAACCATGCAATATTCTGCAGTGCAAACCACGGCTTTGGTTTGTGGATCCACTGCACAACAGGAGGGAACCAGCCATCACTATTTGACAGTCGCCTGAGCTCTTCAATGTTGTCTATGAAAGTGGGATGAGGCTGAAAGGAAAAAAGATTACTACTTGCAAAGTAATATGGTCCCGCCAACCGAACCGCAAGGTAAGTACTCACCGCTAGGGTGATACCAAACAACATGAAGAGTAAGCAACGCTGCAAAAATATCGAGTGGCGTTTTGGTTGAAGTGGTATTGTGCCAACCAAAACAAAGAGCAAACATCCAAATACAGGTAAGATGTATACGGCACTTATCTTGCTGGCGATCGCCATCCCCACAAAAATACCAGCTACAACAATGTGGGCCATCTTTTTGAGCAGCATGACCCAAATCTGGCTATTTTTGTGTTTTTGATCTGATGAATGGCTCCAGGCACGAATCAATATCGTGATCCCCCACACACCAGCAGCATTTGCAAATGTATCAGTGGTGAAAAAGTGACTCTGTTGGATCGGGAGTACCGAGATGCCATAAAAGAATGCGGCCCAGTAGGCGATACTCGGGGCAATTTGAACTGAGGAGTCCAGAGCAACCTGACGGATTTTCCTTATGGCAAAATAAATACAAAAAACGATGCTGGTGTCGACCAGTGCCGAAAGCGCTCGACCGATAAGATGCAACCCGCCATAAAAGTCTTTATTGAGTGCAATTGCCACAAATTTGGTGATTGTGAGCGGAAATGTGCCATACACAAAAAAGGTGTGCCCGATATTGAGCGGATTCATGGTCGACTTGAGCGGATCAAGATACGCACTAAAGCTCGGTGACACCTTCATTGCGCTCGTCACCATGACCAAAAAGCGCTCATCGGGATGCAGATGTTGGCCCTGATCCCAGTCGAGATGCATGGTCCGCAATCCAAACGAAACAATCAGTATGCCGATGAGTAGCCAATTGACTCGCAGAAGATGCTTTTTTAGTGCTTTCATGAGCCTCAATCATACTGTAGAAATGGAGTGTTTTCAAAATGATGTATAGATTGAGTTCACCGATGTGTGTGCATGGATTTTATATCCGCGTTTTCT
>CAZIUF010000043.1:0-5570 GCA_964542665.1 uncultured Gammaproteobacteria bacterium | reverse complement strand
GGAGCATATATGGATGATTATACCACTAATATACTTGCTTATAGTATATATTAAGGGTATAATATGTGATTATGTTATCTGAGCTAGTGGCAAGACCAAATTCTTGCATACACGACTGCAATAAGCCAGTGATAAATGAGGAAGATCTTCACCCATTGGGGATGTATAGCTTACCTGAGTTTATACCAGATGGTAGTAATAAAGGCGCGACGGTATATGTTATGGATCCAGTTGGAACAATGATTAAGTACGGAAATCTCGGTTACGCCGCGACCATACGGAGACGAGTTGACTCATTTCCATACTGGTGTGAAAGATTTCCACACATTTTTAGGCCTGCATTACGAGAACATGGAGCAACCCAAGCACATGGGGTAATCTATCAATATTTGAGGCACATTGGAATGCTACATATTCACCAAGTATCTACAGAGAACCAGCCGGCTACTTGTGAGGCTGGGCAACCAGTTGCTGCTGAGGCAAGTCAAGCAGCACCAGCGGAAGTAAAATAATATCTATGAAAGCAGAACAAGGCTCACAAGGGCCAGGAGAGCTCCAACTTAAATGTACAGCAAAACTTCAAGCTGCTTGTGGACAGAAGGGAGAAGTAAAATCTTTGGACACGTGCGCTAGCATAGGTGGTTGCATAGCAGGAGCCTATATGAACGAAAGAGCTCTATTGTTAGGATTTAAAAGAAATAATATAATTTCAGGGTTAAACAGGCGCTTTGTTAACGAACAAGGTGACCATTTGTTTCCATTCGATGCTCCATCCACCATTGATGCGCAAGTTATTGGACGCGTTTGTGGCCATGAGTGCATAGAAGTACCTGAAGATCAAAGAAGTTTTTCACTGCAAATAAACGACCCACAAAGTCTATAGAAATAAATACTTATCATAAATGCCCAGAATTATGAAGCTTTGTAAGCAGCATTTGGATGTGATAAAGATTTACTTAAACACCTCAAGAGTCACGCTCACTGTATTTTCCTTCCCACCTCTCCAATAGGTCACTGAGACAGATTGACCGATTTTTTTATCCAGCAGTACTTTGACGATACTCTGCTCGTCAGTGCCTGAGACTTTGACCCCATCAATCTTCGTGATCACATCATCTGGAGCAAGTCCAGCCTTCTCTGCTGGTGATCCCGAGACGACTTCCTGGATGTATGCTCCCTCAACGAGATCGTTGGCGATTGCCGTCTGTCGATCAAGCATCTGATATCTCACTCCCATATACGGCCGCTCAAATGTCCCTCCACGCTTATCAAACTCAGCGAGCAGTGTCTTTACTATGTTCACGGGAAGCGCAAAGCCGATATTTTGGCCTTCGCCCGATACTGCAGTATTAACTCCGATGACCTCACCTGAAGAGTTCAAGAGTGGGCCACCCGAGTTGCCGGGAGAGATCGCCGCATCAGTCTGGATGACACCATCAAGCTTCTCTGCCGATCCCTCAAAAGGCGAGCCAGCGGTGATCCCGCGGCCCAGACCTGAGACGATACCGGAGGTGACCGAGTTGGTAAACTCGCCAAGCGGGGTGCCGACCGCGACGACGGTCTGTCCAAGTTTGAGTTTATCCGAATCGCCGAGGGGAAGTGCAACCAGAGAAGATTTTGGAACGACCTTCAATATCGAAAGATCATTGAGTGGGTCACGATAAATTTTCTCCACATCAAGCGTATCGCCATTGTTCAATCTCACTTTATACTTTGCATCTTCTTGTTCGACCACGTGTTTGTTGGAGATGACCAGACCAGTCGAGGAGACGATAAACCCTGATCCGATATTGCGCTCGACATTTTTCTCTTTGCCGGGTACTCGTTGAAATCCTCTACTCTCACCAAAGAAATCAAACGGGTCCATTTGGATGCGGTCTGGCTGACGAGTCGTAAAGTTGATGCCGATCGTGACTACAGATGGCAGGGCTTTCTCGATCATCTGGATGCGCCGCTCTTCCTCTGTGCCGCTCAGCTCCATAGGTTTCACTGTGGGAAGCAACGCGCCAGATGGTTTCGGGACATTGGTCGCTTTGGGAAGGAGATTGGAAAGAGAAAAAGTCTTCAAAAAATTTGGGTTGCTTTTGAGTTGCTCGGTGAGTACAACCCCGATGAAAAGAACCAAGATAACAGTGAGTAGCTTTTTCATAGACAAAGTAACAAAATTATTAGCATATCCTAGCTCATCTAGATAAGACTTTCAATGCGATAATCTACCTATATTTCCTGAAAAAAAGCTGAACCCCGCCTCTTCGGCGGACAGGCAGGATGACATCGAGATTAACGGGCTGTAGATCAAGTAGTTATTTCAGCATTTCCTCAGCCTTGTTGAGCTGGGCATCGAGCTTGCGCGCATCAACAGTGTTTTGGCCATCTATGGCTTCGTTAATCACTTCGGTCTCGGGAGTGATGCCTTTGCCATTGATCCAGTCACCACCAGGTAGTACCCACTTGGCTACAGTCACATGCATACCTGAACCGCCTGATAGCTCGATGACCTCTTGGACTGATCCTTTGCCAAACGACTTCTCACCGACGAGCTTTGCTCTCTTGTGATCTCGGAGAGCGCCTGCGAGGATCTCAGATGCTGATGCTGAGCCTTTGTTGATGAGGACAACAACAGGGATCTTTTGGAGGATTCCGTTTTTCGTGACGCGATAGTCGACTTTTTTATCCAAAGATTCTTGTTTCACTACGAGCTCTCCGTATGGGAGGAAGTCAGAGGCGATCTTGACCGCTGCATCGAGATATCCACCTGGATTGTCACGAAGATCAAGTACAAGTCCCTTGATCGTGCCAGCAGCATATTTCTGTGCGACTTCTTGACTGATCTTATCCCACTCGACGATGCTGTTGTCACCGAACTGATTCATCTTGACGTGGGCAATCTGATTTTCATATTTTGTCTCAAATATAGCGACGATGATCTTCGCACGAGTGATTTTCACTTCGATTTCTTCTTTGCCTCGAGCTAACTTGAGCACCACCTCAGTACCCGCTGTGCCCCTAATCTTTGAGACTACTTGAGTCACCGCTTCACCTTTGATAGACACACCATCAACCATCAATATTTCGTCTCCTGCCTTGACGCCAGCTGCGAGAGCGGGTGAGTTAGGAAGTGGTGCGATAACGATGATCTTGCCTTCTTTGGTCCCGAGTTGGGCCCCGATACCCTCAAACCGACCTCCGAGCGAGTCTTTTGATTGTTTATGTTCCTCGGGAGTCAGGAAAAAAGTGTAAGGATCTTCCGCCGAAGCAACGAGTCCTTTGAGGGCGCTATAAAAGATTTTATTGGTGTCGAGTTTGGCTCGGTCAACATATTTGTTCTCAAACTTATCCCACACTTCCCAAAACAGTGAAAAGTCGACATTTTTTTCATTTACATTTAACTTGTTTTTTGTTGCCGCATCAGGCAGCGTAGAAACAAATGGTTTGCTAGAAAATCCAGGGACACTCAATCCAAGTAACATCTTGGTATCGCCGATCCGATAGCCCGCAGCAAAGATAAAGGCAAATAGAGCCAACAAAAATAACCGATTGATGATCGGCTCTTTTTTAGAGGGGGGTGGAGTATCTTGTTTCACTGATCTTGTGGTCACTTGTAAAATATGAGTATCGACTCAGATGGATTAGCGTACACAGCAGTCGGCGCAAAGTCAACGATATCTGCATATTCGGTTTGCTTTTTGAGCGTGTAGGAAGGTATATGCGTACGGATGGCTACCGGTGATACAAATGCCTGTGCCTGCAGTGCCTCAAATTTTGAAATGCTATAGTCGGTGAAGTTGGGCGCAACGACGATATTGCCCCCGACGTCGGGAAGTCCCAAGATCATCGCCTGCGATGCATCGGTGATGAGACATCGACCTCCAAATCGTGACGAGACCGTCTCGTTGATTTTGATCTCCAGTGATTTCACTACTTTTACACTGATTGTTCCTTTCTTTATATCACCGACAGTCCCCTCAAAAAGTGCCATCATGGCACTCGAGCTCACCTCCGACAAGACCTGTTCAAATACAATTTCCCCAATAGTATGGTCGATGTGGGTGATGATACCGTCAGCGTCTGCCGCAAACTTCTTTGAGCTAAAGAGTGTTTTATTTTCGGCAACTACGTCGCCTTTTCGGATCATCTCACCTACACTCTTTTTGATATGTTTGAATATGTGTTTGGGGGAAAATCCCAGTATCTGGGCGAGCGGGATAGTCTGTGGGTAGGTTGCCGGGGACACTTGCTGGGCAAGTGAGGTCGTAAAGGTGATTTTGCTTCCGGGAGTGACTAAAATATCCCAACCGGTATCGAAATGTACATCAAATGTGGCCATGTGATCATTATAGTCAGATTGGTGAGAGGAAGTAAAGGAGGAGAATGGGAGTCATTCAAGTCGAAAGTCTATAAAGTCGAAGGTCATCAGGTCATCAAGTCATCCCGCAGAGCGGGACAAGTAAAGTCTGTAAAGTTGGCAAACAGCTGCGAGCAAAGAAGCTGTGAGCTACAAGCAAGTCTGTAAAGTCTGTAACAGACCTGAAGACTTTAGACGTGACGACGTTTGACTTCACAATTTATTTATTGCGCTTGGTAGGAGATGGTTGGCAGAAGGGCCAGATACCGAGCGTACTTGATAGCCTTGGAAAGCTTGCGCTGGTTTTTTGCGCTCATCCCGGTGCGCTCACGTGAAGTGATACGCATACGAGCAGTGATGAACTTTTGCATAGACTCAACATCTTTGTAGTCTGGGATAGTGTCCATTTTTTCAAAATAGTCAGGTTTGTTCATATTTTTTAGTGCAACAATTAAAAGGGTATATCATCAGGATTAATAGTTTGTGATGATGGCGATGAGGTGGGCTCAGGTGTTGGCGAGTTGTCTTCAGATGGAGCCGAGTTAGCTGCTGGAGATTCACCAGCCGCTTCTGCACGTCGACCATCACTCATGAGGATGAAATCATCCATAACTATCTCGGTGATATAGCGCTCGACGCCAGTTTTATCAGTGTATTTGCGAGTGGTGAGACGACCGTCAACGTATACCTTTTTTCCTTTTGAAAGTAGTTTGCCGACGAGCTCTGCGAGCTTGGCCCATGCGACGATATTGTGATATTGAACGTCTTCCTTGACTTGACCTTCGGCCGTGGTCCAACTGCGGTTGGTTGCGATGGAAAACGTGGCTACAGCAGTACCTGCTGAGGTGAACTTTACGAGCGGATCTCGGGTGAGATTGCCGAGGAGCATGACTTTATTGATAGAGCGGCTAGACATGTGATGTATAGAATGATACTCGTTTAGCTTTCTAATTTGATGATCAAATAACGGATTGCAACGTCTGCAAAGTTGAGTTTTTGCTTGATTTCGGTGACCAGGGCTCCGGCACACTCGATGATACCAGTGTAGTAAAAGGCTCTCATGTTCTTTTTGATTGGATATGCGAGCTCACGTTGACCCCACTTTTTGGTCTCAGTGTAGGTGGCGCCAGCTGCAGTGATGATATCAGTGACCAACTTGGATTTATCTTCGGTTTCGACCAGATAGGTGATTTCGTACTTCATTTATGTCGTATATAAACTAACT
>CAZIUF010000042.1:0-6063 GCA_964542665.1 uncultured Gammaproteobacteria bacterium | reverse complement strand
CAAAATATTTGTTCCCTCGTTGACGGATGATGATGTGACCAGATTTAGCTACTTGATCTCCATAAATCTTCACTCCAAGACGCTTGGAAAACGAATCTCGATTTCCTTTGGTCGCTTTTTGTGCTTTTGTATGTGCCATATATGTATAGTGTGTACTTTTCAGTAAATAAACTCGTTATACAGAGAGTATTTTGAGCTTAGAAAGCATTGGACGAAAACCGGTAACTCTTCGGTAGCGTACCTTTGCCTTGAACTTGGCTACTCTGATTTTTGTTCCTTTGCCGCTTTCGACTATTTCCGCAGATACGGATGTCTTCATCTGAGGAGTCCCAAGCTCGACTGCGGAGCCATCTGTCGATATATTTGCAAGTTTTACCAGTTCGACCTTGGATCCAACGTCACCATCAATCTTGTCTACAGTGATGACATCACCTGATTTGACGATATATTGCTTTCCGCCTGATTTGATGACTGCAAGGATGTTCATGAGGGATTATTATACCTGAAAAATGACTTAAAACAATCTCTATTTACGTGACGAGACTTAGGGTGTCGCCAACCATGATCTCACTAATCCGAGCTTGTTTCTTGATTTCTTCAGAATACTGCTCATACTCGTGAGGTACTTGAAGCTTGACTGATTGGCCGATAGCTATTTTGGCATCTTTTCGAAGTGCTTGTACCTCGCGAATAATATCTCTTACTTTCCCTTCATAAGCTAGTTGTTCATCTGTTACTGCATGCTCTTTTTTCGGATAGCTTTGCTTTCCGTTAATGACGATGTTTTTGACATTCAGCTCATCAAGCACCACTTGCCAGAGATTGTCTTTTATAGTTGAATAATCCTCATCAATAGCCACCTCAATTTTTCGTAATGGCATACGAACTTTCCAATTGTTTGCTTTACGGATCTGGTGACCTGCTTCACATACACGACGAGCAATTGCAGTATTTAACTCCAGCTCAGTATGTATCAGTGATTTATCTGCCTGAGGCCACTTTTCCAGATGAACCGAGTCTTTGCCAGTCAATTCTCGGTACAAATAATCAGAATGAAATGGCACTATCGGTGCGATGAGTCGGAGAAATTGCTCAAACACATATTGGGTGGTCTCATAAAATGCTGTCGTGTCTGACCTAAGCTCTCCTGACCCGGCTCTGTCACGACTTCGGCGCACATACCACTTTGACCAATCGTCAACAAATGACGTGAGCGTAGCAACCGTCGTCATCGTATCAAACGTCTCAAGCGAAGCAGTGACCTTGGCAATTGTGGTGTGCAAGAGTGATATCAGCCATTTATCCAACACATTGGTGCTTGCAGCTTGCAGCTCGTTGCTTACAGTTTGCAGCTTGTGCCCGTCTACTTCTGCATACATTTTGGCAAAGTTCCAAATATTCAGAAGGGGGATGATGAACTTGCGAAGCTGATCGCGCCAATCTGTCTCAGACATATTTGCATCCTCAGCATTGGTGATGGTAGAGCTCAGGAGATAGAGACGCAATGCATCTGCACCATACATTTCGATGGCCTCACGAGGATCTGGATAATTTTTGTAGTTCTTGCTCATCTTGCGACCATCAGTACCCATCATCACACCGCTAACCATCACATGTTTGAATGCAGGTCTCTGATAAATCGCTGCAGATATCACGTGTAGGACATAAAACCATGCGCGGATCTGGCCCGTATACTCGGTGATAAAGTCAGGTGGCAAGATCTCATCTAACTTGACTGTTTTATCAAAAGGAAAATGACGTTCAGCAAATGTAGCTGATCCTGCCTCAATCCAGCTATCAAGCACCTCTGTTACTCGTTTTAGTTTGATAGAGGGGTCTTTTTTGCTTGGTACAGTCACTTCATCGATCTCTGGCTTGTGTAGATCAGTGATTTTGACACCTGATGCTTCTTCAAGTTCTGCGATCGAACCCGGGACAAATCGCTCTACCTCTCCGTCTGCATGAGTATATTCCCACACAGGTACCGGTGATCCCCAGTACCGACTGCGTGATATACACCAGTCTGGTGCACCTTGCATACTCTTGAGGTATCTGCCGTGTTTGAAATGCCCTGGATACCAGCTCACCTGTTCGTTGGTCTTTTCCATGACAGGCTTGAGTTTCTGCACATTCACATACCATGCCTCCTGAGGATTGAAGAAAAGTCGCTCATGGCAGCGCCAGCAGTGTGCAACGGTGTGCTTGTGATCCCGATCCTCGTGGAACATCAGTCCCCGATCGGTCAGATCTTGATTGATAAGCTTGTTTACTTTCAAGTAGTACATCCCGGCCAATCCATTGGGATTATCAGGGGTCAGATGACCCTCTTGATCGATATTGAGGACGATTTGTATCCCATCCCGAGTCATAACCTTTAAGTCTTCTTCTCCATAGGGAGCGATGGTGACGATGCCGGTACCTTCATCAGCTGATACAAAGTCATCGCCGACAATAACGTGTATTTTTTTATCCTTTTCAGGTTTATAAAAGTTATAGTGGCCTTCATATTCCAAACCTAACAACTCTTTCCCCTCTTTCTTTTCGACCAGAGTGTAGGGTCGATCTTTGAACACTTTCTCTAGCGTCGTTTGAGCAAGAATATATCTCTCTCCTCCACTTTCAACGGTGACGTAAATTAGCGCTGGATTGATAGCAAGGGCTGTTGTGGTAAGTTTGGTCCAGGGCGTTGTCGACCAGGCGAGGAAAAAGGTATTAACCCCTTCACCCGCCTTTGTTGGCGGGAGCTTACCCAAGGAAGTATGATTTTCGACCAACTTGTATTTGTACGTATTCGCAGGCTCAGCAACTTCTTTGTAGTTTTCACCTGCGTCCATGGCTACTTCAAAGTTCGAGATAGGTGTGCTGCAGTGTGGACAAAAAAGTGAAACACGAAGTCCTTTGTAGATAAAGCCCTTTTCATACATTTGTTTGAAGACCCACATCGTCGACTCCATGTACGGCATATCCCATGTCTTGTAGGCATCAGTGAAGTTGACCCAGCGCCCGATATGATCGATATACCACTCCCACTCTCCTGAGACGTCTTTGACATACTTTTTACACTCTTCGATAAACGTCTTCATCCCAACCCGCTCAACGATTTCCTTTTTTGACTTGATCCCGAGTGCTCCCTCGACTTTGTTCTCGATCGGTAGTCCATGACCGTCCCAGCCCCAAACACGTCGAACGCGGTAGCCTTGCATCGTTTTGAAGCGTGGGAATACATCCTTGAGTATCGAGCCGATGATATGACCATAGTGAGGCAACCCGGTGACAAAGGGTGGCCCGTCTAGAAAGTTCCATGGTTTCCCCTCGGGTCGCTCCTCCACTGATCGCTCAAATATGCGGTTTTTCTTCCACAGCTCAATCATCTCCTGCTCAACTTTGAAGTATGCAGAAGGCTCTTTGTTTGTGGGAACATTTTTGTCACCCTGAGCCTGACGAAGGGTCACTCCCGCTTGTAGCTTGTCGCTCGTTGCCAAGGGCACTTTAGAAGGTTTAGGAGAACTATGTTTATCAGACATATACTAATGTAGTATACCAAAGAGGAAATATATTTATTTCTTCCTCAAAAATGCAGGGACTTCGAAGGGGTCGTCATCAAGATTAACATCTTGATCGAGCGGAGTAGTAGATGAGGTGATCTGAGCGACGCCCTTGGCGAGGTTTGACTGCTCTATCTGACTGGATGCATCTGCTTGCTTAAATGAGCTGAGCATGCTCGAGTCGCGCTTGAGATCATTGCGCATCTTGTACATAGATGAGTTGTCATCGAATTTCGTTGCTATCAAGGTCACTTTAACATGTCCTTGCAGCTCTGGTCTGACTGTCGCACCAAAGATGATATCAGCATCGCCATCGACTGTCTGATTGACGAGATTAGCTGCTTCATCGACTTCAAGCATGGTCATATCGGTGCCACCAGATATATTGATCAGCACTCCTTTGGCTCCATTGATCGTCGAGTCAAGGAGGGGTGAAGTCATAGCCTCCTGAACAGCCTTGACTGCTCTACCTTCACCTGTAGCAACACCAATACCCATGAGTGCGGTGCCCGCGTGAGTCATGATCGTCCGCACATCTGCAAAGTCGACGTTGATGAGTCCTGGCTCAGTGATCAGCTCTGCGATGCCACGGACTCCGTGATGGAGTACGCTGTTGATCTTGCGAAATGCATCCAATATAGAGGTCTTGTGGTCTACGATTTGTAGTACACGTTGGTTTGGCACCACTATCAACGTATCAACATGTTGTTTGAGCTCATCTATCCCCACTTTTGCGGCAGTCATCCGCTTGCTCCCCTCAAATAAAAATGGTTTGGTCACCACAGCAACCGTCAGTGCCCCACACTCACGAGCAACCTTGGCAACGATTGGTGAAGCACCGGTGCCGGTCCCACCACCCATGCCTGCGGTGATGAAAACGAGATCCGCTCCAGCTATCTCCTCTTTAAGCTTATCGATAGATTCATTTGCAGCTTTGTTTCCTGTCACTGGATCACTCCCACTTCCGAGACCGCGAGTGAGTACATCGCCGATCTGGACTTTGATCTGCGCTTTATTATGAAGAAGTGCCTGTACATCTGTATTGATGGCGATGAACTCAACACCCGAGATGCCGCCTTGGGCGATCATGTCCTCGATCGCATTGCATCCACCACCTCCGACACCGATGACTTTGATATTTGCGACTTGTCCTGTATTTGGCTTGATAAACATGCTGTTATAGATGAACTATGTACCGCTATGGCAAGAACTGATGAAAGAAAGCTTTTATTTTTTTAGCTATTCCACCCATTTGCATAGATCCAGCGCCACCCATCAGCTTGGATATGCTTCGTGCATCTCCACGACTACGAGTTACTGTTGACTGACCATCCTCTGTATTGTGCGTAAGAAGACCGAGTGCACAGGCATATCGTGGATCCATAAGATCACCACTGACTCCACTTAGTTTCATATTGATCTTGCCTACGCGCACAGGCATACGCAGTATCTGTTTTGCAATATCAAGGAGGCCAATCGTATTGGCGCCACCACCCACAAACACCACACCCGCAGGAAGTGACTTGAGTAGATGATTTTTATCCAATTCTGAGTGAACAAATTCTACTATTTCCTCGAGTCGCGCAGTGATGATATTTTCATATACACTTTTTGCCGTGTAGTCTGAGGCTTCGCCTTGTGCAAGATATGATGAAATATCGGGCAACTCAAGCGCTTTGCGTCCATCTGAAGGGATATATTGTTTTGATAAAAATAGCTTTAGCTCTTCAGCTACCTCAAGAGGGAGGCGAAGGCCAATCGCTAGATCACTGGTGATGTGCTTTGCGCCGATAGGTACGGATAGCGTGTGATGGAGTGCTCCCTCAATATATACACACATATCGATCTTGCCAGCACCCACGTCGACGAGACAAACTCCTAAATCTTTCTCAGAATCAGTGAGTACACATGCCGAAGAAGCAACAGCGGTGAATACAAAAGCGTCATTTTGCACATCCACAGTTTCGAGTACCCGATCAAGATTGCGTAGATTGGTGGATGAGGCAGTGATGATATGACAATCTACCTCGAGGCGGATACCGTTCATGCCTATTGGACTCCTAATCTCCGCTTGCCCATCGACCGTATACTGTTTGGGTGATACAAGCAGCACCTGACGATTGGAAGGCAGCGAAACTGCCTTGGCAGCCTCAATCACTCGCTCAATATCGTCTGTTGAGATGTCTCCTTTGGGATCAGAGATCGCAACTATCCCGTGAGAGTTCAGCGAAGCGATATGGGGTCCACCAACGCTCACAATGACCTCAGTAGCTGCTACACCAGCCATCCGTTCTGCCTTTTCGAGACAATCCTCTATACAGGTGGTGACTTGATCAATATCTACAACTATTCCTTTTTTCACACCACGTGAAGGGACTGTCATATGGCCGAGTATCTTGTATTGCTCAAGAGCCGGATCATACATAGCGAGGATTGACGTGATATTTGAAGTTCCGATGTCGATAGAAGTGATAGTAGCTGGATGCGCCATGTATACACTATAGATAGAATGCTAGCG
>CAZIUF010000041.1:0-6201 GCA_964542665.1 uncultured Gammaproteobacteria bacterium | reverse complement strand
GCATTATCTGGTCTTGTCTTCCTCGGTTATAGACTCGGAAAAACTGCTGCAGTCTCTGCAATCGACGGTGTATCACTGACTTTAGCTGTTCGGACCGAACTGCCATCATGTAATCTCATTTTTTCAGGACAAGGACCTGCTAATACCCCTGTTACTATGGTGTTTCAGTCGCCCACAATCTTTACTCCCGTTGTGCTCACAACAGATGTAACCGGTATGTACACTTACTCGGTCAATCCAAACGACGTGACAGATCCTCACTATTTGGCGCCAGGATCATACACAGCGTCTGCTTTCATCAATCCAGTGCCCCCAGCGATCACTCCAACATTCTCAAATCCTGTTGTATTTGTAATGAGTCCGGGCCCCTGTGAGCCGACCCCAACCATCACGATCGTGCCAACACTTACCACTGTTCCCTCACCAAATCCAGCTCTCGTAGGGATATGTCACTGGACAAGTGGTTCTAAAGCATGGAACGCTCTGCCTGTGAGTATCAGCAATCCTGGTCATGCAAAACATACAAAGGACTTCGAATATGCTGGTCCGCGAGATGCTTCGGGTAAACCGACCAAAGACGGCGATGCCTGGTGCAATAGCGTAGAATAATCGTATTTACACGACCGCGCATAGGGTAGAACATGCGCGGTCGTTTCGTGTATCATCCACTCTCATATGTCTGATGTCATCCTGATTGGCCAAGACGGTATGTCTCGGTGTTTTTGGTGTGGGAATGACCCACTCTACATGCGCTACCACGATAAAGAGTGGGGGAGACCCGTCTACGACGATCGGTTACTGTTCGAAATGCTTTGCCTAGAGGGAGCACAGGCAGGGTTGTCGTGGATTACGGTGCTTCGAAAACGCGAGGAATATAAAAAGCTTTTTAGTGATTTTGACTTCGTCAAAATCACGACATATACCGACCAACAACTTGATGAGATTTTGCTCAACCCTGGCATCATCCGTAACCGCCTAAAGGTCTATGGTGTGCGAAAAAATGCATTTGCAGCGGTTCAAATAGTGAAGGAGTGGGGGAGTCTGAGTAAATATATGTGGTCTTTTGTCAAGGACAAACCTTTTCAGCACACCATTCGTACACGCAGAGACTATATCTCAACTTCACCCGAATCAGATGCTTTATCAAAAAGTCTCAAGTCATACGGCGCGACTTTCGTAGGCTCCACAATCTGTTATGCATTCATGCAGGCGTGCGGGATGGTGAACGACCATGCGGTCGGTTGTGCGTATCGATAATATAATCTACTAATCAGCGAGGGAGCTCACTTTTCACATGTCGTATCCGGAGTGAAACTCCGAACATTGTAGACATAGGCCCGTGTATGAACTCCGTTTGCAGACTTGACGATAAATACCGGGTTTTGTGATTCTTCAAAATCGGTTACATACATGAGTGGGCCGGGATATGTTTTCATCAAACAGCCGATTGCTGCCGGTGATCTGTCAGTTACTTCAACCCTACTAAGTTTCACCGCGTGTTGGAAGCCATCACCCTGTTTTGGGCCATATTTTGCTATTGTCTGATATTGCTGAGGATCAAAATCAGTATAGTAAGCATACGTAAGTATTGGGTCAGAAATGAATGGCTTAAAATAGATCAGTGTATCCGGACTCGTTTTACCCAAATACTGCATAAGTGGGGGAACATGTCCGTCGTATGTGAAATCGTGCTGATCAATATGTACTGTGAACCAGTTCATCATAAATACATAGGTCTGTATCACAAAAAAACCAGAAATGATCGTCATAACCGCCCATTTCTGCCACTGATGAGTGAGACGCGACATGACATAGTGACCGCCCCAAATCATACACAGCATGATAAATGGAAACAGTGCAGAGCCCCGTACACGATGCATATCACTGATATATATCGCTGGTAATATACTTATAATCAAGCCTAAAGATACCCAGAAACTCAGGGGATTTTTTGACCTCTTAAATAGGTTATAAAGCGCTATTCCAATACCAACATATAGAAATGGCGCCAGTATTCCGACAAATTCACCGTTGTCCTCAGTTGCAAACAACACATCCCCTTTGATAGGCGAAAACAAATACTCGAAGGAATACGCACGCATAAACCGCTCACCAAACGTCTCGATGATTTCTGCAGGCTTATTCCACGCGAGCGAACACCATAAAGGTTCAATGTGCAAACTACAATATGCGCGCTTCTCATCTATTTTCATGACCGTGCCAGGATTTTTGTGGATTCCCACCTGGTTCAACCGAGCCGTGTTTGCTCCTCGTGCACTTGAGGAGAAAAGGGGAGTGGTAATAATGAGCGCGCCGAGGCAGAGCAGAAATATTTTTTTAGTACTAAATATGCGTTGTTTGTAGATCTGAATGATATATATCAACCCAAGGATTCCAGTGATCGGGCGGTAGGCAATATATGTATACCAAGTCAGGGCCCACAAGACCATCATCATCCATGCAGCGGATAGCGACCGTCGCTCAATGCTTCGAAAAAGGAAATAGAGTCCAAAGATAAAGAGGCACAATGCAATGTTTGACTCCCACGCAAATCGACTGAGATAAAATGTCCACGGACTCACTGCGGTGATTGCCGCTGCCAAAAGACCCCATCGTGAGGAAAATCTCGATGAAATAAGAAGATATATACCAACGACTACCAGAACACCAGCTAGTGCCGATACACTCCGCACACTCTCATTACTCAAACCAAATATCTTGACTACAGGTGCAAGCAAATACCCCTGTAGCGGAAGTTTCTGATCACCAAATGCCTCGAATACGATCGGGTAGCTCACCCCATGCTCATCTTTGCCGGTTTCAGCAATCGATTTTGCAATATATCCGAAACTTGCCTCATCGATAAGTAGACCCTTGGGGGCCGTGCCCAAGTGCCAAAAGCGAAGAGCCGTAGCGGTGCATACGATCAAAAATAATATGGTGAGCGGTCCGTATTTCTTCGTTACTGTTTGCATATTTTCTATCATACCTCAGTAGTTATTGTAACTCGAATGTGCAGCGAAGACTATGCGACAGTATATCGCGATGGTTATTCGCACACGATTTGCTACTATATCCTCACTTACCTATTCATATTTACTCTTATGAAACTATTAGGAATCGTCGCCATACTTGTAGTCATTAGCGGTATCGCTGGCTTTTTATTTATGCGTAGTGGAGGTAAAGCAAGTGTTCCGGGGCCTGTGGAAAACCCACTCGCTAATACTACTCCTACGTCTTCTGCAGTTCTTAGTACAGCTCCCGAGGAGTCAAACACATTTTCAGGGACTCTCGTAGATCTGATTCGTGGCGGACAGGGACGCGTATGCACCTATGTAAGCAACGATGGTGAGACAATCTCAGAAAACACAGTGTATACGGGCAACGAGCAATTTGCTCTTGAAGGTAAAATCACGACCAAAGCAGGGGTCATGACCATGAATATGGTCGGGGATAAAAATACTGCAAAGACATGGTTTGAGATGCCTGGTGCAGGAAAAATCGGTCAAATCATTGACCTCACTGCTAATCAAACCCAAGGTACTCCATCACCTGAGCAGATGCAGCAAGCGAACCAGGTCATGGCCAAGTTTAACTTTCACTGTTCATCATGGACAATAGATGAGGCAAAATTCGTTGTACCAGCCGATGTGGTATTCAGTGGCGCCTCCATACCAAGTCCGTCAGGCAACTAAATAGTTGTTCCTTGTCCCAATCGTCGGGGTCTTGGGGGGATTTATTGCTACAATACCCACTATATGATTGCCATGCGCTTTCTCATCCTCGACGTCGTCCTGCCACACACCTCGCCAGAGATCAGTGCATTGCGGATACGAGAGACGATCCACCTCATCCATACCTATAGCTCGGGTCTCGGTATAGTTGACCATATCGTCCAACAACGGATGCATCCAGACTCAACCACCTACATAGGCTCAGGCAAAGTCCAAGAAGTGTTTGATCTCATTAAAAAAGACGGCATCAGGTATGTTGTGCTGAATGATATCGTCCAACCAGGGCAGATATTTGAGCTCAAAAAAGTACTCCAAAAGGCTTACTTCGAAATCGAAGTTTGGGATCGCGTCGACCTCATCCTGAAAATATTTGAAAAACATGCGCGCACCTCCGAGGCCCGCATGCAGATCGAGCTCGCCGCGATGAGGCATATGGGCCCGCGCATATTTGGCATGGGACTCGTCCTTTCACGACAGGGTGGAGGAATAGGGGCCAAGGGACTTGGCGAGACCAATACTGAGCGCATGAAACGTCACTGGCGCGAGGAGATCCAAGCTACTCAAGATAAACTCAAAAAGTTAAATACCGATCGTCTCCAACGCATGCAGCGTCGCCGAGAGCTGGGTATGAAAACGGTAGCCATCGTCGGGTATACCAATGCAGGCAAATCATCACTCTTTAATGCTCTGACCGGTAAAAAGAACCTTTCAAAAGACGCTCTTTTTGCTACCCTCGATAGCACCTTGGGTAAACTGAAGCGATCGACAGCCTATGATCCAGTGAATCCTGCACCTGACGTGCTGGTTTCTGACACAATCGGCTTCATTTCCAATCTCCCTCCACGTCTCATCGAGGCATTCAAGTCTACGCTTCTTGAGACGATCCATGCTGATTTGCTCATCCATGTCATCGATGCTTCAGACCCTGAAATCGATCGGAAAATCTCGGTCGTTCAAGAAACACTTAAAGATCTCGATGCTCATGAAATACCCCAGATCACTGTGCTCAATAAAATCGACCTTCCTGCAGCGCGGACACTCGATGAAATCAAGTCTCTCACCGCGCATCTTGATCCGCTGTATCTCAGCGCAGCTGATGGTGGGGGAGTGAAAGAGTTACGCGACCGAGTCCTAGAAATGCTCAATAAATCATGAGCCATAAAATATGAATTATTAATTATCAATTTTCAATTATTAACCACACAGCTCACCCCCTCACCCTCTGCACTCTCCTTTTCCTCCGCAAAGATGACCATGTTCTCCTTGGACTCAAAAAACGCGGTTTTGGCGTAGATAAATACAATGGTATTGGAGGGAAAGTAACCCAAGGTGAGTTGATCGAGGAAGCTGCTATCCGAGAGTGTGAGGAGGAAATAGGAGTGACGCCTTTAGACATATCTCAGGTAGCAATTATTCAGTTTTTTCAGGTACCGTGGAAGGATGCACAAGTAGATACTGAAGTGCATGTGTACGAGTGCACCCACTGGACAGGAGAGCCAAAAGAATCAGAAGAAATGAAACCGCAGTGGTTTGCAACCAAAGACGTTCCTTACAATCAAATGTGGGATGATGATCAATACTGGCTCCCACGAGTCCTTGCGGGTGAACATCTCCGGGCTGAGTTTGTCTTTGACGACCAGGCAAAAGTCATCAAACAAACCATCACAAATATTTAGCATAAATACTTATGCTGATTGACTGGCACGCAGTGCATTGAGTATCACTGCAACATCTATAGCTTCTTGGATAAACGCTCCCATGATCGGTGGCACAAAACCGGCAGCCGCAAACACCATCCCGATGATGCTCACTCCTATGCCAAACAAGATACTTTGAGTTGCAATAGAGATAGTCCGACGCGAAATTTTCAGAACTTCGAGTATTTGGTGTACGTCGCCTCCCAAAAAAACGATGTCAGCTGCCTCCGTTGCAGCAGTATTTTCATCATTTGAAAATACCATGCCAACATCAGCATACGCGAGTGCAGGTGCATCGTTGATACCGTCACCTACCATCGCCGTTACTTTTCCTTTTGCTTTGAGCTCGTGGATCCCTTTCTTTTTGTCTTCAGGTGCACAGTGTGCTTTGACAGTCACTGGAACTTTGAGAAACTTGACCATCTCGTCAGCGTGAGCTTGGGAATCGCCTGTGTATATCGAGAGATCGATCCCGCTTTGGCACAAAGTAGTGAAGACTTTTGCAGAGTCGGCTTTTATCACGTCCTCGAGGTGATAATGCACAATATCTTTCCCATTTTTTTGTAATGCCACAATCATGCCGTCCGTAGATATCGGCTTACCAAGTGAGTAAGTGTCTTGACCAACTTTTCCACTGATTCCTTTACCTATCTCTTCATGAATATGGGTAACCATCACACCGGGTGTGTGTTTGCCATGTAGATGTTGTACCAGTGCCTTTGCAAGAGGATGAAGTGAATTTTTTTCAAGGATATAACTAACTGCATGCG
>CAZIUF010000040.1:0-6233 GCA_964542665.1 uncultured Gammaproteobacteria bacterium | reverse complement strand
TCTTCCAAATTTTCCCTCGGCCTCGTACTCGGGGTCATCGGTGGTGCACTCGCAGCATTTTTCTTGACACCAACGACAGGTGAAGAAAATCGCAAAAAGGCTGTAGAAACCTTTAATAAAATCAAAAAACTCGCCCAAGAAGGAGAGCTTGACGAAAAAGTCCATGAAATATTTGGTGACGTGACTGAGGAAGGCAAGCGCCTCCTCGCCGAGTCAAAGAAAGAGCTTTTGGTCAGAGTCGAAGAGCTCAAAGGCCAAGTTGAATCATTTGACCAAGCAAAGTTCACCAAGTTTGTCGATGAGACAGTTAACGCAGTCAACGAAAAGGTCAAAGCAGGCACGGTGTACGCTGAAAAACTCAAGAAAAGTCTCGTAGCCAAGTGGGAGACAGAGGAAAAAAAGACCGAGAAGGCAAAAAAAGTCCTGAAGCCTAAAATCAAGGTAGAGAAGGTAGAAGAGAAGATGGTGTAATGACTGTTGGAATTCGGTACGCCAGCTGGCGGATTGGATTTTGGAATTTATTTCTTATGGATTTAGCCTCAATATTTTATATCCTCGGCATCGCATTCTTTATTTCTGCCTTCATATTGATGATTGTGGGGGGAGTGATGGCATATCAGGTGTATCACAAGATAGAAACCTTTAAAAAACAGGCGCCGATGCAGGTCGTGTCCTATCTCCAAAATCACAATAGTGAGGGGATGAAGGCGCTGGGGATCAGCCTCGTTGGATTCTTTATGAATATGATCAAAAGCAGGCTGAGCAGAAAGTCGTAAGGTCTTCAAGTCTTCAAGTTGAAAGTCATCCCTCCTTCGCTAAAGCTACGGAAGGGCAGGCACGTCTTCAGGTCGTCAGGTCTTTAAAGTTAAATAAGTTTTGATAGTAGAAAGAATAGTGCAGTTCTCGACAAGCTCGAACTGACACAAAGCACAGAGTAACAAACATCAACTTCAGTTTCTGCGCTGTTTTGGAGGTGGGGGAGGATTGTCTTTTGCTGCTTGATCAGCCTGATCGGTTACTTCTTGAGCTTCTTCCTCGGTCATGACTGGCTTGAGTTCCTCGATCTTGCGACCGTAGCGCTCTTTGGAGAGGCGGATGATTTTCTCCGCATTGTCATTTTTGAGATTTGGCAGTGGAAGTGTTTTGGCGGGGAAGGGCAATGACGTCATATTGTCGATACAGAGCTTGAGGACGATCTCGTGTCGGCCAAGATTCACCAGATCTGCGGGTGTATAGAGTCCGGCAAACTCTTTCGAAAAGATATCCGCATCGCGGCTACCCATGACAAAGCTGATGAGCGTGCCGACGTTACCGAATATCGCTCTTTGGATCGTCTCATCGAGCTGCTCGATATATTGATTGGTGAGGGTCAAAGCGAGACGGTACTTGCGCGCTTCAGATAAGATTTTGACAAATGACGAGGTGGCGAAGTTTTGGAACTCGTCGACGTACAAGAAAAAGTCTTTGCGGTCTTCTTCTTGGATAAACGCGCGGTTCATGGCTGCGAGCTGGATCTGGGTGATGATCATGGCGCCCAGAAGTGCGGCATTGTCCTCACCAAGTTTGCCCTGGGACAGATTCAAAATCAGTATCTTCCCCTCATCCATGATGGCTTGTAGGTCGATTGAGGACTTGGTCACCCCGATGATATTACGGATCATGCGCGACTGGACGAACTGACCGATTTTATTCTGGATCGGGGAGATGGCTTCAGTACGCAATTTATCAGTATAGGCATCAAACTCCTTGTGCCAAAAGTCTACCAAGACCTCATCTTGTACTTTGAGCAGCTGGCGATCGCGCCACTTTTTATCACTCAAAAGCTTCAACGCATCAGGAAGGGTGGCATTGGGGAGCTCGAGCAACGTCAAAATCGTATTTCGCAAGATATATTCGAGTCGGGGACCCCAGCTATCGGCATAGAGCTTGCTAAAGATCGCCACGATACCCGATGAGACGAGATCGCGATGCTGTTTGTGCTTGACCTCAAGTACGTTCATCGAAAATGCGCGCGTCGAGTCAAATGGCTCAAGATAGACAACATCATTCATCCGCCGCTTCGGGATATATTGCAAGATAGTCTCGGCGAGATCTCCGTGCGGGTCGATGACGCCGATGCCCCGATCGCGCCTGATGTCATCGATGGCCATGTTGGCGATCAAGGTCGATTTACCGGCGCCTGTTTTACCGATGGTATAGATATGGCGACGTCTATCTGACTCTTTGATGCCAAATATCGTCTCTTCATTTTTATACTCTGCTTTGGCAAAGAAATTCACCTTTTTCTTCTCCTCAACATCAAGCATGGTGACGATCGGGAGTGATTGTGGAGGCTCTCCTGCAAGCTTTTTGCCCCAGGTCATGTTTTTAATCGTCGCAGTTTTCATGCCCGATGGATGCCAGATCGTCGCAAGCTCGGCAGCGTTGAAAATCTGGGCGCGGCGCTCAAGGAAGGATATTTTGCGAGACTTCATCTTTGAGATAAAAGATGACTTGGTCAAAAGCACTTTTCTGAGCTTAAGCTGATTTCCTTCACCCGATGCCAGGCCACCAAAGGTGCCCGAGACACCTGAAAGGATAGAATCGAGGTACTCTTTGCCGAGTTTGGGACTATCAGTGCCGAGCAAAACGCGGATCGCAACTTTGCCCCCGGGAAATTGGATTTTTTGGGAAATTTGCGCCTGATGACCCGTTGGTTTCTCAATCGTTTTACCTGTCGTGGCATCTGTCGTGCTCACTTTGCCTGAGGCGAGCGCTGACTTATGCCAGTTGAAGTATGTCGGAGTCACGAGTACCTGAATCGCCATGCGCACATCACCTGACTGTTTTGAGACATAGCCGAATAGACTCTCTAGCGAGTCAACTTCGCCAAACTCTTTGTATGTGCTCAAGGGCAAATAATATGGCTTAGCCAAAACGAGCTCGGCTGGTACCAGCACTTTACTTTTAGTGACAATATCGAGTGGGTCAGCTGTCGCAACGAGTGATGATTTGGGGTAAGAAGAGGAGAGGAGGCTTTTGACGAGTGTTTCTCGTGCCGTTGGGGTAACGGTGTAAAAATACACTGTCTGACCAAGAAGATAGATCTCAAAACTGTATGTTTTGGGACTGCCAAAGAAAAGACGTTTTAATATGCTGGTGTACGAGGGGAGGAGAGCGGAGAAGACCGCTTGAGCTGCCTCAGGGGTAGACTCGTCATCCTTGGAAGTACGAATCTGAAGATACGCATGTGATGACATAATGTTCATCATATCAAAAAAGAGGGCATCCCTGCAATACAAAAAGCCCCCGCGTCAAACGCGGGGGCTAGTCCTTTACATAAGTTAAGATTTATACCAATGACTTTTTCTTTAAGATATATCCAATAGTTCCAATAAGACCGTTGAGTCCAAGGAGGGCAATGCCCATCTCAGGACCGGCTTTTGGAGCTGTTTTAACAGCTTGGAGCTGCTCAGTATAGGTAGGATTGATGCCGCCTTTGGTTACGCTTTTTTCAATACACATCTGAGCTGAATCCTCATCACGGTTACAAATAGATCCCTGAACAGAGACCTTGTTGATAACACAGATGAGTGACTTATCGGCAGGCATATCTCCCGCTTGGGCTGTTTTGTACGTGATATACATGTATCGCTCTTCACCAGCTTGGAGGTCGCCAAGTGCAATAGTGAGGATACGACCGTCTGCACTCAACACGCCTGGACCGGCGAAATAAGAGATATATGAAGGGATTTCATCGGTCACCGTCACGGCAGGCACGATCTGATTTGAAGTATTTTTAACTTTGATTCGGGCGATAGCCGTTGCATTTGCCTGATACTTTACGTCAGAAGGAGAGATATTGTCGACGTACTCGATAGTATTGGCGATTGCTGGGTTTGAAACCATTTTGTCGATACTGAGACAATCTGGAGTATTTGGAGTACCTCCATAAGATTGAGCAATGACCTGGCTCGTTGGAACGAGGATCAGAGTCGAAATAGTGAGCAGAGAAAGAATGATTTTCTTGAAAGTAAACATATGTACTAATGATTATACTACAGGTTTGTCTTAAAGTCAACTATAGGTTACATCACAAAATATGGGCCATAGACTATGAAATTTGAAACATAGAATAGTTGGTTTTAGATTATATTGACAGCCTAAATCGCATTTAAACTGTATTTTCTAGTGACGCATGAGGTAGATTGCGATATTTTGGAGGTAGATGAGGCTACATCTGCTGAGAAGCGATATGGTAGCTGACGATACCCGCGGAAACGATGACATTGAGCGATTTATTGATACCCCACATCGGGATCTCAAGGACGTGATCACAGAGCGCAAGAGTGCTTGTAGTGACACCCGTTGTTTCGTTACCTACAACGACTGCAATCGGGTAGGCTGCCTTGAAATCGTAATAGGGAATAGAGGTGGATGATTGCTCAACTGAGACGACGGAGAGTTTATTAGACTCACCCAAGTCATTCAAACCCAGACGAATTGAAGCAAGTGCGTCAGCAACAGAGGCGCAGTATGTCCAGGGCACAACTTTGTAGGTGCCACAGCTGGCTTTATGGATACGATTATTGGGTGGAGGAGTCGTTTCACCACAGAGATACATATGTGCTACGCCGAGCCCGTCTGCGAGGCGAAATAATCCGCCGATGTTGTACGTGTCAAAGATGTTTTCAAGTATGAGAAATAGGTTCTGGCGCTTGAGCTCATCACGAGCCTGGGCGACTGCGTGGGGGTCGACTTTACGGAGTTCTTTTGAGTTGAGTTTCATTATGAAAATTCACTTAGTTTGAGGCAAATATTCTTTTTGTCGGTTTTCAGGGAGAGCAAGGATCAGATTGTTGATGAGGCGCTCAATCGTATTTTTATAAATGTAATCAGTCACGGTCTGAGCAGCTTGTGAAGCAGCCTTCTCAGCCTCGATTGACATTTTTCCGGCGGCCGACGCGGCGAGCTCGCGACCGGTATCGAGGATCTCATGTGGATCAGCAGGGATTTGCTTTTCAAGCCCTGCGGCACGTGATGCCACATCTCTCACTTCATCGGGCAGATAGCTCTGAAGTGTGCGCGTTTCTTCACCAAGGACGAGGGAGTTGGGATCAGAGGTACGTGATCCTCGAGATGCATATCCGACTACAAGTGAGGCAACCACGAGTGCAGCAAAAAGGACGCCTTTCACGGGGGAAATGGGTGGTTTTGATGGTGCGTCAATAATCGGATGGATATCAGTCATATGCACGTACAGTATATTACGTTCCAGCTGACTTCGCCAACTTTTCAATTGTTTTGTTAGTAGGTCATGTCGAGTGTGACGATCTTAGTGCTTGCAATAGCTGCCATGTCCTCAGATTTCACAGTCAGTCGAGGTACCGGGGTGATTTCGGGATGGCCCATCGCCTTGAGAAAATCACTCAGTGGCTGAAGATGACTAAATGTTTTTTGATTTAGCGCTGCGTGACCATAGTGCATCGGGATGACGATGGATGGGTCGATCTGTTTCACCACTTGCGCAGCGGTGGCTGCATCGATGGTGTAGTATCCACCGACGGGAATCATCAAGATATCAACACTTCCAACTGCCTCAAGTGCGGCATCGTCGAGCTTGTGGCCAAGATCGCCCGCATGCAAGACGCTCAAGCCCTCAGTGTGGATTTTGAACATCACCACTGGTCCTCGGTCGGCACCTTTTTTATCATCGTGAAATGCAGAAATACCTGATATGAAAGTTGACTTGATCTCATACTCACCAGGCCAATCAAGGACCGTGGGCGTGCCTTCAACGCCCTTGATGTTATTGTGATCGCTGTGTGCATGTGAGAGAGTCACGATATCGGCAGGAGTTTTTGGGTATTTCAGACCAATATCTGCGGAGTAGGGATCAGTGACGATCGTAGCGGTTTTGGTCTTGATTTGAAAGCTCGAGTGAGCGATGTATTTGATTTCCATAGGAATAAAAAGTGAACTATGAAATATGAACCATAAACTGTGTTTATGTGTGAGCCTCGAGTCGGAATCGAACCGACAGTCTAACCCTTACCATGGGTTTGTTTTACCACTAAACTATCAAGGCAATTCATGCGGTACGATCCAATAAAATACCAAGGGACATTATACAAGGTAGTCGACCGCAAAAAAGGTCCAAAATCAGGACGAACCCCGCAACAATTTTCCAGTGCATATCCAAAGCAGTGGATTATAATGGTCGCATGGCAGATATCACCTCACATGCACTCAAA
>CAZIUF010000039.1:0-6450 GCA_964542665.1 uncultured Gammaproteobacteria bacterium | reverse complement strand
CATAGTTCATATTTCATGTTCTATATTTCATGTTTCGTGTATGATGTTTCATATCTATGATTGCCTATTTTTGCGCAGAGTACGACCTCGATGAAAAACTCAAGACATATGCGGGAGGATTGGGTATCCTTGCGGGCGACACCGTCAGACAAGCGGGGGACGAGGGACGGGATTTTGTCGGTATCGGTCTCTACTACTATAAAGGCTACCTTTCGACAGGATACGAATGGTTTATCCCCGAGGCATGCAATCTGGAGCTCGTGAAACAAGCTGATGGGACTCCACTCAACGTGACTGTACCTATCGGGGACCGAGATGTCAGCGTGCGAGCATGGTGTTATCGGTATAAATCAGCCCGCGTCTATCTCCTAGATGCGATGCAACATCACAATCATCCTGATGATCAAAAGATATCCTATCATCTCTACGACCAGGACATGACGATACGCCTAGCACAACAAATGATTTTGGGCATTGGCGGCGTGAGGCTTCTCAAAGCGCTGAGTATAACTCCTAAGATCTACCACATGAATGAGGGTCACTCAACCTTTCTGCATCTTGAAGCCACAACAGGTGTGCCCATCGTATTCACCAATCACACGGTCATCCCCGAGGGCAATCATATGTACAGCACAGAGCATATGAGAAAAGCATTTGCCAAGTATCAGATAGAAAATCCAAGCTTCAACATCGAGGACTTTTTGGAAAAAGGATCCTGTCAATATCTCAATACTTTCTCCATGATGTTTTATGCGATCCGCGTGTCTCAAAAGATGAATGGAGTGAGTGCACTGCATACAAAAAAACTCGAACAACAACATCCGGGAATCTCTATTTTGTCAGTCACCAACGGGATCCATCTACCGACGTGGGATATGGTCAGTCAGCTCTCAGATGTGTCACTCGTGCAGGCCCATATGACGCGTAAAACTCAACTGCTCGCGATGATCAAAGAAAAAACCGGCGTAGAGTGGTCTCCAGATGTCCTGCTCCTCGGATGGGGGAGACGGTTTGTCCAATATAAACGTCCCTTGGCCCTATTTGATGATGCGATGCGACTGCTCAATATATTGCAATCTACCACAGCTCCAGTCAGAGTGGTTTTGTCAGGTATCCCACACCCGGCCGATCCATGGGCAAACGAAACGCTCACGAAAATCCTTTCTCAGATCTCAGATGGATATCGGAATCTCGTCGTCTACCTCCCGGGATACAATCCCGAGGTCGCCAAGACGATGACATCAGGTTGTGACGTCTGGATGAACACGCCCGTTGTCGGACTTGAAGCGTGCGGGACGAGCGGGATGAAAGCATCACTCAATGGCACGTTGACTTTCTCAACTCGTGATGGCTGGATGGACGAAGTAGACATCAAAACGATCGGTTGGGAGATCGAAGACGAACATGTGAGTGAGAGTATCTATACGATCCTTGAACAACAGCTCGTCCCGGAGTGGACAGCATACAAAAAAGGCGAAAGTACTCTATGGATAGAAAAGATGACTGCGTCGCGCCAAATCATCATGGAGCGTTATTCTACAAAACGGATGTTGGCTGACTACGACGAGCAAATGTGGGGAAACGGGCAGGGATAGTCGTCAAGTCTCAGGTCTTCAAGTCGTCAGGTCGAAAGTCATCAAATCATCAATTATAAAGTTTATCCGTTTTACCTTTACACCCTAGCTATCTATTCCCTCGGCATGTTTTTATCACACGCAGCTTTGATCACGGGGAAAAGAGAAACCACCTTTTGCATTTGTTCAGGGAGAAAGTTTTCGAGGACATAGTCGATGCGTGAGATCCGATTTTCGTGCGCGCGGTCATCGACCCCGATGCGGATCCGCCAAAAATCTTTTGTTTTGAGATGATGCTCGATCGAGTTGATCCCGCCATGCAGGGGTGGGCCCTTGCCATAGGAGATCTTGTATTCGCCTGTGGGAAAGTCAAGATCGTCGTGGACCACGATGAGCGAAGTGGGGGAGAGTGAAGATGATGCCAGAGCACTTCCGACTGCGCTACCGGACTCGTTCATATAGGTGAGCGGTTTGATGAGCATGTCATCGTCGATGGATACGTGTGTATATCGACTTTGCTTGTTTTCCCGCCAGCTTTCTCCCTCGCCCTGCGTATGAAGCCAATCAAGATACATAAAGCCGACATTGTGTCGGTTGAGTGCATACTTTGGTCCAGGATTGCCGAGTCCGACGATGATCATGGGAGAAGTATACCCGTTGAGGCATGAAAAAACCTCATCCTCAGGGGGAGAGGGTGAGGTATAGATCTAACAAGTCTATTATCCGTCGAGTACTTTGAGCACTTCTTCACGCTTGAAGCGTCTGTCACCACGGGTGTTGATCCGGATGGCAGGGAGCTTTCCACTTTTGCCCCATCTTTTGAGGGTCAATGTAGAAACCCGAAGCAGCTGTGATACCTCCCGAAGGGTTAACAGATCGGGAAGATCGTTGATTGAGACACGTTTGAACATTGTCATAGCAATGCGATGATTATAGTACTGGTTTTCTAAAATACAAGTATATTGATATGGTGTGGATCACTGGTAGATACTCTGATCCTCTGGGGAGCGTTGTGACCTGCTGGGGAGGTCATACGTAGTTTAAAACGTAAAGTTTATAGTTGAAAACTATTTACAGATCCTAGATGTCATCCCTGCGAATGCAGGGATCTATGCCTTTGCCGATTTAGTGTTTAGAGTTTAGTATTTGAGAATTGCGTGGGATATGGTGCGCTTGAAATGCACACGCTCGATCTGCTACAGTGATACATGATGAAGCCATTGTATAAACAGCCACTGATCGAAGCAGCCATCCTCGCCTCAGGCATCATGTGTACAGTCCTGCTCATCCATGGTGTTCAGAACTTTATTGCGATGGGTGGAAAACCCGCAACTTCCCAGATCGCTGAAAAGTCAAACCCTGATCTAGTACAAGTTGCTGCAGCGCCTAACTGTCCCTATTCAGCAAGTGTATCTATGGGTCAGACAGCAGTTGCAAGTGAGATGCGTGAGTGGCCTGCAAAAAACATGAAGATATACAATCCATTTCCCAATGAGTACAAAAACACACTAAGTGGAACCAAACCTCCAGGCACCGCACTAGCAGCTGGTCAAAAGGACACGAAACTCCCGATCATCGGCACCATATTTGGATATAAACCATCCACTGCAAACTATTACCTCGTGCAGGAGAATGATGGTAAACCTGTACAAACAGAATGGACCGCATATCTCCTCGGTATACCAACGTCCGCAGGTGATCCAATCAAAGCGCCTCAGACAGGATACGATATCGGTGGAGGCAAGATGGGTCTCGTGGTGTATGCAACTACCGACCAGATCACCATCCATGTCGGTAGACATGAGTATCTCTCAGGCGGTAATTCAACAGAGTCAGGTGGCTACTGGATCTATCTCAAGGGTCTCTGTGTGAACGATCAGATAGTCGCACAGTACAATGCCAATGCTACATCTCGCAAACAGCTCCCCGAGCTTGCAAAGGGAGAGCTATTGGGCTATGCCCAAGGAGCTCAGGTCCTCGTCGCCGTGCGTGACAACGGGCCATTTACAGATATCCTCGCACCTGAGTGGTGGACAGGTGTCCCTGCCAAGACGGTTGCACCTCCAGGTGGTGACCCTGACCCGGGTGGTGGCGGCGCCAAGGTCGGTTTAGGTCTTGCTTGTACCACTAGTTCAGATTGTTTGTCAGGCGCTTGTGCTCCTAAATCTCCTCCTACTGATATGACAATGATATGCAAACAGGGGACCTTGACACCAGGCGCCACGTGTACTGACCCATCCCAATGTGCTTCGAATATATGCAGTGCAGAAACAGGAAAGTGTCTTGCCCAGGCACCAGGTACCTATACCGTTTCTGGAACAATCACCGTGACAGGAGCTGGGATGGGTAGCAACTATGTGATGGTATTTCTGTCTAATACAGGTTCAGGCAAAACCACCTCTACTTCACCAACTCGATCAGCAAACTATAGTATTACTGGACTGGAAAATGGTAAGTATATAATTACGGCCACTCTTCTAAAAGATGACCATTACGATAAGGGAGATATTATTGGTAGCACGTACCCTGTTGAGATTGAAATCAAGTCCGACAACCTTACTAAAAACTTTACTATTGTTCCCGACGCATCTGCCGCAACAACCTCCACAGTTTCTGGCACCATTACATTGGCTGGAGGAATAGGAACTAATAAAGTGAGGGTTCAGATATTTAGCGACACAGCGCCCCCAGTTCAAAAATACCAGAATGATCCTTCGACCAATTTGACATATTCGATACCTGGCGTTATCAATGGTACATATCAGATACATGCTGATCTCATAAACGGTGCGGACACGATAACAAGCTCTTCACCAGACAGGGCTTTTGTTGTCAATGGGTCGGACATAAAAGATCTGGATTTATCTATTCCTGCTCCCGCCGCGGCACCTCCAGCAGCGGGACTGCCTGACTGGGTCAAAGACAAACTTTTTTGCATAGACACATCGAAACAAGACTCGTGCAAGAGCGAAGGTATAAAAATAGATAACTTTTTGTATTGTGGAACCAATAACATAGACAGTAGAATACTCCCATACGTCAAGCTCTTCAGTCCCCCAGGCTACAAAGAAGATTGTAACTATGGAGGCATTCCATATCTTGGCGGTAAGAGATCTATTACTATAACTGAAGGAGGAGTGACATCGTTTGATGGTGTTAATTATTGTGTATATACAGCCATTAACCTACAAGGAAAAAGCGCGGTGTGTGAGGGGAGTAGCTACTCATGTCGAGACATATGTGATTTTAAGAACAGTCCTGATCCTACAACCCCAGTGACATTCAATATCCACGTACGAAATGCTACTGGGCTTTCAGATGATCGGTTGATTGTAGAATCTGTTGCCTTTAAGAAAGATGATCAAGCGTACCCTACTACTAAAAGTAGTAACCTTGAGTATTCTGTTGATATTCCCTTTAACAAAGTAATCATAAATTCTATGTACTCATCAAACGAGATAACGATAAAGTTTCATACGAAGGCTACCACCGGAGATTCACGAACCTACACCGAAACAGGATATTTAAGTTTACCAGTCGATAAGCCTGAGTTTGCCATATCACTTGATGGTCTATAAACATGAACACGAAACAAATATTTAAATATCTCAAATACTTTTTGATCATATTCGTTGCCTTTTTGTTGTCCCGAGGCCTCAGCACGACGGTATTCGTATCGAGTACGCCCCAGATCAATATGACTTTCATGGCCGGCATGGTGGACTCGGTGCGCAGGGGAGACTTACTTGCAAACACCGTTGCGCTCTTCGACATCAGACGTGCCAAGCCTACCTCAGTACCGCAGACTGGTGAGGTACAGCTCTCTGAAGAAACTAAGGCCAATCTCATCAATGTATCTGCAGTGGTCCCTCGCATAGATGCTGACGGGATTGAGATCCGAGAGTACGGCAATGTAGCAAAAATCACGATACCCCGAAAGCTACTCGAAGGTAAATAGTCGTAGATATACGTCTTGACTCACTCCATCTAGGTCCCTGCTGCCAGATACTCTTGCATTTGACTCGATATTTTTGATACAGTGTAGGGTATATGTACATAGGACCATTTTATTTTGATACAAAGGAGATCTTTCTACTCGTTTTGAGCGTGTTGCTCGTGCTTGCGATGTATATGGGATGGAATCCGGTATGGTTCAGTGCGCGAGATATGTTCACGATCACGCTTTTGATTTTATTTACCAAGGGATTGCTGCCTGCGATCCACAACGAGGCATTTTTCATGGTCGCGGTTGCTGCGCTCGTCCTGACGCTCTACTTGCCGATATTCCAAGTAGTCTTGTTCTACTTGATCAGTTTTGTGTTATTCCGATTATTGCGGGTGATATGAGCAAAATACTAGGGGCGTTTCTGTTCGTGCTAGTCATATTACTGGCACATAGTACTTCTGTTCATGCGGCACAAATATGCAATCAATGTGGTTGTGGTGATCCAGCACCTCCAGTATATGGTGGTACTTGCTGTGCCGGTGAAGACGGCGGCGGTTGTGGAACTCACTCATGTGCAGCGGGCAATGTCTCTTTTTGTAATTCAGCTGGAACTGGTTGGAGTTGTACTCCGGATCCAACACGATGCAGTGGCGGAAATCCACCTCCTCCGGCTGGAGCGACAAATACTCCAGTTCCATCTCGGACTCCGACTCCGGCCGCATGTGCATACACCAACCTCACCATTGAGGTGAGTGCTGATGGCACATCGTGGGGACCAAGCGCCGATACGGTCCGTGCAGCAAATGGATATACGAAGCGATTTTATCGGATCATGTCTGCAGGCAGTCCGATCACGGATGCTCTGACTACGGCGCCCATCACGATCAAGTGGGAGAAGGTTGAGAACATCCACCAGCTCATCATCACGAA
>CAZIUF010000038.1:0-6570 GCA_964542665.1 uncultured Gammaproteobacteria bacterium | reverse complement strand
ACGTCTCCTAAATGGAGGATATCAAGTAGCACATACGCCAGGACTGGACATACTCCATGCTGGTGGATCGTCATTTGTCCATCTGAATGACCAAGAAAAAAGGCAAATATTTTTCACCTCAGCCTTTATTTACGCTCGCAAGCATTGTTCACTAATGACCCAAGCAGTGGTAAAACTACTCCAGATTCGCTATATGTCCTAATTCGTCTTGTGTTTGAAGATGACGGGAATGCACAGAGCGATAGCGAGGAAACTAACATACGCAATATTCACAAGCATAAACTGTTCTAGCCCTGGGTGGCTCATCCAGATAACTATAGCGTATATGCCAATGCTCGCGAGTGCCAGTGCCGGTAAGCGTGAAATACGCACCATGTGGGCATTGATCACATGAGTGAGGGTAACTACAGCGATACCATAGAGTCCTGAAAAACCAAGGTAAGGCAAAATAGGGACAAACTTTGCCCCAAAGAGTTTCCCAAAGAAAAATGTCCCGAGCGTGGCGTATGCAAGATATGCAGGTATGACCAGAGCAAGTAGACCGATGAATAACCGCATAAAATACTTTTTTTGCAAGCCCGGATCTGATTTAGCGGTATTTTGATATACATAGTTGATGCCTATAATTGGACCAAGTGCAAAAAAGATAACCTTTGAGAGGAATGACCATGATGCATAAAGCCCGGCATCCATTTTTGAAAGGATCTGACGGGCAAGGATCACGTCAATATTAGAAATAAGAAGCATGGTTCCTGAGGAGATGACAACTGAGAGAAACATACTACTCCGTAATACGTGACTCAGAGAGCTAATGCTTAATTGGTGGGTCATCGATGAACGTGGCGTTGCATTTTTCAAGATCATATATCCTAGAAATACGGTGACGGCTGCTCCAAGACACTGAAAAAGGAGGGGGACGGCAGTTGTTTTGAGGGTAAACCAGACGATGAGAATGACCCCCAAAAACCTGATGCACGAGTTGATAAAACTAACAATGCTCGACTTGATGATGATCCGTCTCCCCACGAGTATTGCGTTGATACTCAGAGACAAGAGAGAGAGAAATAAGCCGGGAGCCAGGAGCATCACCGAGCTCAACTCTAACTTCAGAAGATGAGAGAGGGGAGTGGAAAAGGCGATCACCAGCATGCTAGTGCCTGCCGCAAGTATCCCTAAGCGGGAGAGATACGTTTGTAAGATATAAAAATACCTGTTGTCTTTATCGATGTCTTGGGCCGTCCGCTGAGTGATGTAGGTTGCACAGATGCTGATGGGAAGAGCAAGCAGTGCGATATATGAGTTGAATGCAGTGATCTCGCCGAGTCCTGTAGGTCCGAGGATGCGAGCAAGGAGCAGCGTGGTGAAATAGTTGATGACATTGGAGACGTTGGAGAGGATCGTATTGCTGACACTATCCTTGACGATCTGAGTTGTGGAGAGATGTTTGAGTCGGGTGTAGAAAGTACGCATACAGCGGTTTTGATTGTACCGGTTTTTTCAACTAAACGACATGCATAACTACATGACGAGGAAGAAACAAGTGGATCCGAAACCAAATCAGTTGAGCTTGATTACTTTGTACTCAGTCGCTTCACATCCTCATCGACCATCATCTCGATCAAGTCTTTAAAGTTGGTTTTGGGCTTCCAACCAAGCTTTTCTTGGGCCTTGATCGGGCGACCGAGTAAGAAGGGTACTTCAGCTGGCCGCATATGAGCAGGATCGATTTTCACATATTTTTCCCAATCGGTGATACCTACATGTTCAAATGCTACCTTGACCATGTCAGTGACCGTGTGACCCTCACCCGTTGCGACGACATAGTCATCGGGCTCTTTGGCCTGGAGCATGAGATGCATCGCTTCGACATAGTCTCCGGCGTATCCCCAGTCACGCACTGCATCGAGATTGCCCATCGAAATATGGTCCTCGAGACCGAGCTTGATCCGCGCGACGCCATCAGTCACTTTGCGCGTCACAAACTGTTTTCCGCGAATAGGGGACTCATGGTTGAAAAGAATACCGTTGCAGACAAATAGTCCGTATGACTCACGATAGTTCACACCGATCCAGTAGGCATAGAGCTTAGCCACGCCATATGGTGATCGTGGATGAAACATCGTTTTCTCATCTTGATACCCACCATCATTGGCAGCGCCGAACATCTCACTGGTCGATGCTTGGTAAAACTTGGTCGCAGGTGAGAACATCTTGATCGCATTGAGGAAATAAAGCACTGCAAGTGCATTGACCTCGGTCGTGAGCTTTGGCTGGTCAAAAGAGGACTTTACGAAGGATTGTGCGCCGAGATTATAGATTTCGTGTAGTCGGAGCGAGCGAACGATATTGTACAGCGATGACTCATCGGTCAAATCGCCCTCAACGAAATCGATCTGCTTGGTGACTCCAAGAAAATCAAGGTTAGAAAAGTTTGGGTTACTGTAGCGTCGAGTAAGTCCGTAGACCTTGTATCCCTTGGAGAGGAGGAGTTTGGCGAGATAGGGTCCATCTTGACCCATGATCCCGGTGATGAGAGCTGTTTTTGACATATGAATCTAATGATACCAGGAAAATGGACAAACAGAGAGAGTTTAGAACGTATAACGTACAGTGTAAAACGCATAGCGAAGAGAGAGAAGAGAAGGGCTGGTGTATCAAGATTTTTTCTCGTCATCTAACTCGCTTCGCTCAAACAGAGATGACTGCAAAAAATCCCGATACACCTTCAAGTGCGTGAAGATCCCAGGTCTCCCCCGGATCGGAGTCCGGGGCTAAAGGCTAAGATTACGCGCATGCACGGGATGACCGCTGACGCTCGTCACTTTACGACTTTATAGACGTTCGACTTGATGACTCCGAATATGTGCACCTACCCCGAATCGAACGGGGATCAGAAGCTCCGCAAGCTTCTACTCTATCCAATTAAGCTATAGGTGCGATTTGTCAAAGACACATGTTCTGTCCTTCTGGATCCCGGCATTCGCCGGGATGACACGCAATCGCCAACATGACGAATGTGATCAAAACACAGGGTCACATTATATCAGCACGGATATGCACATACAAAAGAATCACTTGAGAGGAGAGATAGTCGATAGATGAGCTGATCAGTTTGCTTGACCAGTCGTTGAGCCGGGTGCCTGTTGGGCATTGATCTTGGCTTGGAGCTCAGCGAGGATCGATGCAAGTGAGTCATCCACAGCTGCCGTCGGTGCTGCAGCTGTAGGAGCGGCAACAACTGGGGCTGGTGTTGGCATAGATACGGGGGCTTGTACCACCGGCTCTGGTTGAGGTGGGACCACAGGTGCTGGTGCTACAACTGGGGACTCGACCTGGACGGCAGGAGCTGGTGCCACTGCTGGAGCAGGTGCCGCAGTCTGGGCTGCTAACTGAGCTTGCAATCTCTGAAGTTCAGCGATCTGGGATGCGATAGCGTCATGTGAAGCAGGTGCAGGAGCTACGGGAGCTGGTGCAACTGGAGCGACAACAGGTGCTGATACAACTGGAGCAGGCATCGCGACAGGAGCAACTGCTGCTGGAGTCACGGCTGGGGCTACCACCTGGGCAGCAGGAGCTGCGAAACCAAGCACATCATCAAACTCTTCTTTGGTGAATCCTTTGAGCACGATCACACTCTGATCATCTTTTTCGATTTTGGTGACTGGGGTACCGGCAAAGTTATTCGACAGAGTCAACATCTCAGTGAGAAATTCACGGTTGACTTCGAGATTTTTTTCTTCGAAAGGAAGGTTGTGTGATTTCAAATATTCTTTTTCTTGGTTACAGAAGACACAGTCATTGATCGTATATATCGTGATTTTCATATCTATCCATTATGGGGAATAGGACAAAGTGTGTCAAGGGGCAAATGACGACTAAGAGCCAAACTCAAAACACTAAACTCTAAATACTAATCGGCCTGTGGCGGAAATTATCAATGGGGCTAACAGTGAAGGTAACGAAGATGTATAGAGATTTTTTCTTCCCTCCGGGCATAGCCCTACGGGCGGTGCCATCTATCCCTCCGCAGTCGTGACTGCTACGGGTATAACCACTCGTACGTTCATTTTTATGTAAACAAATTACAAAATGAACTACGATTGGTAAACACGCTATCGCTCAGACAGAGATTCAGTAAAAATCTCTATACATCATCACAGCTACTCCCAGTTTTACACTCTACGTTCAACACTTTACACTTTCTTCTTCCCCATCACACCCATCTCTTTGAGCTTCCACATGAAAAGTGCACCCTTTCTGGTTGCCCGACTATCGACGACGAATTTCAACGCTTGCTCAAGCGCGGGGCGGGGGAGTATCTTGGCGAGTCGCATATACAGACTTTTCCGAGTCGGGTCACCGAGTTTGTCGCAAAGGTAGATCGCATACGACTGAAACTCCCGCGAGAGGTACTTGTCTTCCGTTGGATTGAACTTTTCGAGAATATCGCTGATTTTTTGCATAGATTCCTACGGGTATTGTACAAGGGGACTATGAACTATGAAACATGAAACTTAAAATATAAACCATGAAATATAGATCTTAAATTAAGAAATAATCGGCAAATTAGCACAATTTATATTGTTACAACATTCTAAAGTGCTAATACTGCGCTCGGTTGAACATGGTGTATACATTGATTTGACAATGCAAACATGAGGAGTGTATGATATGCCTCAATGAAAATACTGCATATCGCTGCCGAAGTAGCACCATTTGTGACTGTCGGTGGACTCAGTCAGGTGATGTATTTTTTACCAAAAGCCCAAGTCAAGCTTGGTCTAGAGGTCCGCGTGGTCACTCCCAAATACGGTGAGATGAAGGAACAAGTTCCTGGGTCGGTCATCGACACTCAATGGTTACGCGTACCGCTCATCGATGATGAGGCAACTCCGATCCGCGCTACCGAGCCGGTGCAAGACGCTGAAAACGCTGAGTATCTGATCTGTAACATGCGTTCGTGCAAGATTGATAGTGGAGTCACCGCATATCTTCTCGAAAATCGAGAGTATTACGAGTTGCGGGCGAATGTGTTCGGATACAAAGATGACCATATCCGGTTTGCGCTCCTATGCAAGGGGACACTCGAGTGGTTACTGTATAAACGTTCGACTGACCCTGATTCGTGGCTTCCTGATGTGATTCATTGTCATGATTGGCATACGGGGTATCTGATCGATTGGGCGAAACGCAGTCCACGATATAAAAAATTGCTGAGAGATACGCGGATCGTGTACAGCGTCCACAACTTTGCCTATCAAGGAAATTATGATTTCCGCTATGCCACCGACAAACTCAACGACACCGGGAGTCGTTTGCTGGCAGGGATCACAGACAAGGCTTTGCAGATGCAAAATCCACTGCTGCGCGGTGTACTGTATGCAGACGGCGTTAACACGGTGAGCCCGACGCATGCGCGTGAAGTCCTCACCCCTGAGTATGCCGAAGGGCTGGAGGAGTATTTGAACATGTGTAAAGGTAAACTCACCGGGATCATGAACGGGCTGGACTTCGAAGAGTTCAATCCAGAAAATGATAAAAATATTTATAGAAACTATTCACCTAAAGCATTTATCAAAGCAAAACTTGAAAATAAACGTCATCTCCAAGAATTATTCGGATTACCCGTCGATGAGACCAAGTTCGTGATCGGCTCGGTCGGGCGTATTGCGCCGCAAAAAGGTTGGGATCTCGTGCTTGAAGTATTACCGAACCTATTGCGCGAGCGAAGCGATCTACAGTTTATCGTCATCGGGCGGGGAGATGATCACTATTGTCAGCAGCTTTTCAAACTCAAGCGACAGTTTGGCAAGCAACTCGGACTGAGGCTCGTCGCGGATTTCTCTATGCCACGCAATATATTTGCCGGCGCCGACGCGATGCTGCTCGCCAGCTCATTTGAACCAGGCGGGATCGTGGCTTTTGAGGCGATGCGCTACGGTGCGGTACCGATCATTCGTCGCACCGGCGGACTCAACGACGCGGTGACTGATTTCAACCCGACGACCGGACGAGGTAATGGCTTCTCATTTGAAAGTCGTACCCCATGGGCCCTCTATGGAGCTGTAGTTGAGGCTCAGGTCTATTTTTCATCAAAAATCAACTGGCACAAACTCATCGAGAACTGTCTCAAATTTGACTCCTCTTGGGAGCACTCGGCCAAGAAATACCGCGACTGGTACAAGCAAGTTATCTATACACTTTAAAACGGCATTTTTTACATGTCTTCTTGCGGTGGTATAGACTGATGGTATAATCTAAACACATGAAAACCAACCTTGGTTTATTTCTCCACTTGTACCAGCCTCCGGTACAGAAGAAAGATGTCGTGCAAAAAGTGACTGTTGAGTCCTATATCCCCATCATTGCAGGACTGAAAAAAAATCCTCAAGCCCGTGTGACGATGAACATCACGGGATGTCTTGTTCTCCAATGGGATAAATACGGATATCAGCAGTTGATCGCTGACATCGCTCAACTCGTCGCCCAAGGTACTATCGAGTTGACCGGGAGCAGTGCATACCATGCATTTTTACCCAAACTTCCGGTTGATCAGGTGATCCGTCAGAT
>CAZIUF010000037.1:6379-6673 GCA_964542665.1 uncultured Gammaproteobacteria bacterium | reverse complement strand
TTTTATATGCCTAGAATATTTGCATATCAAATTAGTATAATAAGTGTATCATCTGAAATCCCAATTCTATATCTGAGTGATTGCATTTACAGTGCAAGATTTTTTTATTCATCATGAAACAGTTTAACCTAGTAGAATCGTGCCTTACGCCGCGTGCTGTCATCTACGTTCCAGAAGAACGCGTCATTAAAATTTCCTCTAAACAGGCAACTGACGAGTACAAAAAAACCTACGACACCTTTGTTTTTGAAAAGAACGACAATGCACTCATATCAAAGCTTCGGGACTGGTTCA
>CAZIUF010000037.1:0-6369 GCA_964542665.1 uncultured Gammaproteobacteria bacterium | reverse complement strand
GGTTCAATGCGACCCAGGCAAAGGCGTATCTAAAACGACCTACCTTGCTTGCCCGTATTATAACCTTCCTACTTACTCCAGCTGCACAGATAGAAAAATACGGAAACTTTTTAGATATCGGCTGTAGTAGTGGGATATTTCTTAAAAACCTCCCTAGCGAGTGGAAAAAATACGGAATGGATATTAATGAAAATGCATGTAAGATAGCCTATGAGCGCTATGGCATAACGGTACAAAATAGCACGATGGAGGATTACAAAAGCGATGTGAAATATGCATTCATGCGTGCGTCACATGTGATAGAGCATGTTGATGACTATAATCGATTCATTGAGAGGTGTAGTGCTCTTCTTGAGCCGGGAGGGAAGCTCATGATTATGACACCCAATGGCCAAAGCTTGTCTCAACGATTATTTAGGCAATATTGGGACAGTTTTTATGACGATACTCACTGGACTATTTTTACCCTAGATGGTCTGACCCAAGCAATGACTAATCACAATCTATATCTGAGTGAGGCAAGGACGTACTCCATGGGTGTCATCGGCGCGTCGCTTAGTCGGCGTTTGGGGATAAGGCATCAGAGTTCAGGGAAGATCCTCTACCTGCTTTGCTGGCTGCTGCTCCTTCCTATTGACATGGTTGCAAACCAATTCATGCAAGGTGATGCTTTGTGCACGGTCTACAAGAAGCATAACTCTGGACTAAACTAATATGAAGAATATTTTTATCATTGCGTTTTATTTCCTCATTACCGGTATAATTTTCTTTCCTCGCATTGTCCATATTGGGAGTGTATACGGTATGTCAGATGTGGATACAGATGCAACATTATGGTTCTACTGGGGGCAGATTGTAGAACATCTTAGAAGCGGTAACTTTCAATCAAACAGCCTCATTGGGTACCCATACGGTTACGATCTTACCCTTATTCCTTATAAGATACCTTTCTATTCTTTTCTTATCTGGATAATGACCTGGCTTGGGGGGACAATTGACTCGATCGTGTTGGTATCCAACATAGCTTCCCTAATAACCTACCCCATCACTGCTTTTATCACATATTTACTCTGCCTAAAGATTTCAAAAGGTCATCTTGCAAGTATGGTTGGCGGTGTTGTGTTCGGGTTCTCATACTACTTTATACTGATGGGGAGGGGAGCACTATCCCTCAATCAAATATGGGTAATACCTCTGTTCTTTCTCGGCTTCCTTAATTATTTAGAGAGGAAAAGTACATATCAGTTATTACTGACTCACTTAATATCAATTCTTGCATTTTATATTAATCCATATTGGTGTTTCTTTAATCTGCTACTTTCGGTACCACTCTTTTTGCTATATCCCTATAAAAAGAAAGAAAGCAAATATAACTTGGTTAAATCTTTCCTTGTTTTTTATGGGTCATTTATTACCTTATTCATAGTTACGAATATTGAATATATATACACTAATTTAGCCGTGCTTTCGAGTAGGGCGGCCGGTTTGAAAGTTGGGCGAGATTTAGGTGTCACATCGTACTTGTTGAATCCTGCTTCGTACTTTGCATTTGCGAGAGACAGCGTATTTAGCATGACCGGATTGGGAGACAATCCTCTTGGATACACCAGTCTCCTCATTGCAATTATTGGCCTGATAAAACACAGAAATGTACAAGTAATGCGGGTTTTTATGATTTGTATCCTCATCACCATACTCATTTCATCGAATATCCCACTACTTCATCCGATAAACGAGCTGTATTTCAAATACTTCAACATTTTTAGAGCTGTCTCACGCTTAAATCTATATGCATCACTCTTCTTGGCAATACTGGTGAGCGTCACCCTTGACCAATTTTCAAGAAGTTATGTTGGTATAAGGAGGTTTTATTGCCTAATTTCTATAATCATAATTGTGATGATACTGTGCGAATCACAAACAAAAGACCCTTCTTGGCAACAGATGACAAATATTCAGAGCATGAGAAAGACATATGAACGCATTAGAAATGATGAATCCATCAAATCAGTGGTCGTCTATCCTCAACAACTATCTAACGGCACTTACGGTGTACCCGCGCCACACATGCTCATGGGGCAGATAATTCATGGAAAACAGTTGGTCAATGGAGTCGATCCTTTTAATGAGGAACAAATTAGATTTTATAATAAGACTGCAATGCTTGTTAGCCCCCCCACTATAGGTTATCTAGAGAAAAGTGGAGTAGATACGATATTGATACACGATAAACTTACAAATAATTTTAAGGAAATCAAGAGAAGACTATCTAGTGATAAGAGGCTCCAGTACTATGGCGCTTTTGTTGGTGATCCTGACACAGATAATCTTGGTAACGAAATGATCACTGCAAATGAAAAATCTCGCTCGATTGTAGTTTATCGAATCAGAGCGAATTTAGGTAAGACAGACAGTATCAACGATACCAATCTAACTATGATTAATGGAGAAGAAGCACAGCACACCAATAGTACCGATTCATTTGCTTATATTCCCCTTTTACATCCCGATCGTTGGATTGTGTACGAAGGGTCTAGAGCAGGTTGGATAAGCCAAATCATCTTTGGGAGTAAATACGTAAATCCGATTATTCAAAACAGAGTGGCTACTACGATCATCAAAAAAAATAACACAAAACACCTTCAATTTATAGCGATAAAAAATAAAACTTACCACATCATCTTTAAACAGTCTTTGGTAAGACATGCAAGTGATTTATCGAGGGACACAACCCTTATTATTATGTTGTTTGCATGTGGATCGCTTTATTTATTACGGAAAGAGAAAAAGCGACAGGATGACAGTTTAAACATCTCGCGTGATAATTAACTGATAAGGGTATACTTGAATCCATATGCTCTGGATTATCTACATAAAAAAGAAGTGTAATGCGGTCGCGATAGAGATGCGGTATCGCATATTTTTTTTCTTTAGTGCCTTTGTATTACTTTTGATTTCATTCGCCTGGCGTTTGCGGGGGTGGGGTAGCTACCCGTTTTGGGTAGATGAGTTTTCTACTGCTACCCAGGCACGGTATATCCTCGAGTATGGGTGGCGATTTTATCAATATATCTGGCTGACGCTCGAGCCAAACAATCTCTTTACCCATCTAGTAACTTCAGGACTCTTCCGGGTATTTGGTGAGTCTGAGATGGTTGCTCGGATCCCCGCACTGTTTGCGGGGTCACTTGTGCCGCTACTGGTGTTTTTGTTAGCCAAAAAGTATATGCCCATGGTGATCGCGTGGGGAGCTGGACTACTCACAGCTACCGCATATATCCAAATCTTATGGTCTCTCCAAGCTCGTGGTTATGCTACCCAGCAACTCTGGTATATCCTTGGACTGATTCTTGTGAGTTACCTAAGTTCTCGATGGAGTAGGCGAGGATCGATCGCGTTGCTTGGGGTACTGATTTTGGCATTATTTACCCATTTCTCTTCAGTTTTCTTTATCGGAGCTCTCTTGCTGAGCACAGCTGTACACACGCGGGTATATAGACGATTACGCACCGTGCATATTATCGCACTATGCATGGTCATAGTCCCCATACTCATCTTAAGTGGTTTGCCCAGAGGCATCGTCCAATACTTCGGATCATCATTTTTTGGAGCCAATAACGTGGGGTATTACCACTCATTCCTCTGGAGAGAGTACGGCATCGTAACCTTTATGGGTCTCAGCGGGCTTGTATTGCTGCGCAAAAAGTCACCTCTCATATTCGACACAGTTCTCTTACATATTATTTTGACATTGATATTTGTATGTTTTCTTTTTGGACACCACATGTCCAAGTACATCACCGGGATTTTCCCTTATTTATATATCGGGATGGCTTACTTTCTCTATCAAGTAGCTCAGCTATTCACCTCGAGATATGCGAAGATTATTGGGCTTTGTCTTGCACTACTCATCATCGCAAATGGCAATAAGTTTGCTACGAAGCCCCAGAAGTACTACTCGATCAATCGTGACTTCCGTGAGATATCCAATATCGACCATGATCTACTCTATGCTCCGATACGCAGGGCGCGTGCGTCTGGCGCAGCTCCATTTGTGATTGATCCATGGATCAATCGTGTGCAGTGGTATCTCGGTAATGGATATGAGGGAATAGGGCTATTTTATTGGGGAGATGAGCAGGGGGTCATCAACGGACACGAGAAAAAGATCACTCATACGACCCTAAAGGACGGGACAAAGATCGTCTCTGAGAGATTTGTGTTGGTAAGTGAGGCGCGTGATCTGAAGAGATTGATGGGTCGATACAAAACTGGATTCATAGTCATCGACTATGATCAGCTTCCCCGCGATGTCATCGACTATGCGGAGAAAAACCTAAAAAAAGAAGTATTCATCGACCGATACCCGCTGGAGACCAACCCATACTCAGTCTGGCCGGCGACTCTGTATAGTTGGGGTTTTGAGGAAGTAGCTCAGCGGTGAGTACCTCATCCTCATGGGGAGATATGGTACACTCAAACATGTTTTTGAACTGAAATGAGGGAACAATATATAAAATATTCAAAGATCCTGAAATAAATTCAGGATGACAAACGAAGGCACTAAACGAATTATTCTGGATGATAAATAGAGGATATCAATGATGCATATTATGACTATAAATTCTCCATCTCAGACCATCGGTCGGATACGGTTTGTTTTACTCATGCTCTTTTTTGGAGTACTGATCCTCAGCATCCCCTTCATCTTCAAGCGAGCAGAGGCGAGCAGGTACGGATTCCTCTCTGAGGTGAGAGAGAGCAGATACTCGATATCAGCTGTACCCAACGGATTTGAGCTGTATTTCCATGTTGATCGTGATCGTTTTGGTATCTTGGATATCGAGCTGCATCGTAAACAAGATTTTCATGTGATCCCCGGTGGGGTAGTAGCGACACTACTGGATAATAAAGGAAATCAGATGGTGAGACAAAACTTCAAAACATCTGATATCGACACTAGTGAGTCGATCATCCTCGTCGGATTTGAACCGCAGGTACACTCTGCGGATAAAAAGTACCGACTACGCATGGTATTTAGCTCTTCAGAGCTCGCCCTACAATATCTCTCCCATAGAGGTTTGAGGCTCAGGGTGGCTTCATTTGGTGACTATGCGACATACACGAGATCGGGTGGCAATCTCCTTTCATTCCTCTGGAGCAAGGTAGTGGTCATTTATGGTAAGCTAACTCCAAACGATCGAATATTTTTCTTGTATTTTGGATTTTTCTATTACCCACTCTACTGGTTCATCCGTTGGCAGGTCATCCGACACAATCTGATCGGCAAACTGATAGATGCACTCAAAAAAATCCTAACAAAAAAATACTCATTGCCTCACGCTCACTTGCAAAAAGATGACCGGAGGCGCGAATTTATCAGACTGTATGTGCTTTGGGGGAAAGAGCTAATCACCAATTTCCTCATCCGTTTACGGCGCTGGTATAGACAGCACGATGTCATAGTACATAGATATGTTTTTGGTCTGAACTGGCTCTTGGCTGGAGTGATCATCGCTCAGAGCGTGCCTGATATTTCTAATACAGCTTATTATTTGTGGATCGGGACATATATTTTCGTGAGCGTCGTATTGCACGTAGATGCTCGGACGCACTACGTGATGGCGCTTATCGCTCTTTTGTATGCGCCATACTTTTTACAAGGTGGAAACGAGCCCGCAGCTGAGAAGATGGCGATATTTACGTATTTTTACCTTTGTTTTGGCGCATGTACTGATGGGGTGAGTGCGCTCGTTGAAAAATATCGACTAAAGAGGAGTGGCATGTCACCCTCTCAGACTATTTGACCCATCAATCCAAATCATGGATAAAACACTTGAAACCTCACCGCAAGTCAGTTGCATCATCATCAACTATCGATCTATTGGCCCCACAAAAAAGCTTGCACAACAACTTGCTCATCCCGAGACAGAGATCTTGGTAGTTGATCAGACCCCTGATATCACTCAAGCATCTTTAACCGGTGTTGTGTACCTACCCCAACCGAAAAACACCGGGTTTGGCTCGGGGGCAAACACCGGTGCGAGACGGGCAAGAGGCGAGTGGTTGCTCATCCTCAATCCTGACGTGACCATCACCGGTGCTACCGTCCTGCAGTGGGTACACGATCTGCATAATGAAGCAATCGATGCGGCATGTCCAACGACTACAGATCCTCGGTATACCCACCCACTCCCGACAGTGTGGTGGTTTTTGGCCGAGTACACACCACTGAAGCGGATACCACTATTTGCATTGCTTGCATTTCGGAGTGCCCCTCAGACACTCTGGGGAGGGTGTCTATTGATTAAAAGATCGGTATTTGAGGCACTCGGGGGATTTGATGAGCGGTTTTTCTTGTGGTTTGAG
>CAZIUF010000036.1:0-7149 GCA_964542665.1 uncultured Gammaproteobacteria bacterium | reverse complement strand
TCACAAGGATAGCGAGGCTATGTATAAAATCGAGTTTATAATCGCTAAAATTGCTGATACAGAAAATATCAAAGTAGATCAATCTGAGCTCGAAACTATCCTTGGTCAAGCCAAAACTGATGAGGAAAGAAAGATAGCCGCACGCAATATGCAGTGGTATGAGACGCTCTTGCGCAAACAAAAGGTACTTGACTTTTTAAATGCCCTATAGTATAATTATCGGATGAATAAGCAGAGTTCGACATCCAAGTCTACTCAAGCTGCTATACGCAGACAGGGTTTTAATCCGTTTGAATCAGTGTCCCAAACTGCTCCAACACGATCACGTATCCCTCCTCGTCCACGGCAGGGCTCATTGCCCCCAGATCTACAATCTTATGCAAAAGCAGTTTCGTCATCTGAAGGTGGCTCTCGTATCCCTACATTTGCTGAAGCTCAGAAAGTCCAAGAACAACAGTTTTTTGCTGCACGTAAGGCAGAGTTCGACGCGATACTCGAAAAGGCTTCTCTCAAAGAACAACGCGAGATCGAACAAGCAAAAGAGGTAATCAAACAGGAGATCAAAAAACTTGAAAAGATGAATCTCCAGATGAATGACAAATTGAGCGTTTTGCAAAAAATCGCCATGGATGGTAGTGAAAAAAAAGGCATCTACTATGTGCGGTTTATGGAGCTCATGATCGAGCTTATCAAAACCCTCGGCGCGCAGGTTAGTGAGTCAAATACCTGGCTTGAGGCAATGATTTCAAAAAAGAAAAAACGAGGTAGTCTCTTTGCAACACGATCAAAGAGTCAGGGTACTCAGTACTCAATGTCTCAAGAAATCTCAGTGGCACGTTCTACGAACTAACCCCATTCATATCGTCATCCCGGGTTTGTCCTGGGATCTATAACATGAATCCTGTTAGATTCCAGCATACGCTGGAATGACAAGAAAAGACTGATACATACCCCCTAATGCAAAAAAAAGATTGCTACATACGCAGTAATAACAAGAAGTACTCGGGCTATATAATTCTGTCATCCCGGGTTTATCCCGGGATCTTTGTGTCATTTCAACGAAAGATCTATCCAACTTGGATTCACTTTTTTAATCGTGTTCAATTTGTATTCCCTTTTCCACCACTTCATTTGCTTTTCACGAGCTATTGCTTGGTTAATATTCTCGTACTCTTCAAAATATACAAGTAATTTACAACGATATTTTTGTGTAAAGCCTTCAACGGTACTTAGTTTATGCTCGTACACTCTTCTTTGAAGGTTATTGGTAACACCAATATATAAAACGCCATGAGGTTTGTTTGTTAGCATGTAGACATAGTATTTCATAGTCTAGATCCCAGCATGCGCTGGGATGACAGAACAGTTGCAATTATCGAACTACATACTATCTATCAAATCGAAGATCTTGTGGACTTTTGCTGCCCACGCCTCTGGAGTATTTGGGTTATAAATAGGCGCTATATCGTCAACTGTGTCAAATCCTTTTCGATGATAGTTCTTAGCCAAACCTCGGGTCACTACCATGATACCATGGGCATAATCAGTGAATGGCTCTTTGTAGCTGCCCGGATATATCCCCCATCCCCAGCAATTGTATGGATCTCGATCCGGCGTTGCCTGACATTGGTTGGATTCGATAGTTGCGATCGTGGTAACATACCGGTAGTCTATGCCGTATTTGTCAGCCTCAGAGACGAGTAACGCAGAGTGACTCGCAAGTGGACTCAGTCGACCATTGAGTTTATAACGATAGGCAAAGTACTTATCTAGTTTTAGTTGCTCGGCACTTGGTGACATCGTCGGCACAATCTCACGTTTGTAAACTTCAACTCCAAGTACTTCTGGCTTATACACCGGATACAAAACACTCATATACACATATGTTGCAGTGCACATTAAAAATGTTGTTACCGACAGTATTGACCACTTGGGCCAATCGCGTCTAAAGTTCATAAAAGTAGTATCTCATATCACCAAGTGTTTATGAAGATCACTGGATAATGCCTAGCGGCAATAATATACTGGATAAAAATCCAAGGATTCGTATTCATTTGTCATTCCGGGCTTGTCCCGGAATCTAGAAGGATAATTCAACTTGAGATCCCAGCATTCGCTGGGATGACATCCAAAATTCATCAATATGTGAGCTCGGAGAGATTTGAACTCTCAACCAATTCCTTAAGAGGGAACTGCTCTACCGTTGAGCTACGAGCCCTATGTCACACATTTCCTGTGCCTCCAGAGGGAATCGAACCCCCATCACTTGTTCCGAAGACAAGTACTCTATCCTTTAAGCTATGGAGGCCGCAAAGAGCTCTTCCTGAGGCAAATTATACATGCTACAATGCGTTTTATGAAGCTCATTCCAGCCCCACTCTCAACCAATAGAGATGAGTGTAAAGCTCAGTTTTCGATGTTGCTCCCCCACTTTTCTCACTTTCAGATCGATATACAAGACGGTATATATGTGCCAAATAAGACGATCGGTCTAAACGATTATCTGGAAGTGTTGCATGAAGTAATTGTAGATACTCATACATCTGTCATTCCGGGTTCATCCCGGAATCTAGATCCCGGCATTCGCCGGGATGACAACCAAGTAGTCGTTGATATACACTTGATGTTGAGTGATTACAACAAGACGCTAGAGTGGATACGTCTTTATTTTCTGGATCCCAGCATTCGCCGTGATGACATCGCATTAAGGTGTGTGTTTGTGCATACAAATTTTTCTCACATCCTTTTGGAACAATATAAAGATCTCCCGCTTGCGATGACATTTAGCCCTCCTGATAACCCCCAAGACTGGACTGATTATTTACATGCATCTAAATATGCTCAAGTCATGACCATTTACCCAGGTCCACAGGGACAAACATTTATGCCGGAGATGTTAGCCAAGATTGGTCAAATTCATGAGATAAATCGTCATATTCAAGTTTGTATCGATGGTGCCGTAAACGAAGTGTCTTATCCCATCATCAAATCTTCTTCGTCACTCTGTATCCCTGATGAGCTTGCAGTAGGAAGCTATTTTTCAAAAGCAAATCCTGAAGATGTCGCTAGTCGCATTCGAAAATTGAGTGACTAATCATGCCTGGATCCCGGCGTAGGCCGGGATGACAATGAAAGAAGATATAGTGATCATTCGGTGAATCACTTTTTTACCACAGGAAGGGGAGGAGGTGGGTTCAAAATAAACTTTTCGATAACCCATGCGAGACCATCGTCATCCACAGTTGGAGCGATATGATGTGCTAATTCTTTCAATCTATCCGTTGCATTACCCATAGCTATTTTTGTTCCACAAAAGTTCAAAAGAGTGATATCGTTGCCACTATCCCCTACTCCAACGCACTCTTTGGGATTTAGTCCTAGTTTTTTTGCAACAGTTTGAAGTGCCATAAACTTTGTTGCATGGATATGTTTGACAGCAACTTCGTTCATGCCCTTTATCCATCCAGGAGTTGTCTCAACGAGCAATAAGGGGATTTTTTTTACCTGTTTTACAAATTCGTTAACAAGCTTTTCGTCAACATAGAGACAAACACTTGACATGGCTGGCTTGATTTTATACGTTTTCAATGATCCTGTTTTATTTGTGTCATTATCGAAAATTTTTGTACCGGGAAACGACTTTGCTATTTCAATGACCTTTTCTGCAATACCTGGATCGAGATCCTGCTCCCAGATAACTTTACCATTTACAGGGTCAATGACCTGTGAGCCTCCTAAAGTCACCACAGGCACCTTAATATTCAATGTTTTAGCCAAGTCCTTGGCAAGTTTCCAGTTACGACCAGTGGCAAATATCGTGTGCGCGACGGCTTGTGCAGAAATGATTGCATCAACGACTTTTTGACTCGGTTTCGCTCCTTTACTATTTTTGACTGTTGTGCCATCAAGATCAAAGATGATGGCTCTGGTAAATGTTGTACTCATATGATTTCCTCCTTTTTGGATCGCGTAAATCGGATCCATTCCTCAATAACCTCAATAATCAGTTTGTATGGCGCTTCGATTAAGACATCAAATATAAAGGTAAAGAAGTTTAGCTTTGCCATGCCGCTAGAGAAAAATTTACCCATCGTCAATATGGGCATAAAGAAAAAGTCAACAAAGGGCGTCAGGATAGTATCTTTATCGATGAGCTTGTACTCACTTGCGACCTGCTTGACCCGCTGAGCAAAGAATGCGATGGTCGAAACGAAAAATACGAAAATTGTTTTGCTAATAAGATTGAAGTTAAGAGCACTCAAACCAATCCACATAAGGTACAAAGTCACCGCAAAGGTCAGTAAATAAAATAGTGAAAACCCGATCTGGAGGGTGGGTTTACGTATACGTGCGTGTTTGGCGATCAATACCACTCTATTTTCATACTCTGGATCTGCATCAATAAACTCCATAATCCGTTGAAATATTCGCTTGGTATTGTCCTCACCTGGTAAACGGGTCAAGAAGATGATGACCGCCATCATGATAACTGGGAATACTGCATTGATGATGATTGACTCCCAGTGGATGTAACTGTAGAAGTATTGTGAGAGAGGTCCCTCGAGTGCGACAGCCAAGAGCATTTTTGTGATGATGATATAGATGATTGAGCGGATACCAAGCGTTTGAAGACGTCCCCTGCTCTGGGTGTATTTTTGTCTACATAGGAGCTCCACTTCTGGCCATAGTTTATCCTTTGATGCAAGGAGACTCTGTAGATCATCGGGCTTTCTCGCTTTGATCATATCGAAGAAAATCAAGAATGGAGGCAACTGCTTTTTTACAAATTTATTTAGCTTTTCTAGAGTTGGATTGCCCAACGTATCATCAATCTTTTGGAAAATTTGAGGAATCTTTGGGACTATATCAGCCAACTCATCTATGGTGTAGGTAGCCATAGGCTGATAGAACACATTAAACATGTGATATCTCTCGTAAGGAGTGTCTGATTTTCGATAGGTTTTTTCAATTGATGCGATCAGATATGCATTTTGAAGATCTGGCGAGATACCCTCTATTTTCACCTTGTTTTTCAAAGATTGAAATAAGAAGTAGGTAAATATATTTTCTCTCTGTGATACATCGGGAGTCAGAAACTCCTCTATCTCACTGGTTAGCAGATCGATCAGAAAATCATTGAGATATTTACTCTGATCTCCTGTGCGCCCTGTGATGAGGTCTTTGCGAATGGAGAGATAGATATCAAGGATGCGTTGCACACCGACTATATCGGTCTCAGAAAGGGAATCAGTAGGAAAATAGCGTGCCCAAAGGAGTTCTCGAACCAAGTTTTCACCTTCACCTTCACCACTTGGGTTGAGAGATATTCTACGCCTCAATATTCTTTCGATGGCCGCTCGACGAACTAGATGATCATCTCGATACTCGATCACATTACGCACTTTTTCATACATGAAAGCGAAAAAACTGACCGCACGAGATACGGTGATTTTCGAGTACTCATCGGGCTTTGCCTTTGCTTTTATAGCCTTGATTGCCTGAAGTAAGGCAGTTGTGACAGCCGATAGCTGGATGGGTCCAGTCGGAGTCGTATTTGCGCTTTCTGACATGTGTATATTATACCTTATCGCACCAGAAAGCTCAAATACGACTCAACCGCCGCAATAATGCTCTGAGGCTGAATTAATACGAGTTAACTCAGATCTAGTTTAGTGCCCCGTTTTGGGTTGTGCACCAAGTTTAATGAGCGTTTGCTGCATATATGCAAACTTTTCATCAAGCAATGCTTGCGTGTTTGCCTCGACATTGAGTCTAAGGAGAGGCTCAGTATTGGATACGCGAATATTAGTCCGCCAGGCAGGGTAGCTCATACTGATACCATCTAACAGATCAATCTGAGCATCAGTAAAGATTGACTTTAGGGCGTCAAATATCTTTTCTTTGGAGCTTCCTTCCTGTAGCATGTAGTTATGCTCTACGGCTTCATATGCTGTTTCGTACAGAGCAAGAGTTTTTGAAATCGTTTTGTTTGTCTCCTGCATTTTAGTTAACACTGCCATGATGACACGCATCGCATTTTCGGCTCCTCCACTTTTCCTAAAGAAAAAGTGTCCTGAAGATTCTCCGCCAAATGACGCCCCAGATGCTTGCAAATCTGCGGTAATAAATGCATGTCCAACTTTTGTAGTTTTGACTTCCGCACCTATCGTCTTGGCAAAGTTTCTCACATTAAACATAGATCGGATATCAGCATGAAATAGTTTTGCTCCCTCGGTAGCATGCAGTATGTCCATGATAAGACAGGTGATAAGCGTATTGGGTAGAAAACGTCCGTTTTCATCGATGAATGCTATGCGATCTGCATCACCATCTGTCGCAATACCAAAATCAGCACCTTCACTTTTTACTTTCTCGCATAATACGTCCCAATATCCGTGTTGACATGTATCAGACAGATGATTGGGAAAGTTGCCATCCAGCTCGGGATACAGATACGTGATCTGCATAGGCACGATCTGTGACAATGCTTTCAGATAGGTAACTCCCATGCCATTTGCAGTGTCGGCAACGACCTTGAAAGTCTTCTTGATAGGAGGAAAGTCATCGACAGTGACTCGTGCCTCATCATCGAGAGTCGCCTTTAGCTGATTGATTTTTCCACCTGCTACTTCCGGACAATACTTTCCATCAAGTACTGATGATTTCAAGGCAAGACCAGAGATTTTGATGACCTTATCACCATCTCGACCAACACACTTCATCCCGGTATATCCACCTGGATTGTGTGAGGCAGTGATCTGCATACCTGCATCGGCATGAAGATGTAACAAGGCAAAATAGCTATGAGGAGTGCTCGCCAATCCTAAAGCATTCACCTCTGCACCGAGCTTTACTAATTCCTTGATAGTCACCTCGTACAACTCTCGAGAACCATCACGCATGTCGTGACTGACGTTTACGATAAGCCTTTTTGATTTCTGTGTGTTTAGAAGATACGTGTATGTTCCCTTTACGACATTTATCCATCCTTCTGGATCTACTTCTTTTGGATACACTGCACGGACATCGTATGCTTTAAATATTGAAGGGTTGAGAATCATAGAAAACGTCTAACTAATAAAGTCGATCAGATACTATAGCATCATGCCTACCACTATCTCAAGTTGCTCACGGAGTGAGAGCGGTGTA
>CAZIUF010000035.1:0-7243 GCA_964542665.1 uncultured Gammaproteobacteria bacterium | reverse complement strand
TGCCGTCAAAAATGTCAATGAAATCATCGCTCCTGCGCTCAAAGGTATGTCTGTCCTAGATCAGCGGAAGATTGACGAGAAAATGATTGCGCTCGACGGGACTGAAAACAAGGCAAAACTCGGTGCAAACGCGATCCTCGCTGTCAGTATGGCCGTGTCCAAGGCTGCAGCAGCAGTACAAGGCAAAAAGCGCTGGGAATATCTTCATGATGCGTTTTTTGCAGATCGTAAGGCCAACTTTCCTCGACTGATGGTGAACGTGGTCAATGGTGGGAAACATGCAGGATGGAACTTTGACATCCAGGAGTTTATGATCGTGCCAAAGTCAAATATCCCGACGAAGTCGACTCGTATCGCAGCTGAAATCTTTCAACAGCTTGGTAAAAATCTGAAGAAAAAGAAGCTTTCCACACTCGTTGGCGATGAAGGCGGCTACTCTCCCGCACTTTCAAGCAATGAGGAAGTACTTGGTGAGATCGTCCAAGCTGCTCAGGATCTGGGATATGTGAATACGAAAGATTATGGATTTGCCCTCGATTCAGCCGCAACCGAGTTTTTCAAAAATGGCAAATATGTGATGCAAAAGACGGGCGAAGTCCTGACTCCGGATCAGCTCACTGAGTTTTATTCGAAAATCGGCCAAAAATACAATATTGAGTCCTTTGAGGATCCTTTTGCCGAGGACGATTGGGCTGCTTTCAAAAAGTTTACGGAATTGGGTAGTAAATACGAGTTCCAAGTCGTTGGCGATGATCTTTTGGTGACCAATCCGAAGCGGATCAAGCGCGGGATCGACGAAAAAGCATCCAGCGCAGTTCTGGTGAAGGTGAATCAGATCGGTTCGCTCTCAGAAACTGTCGATGCGATCCGGATGGCTCAAGATGCCGGGTGGAAAATCGCCATTTCCCATCGATCAGGCGAGACTGAGGATAACTTTATCGCTGATTTGGCCTACGCCTGTGGAGCTGAGTTTATCAAAACAGGCTCGATGAGTAGATCTGATCGGTTGAGTAAGTACAATCGATTGTTAGAAATTGAGGCTGGATATTAAATAACATTTTGATGATTCATAAATATGTCAAAGCAAGAATCGTTGGTGCGAATGATTATGATTGGTAGTTTCGGTATGCTATTTGGATCTTCCGCGAATAGGGTATTTTTAGGTGTTCTTGGACAAAGCGGGGTCGAACTGAATAGAGCCTCTCTCGTGGCAGACGCTTCTCTATTCATTATTTCGCTCTTGGGAATATTGGTTAGCTACTTTATCTTGAGCACAAGTAGGAAGTAGTCAGGGTGAGGTTTGACACTGAGCGTGGCTGACCGTATACTGGAATTCATATGGATCCAAAACCCAATACTGCTCCTTTTGGAGCAACCCAACCCCCAGCCACTTCATCCGCTCCTGTCCCAACATCGCCATTCAATACCAATCCTCCTCCGATGCAGCCAACGAGTGTTCCCCAACCCCAGTCTTTACAGCCCCAAAGTAGTACTCCAACGATTATCACAATTCTTTTACTCATATTCTTAACACCAATTGGGGTTATTGTGATGTGGATCTGGCCAAAGTGGAAAGTATGGGTAAAGGTGATGATAATGGTTTTTGCTGTTGTACCCATGATTATCATGGGCATACTCCTTTCAATCACTCTCGTTGCTATTAACCCAACCCGACAGTTCCAGCTTGCAAACAATGCTGCAAGACAAAATTATACAAGCTCAATTCAGGGCGCAGTTGATCAGCTTAAAATAAATTACAGAGGACAATTTCCTCCAGAGGTAGTCTCGTCGCTTCCAGTGGGAGTACCTGTGCCACTTGCAAGCTCGTCGGGTCCAGGAATCGTTGCGCTATGTGAGTATCTGACTGGCGTCAAAGGGACAGATGTTTATCTGAGTAGGTTACCCATCGATCCTAAAGTAGCAGAGCCTTACCAAAAGTGGAAAGACTGCAATGACTTTGACACGGGATTTGTCCTAATAGAGTCTGGGGTTCCGGGCGCGCGCATTACGGTGGAAGCTCCTTTGATGGAAAAAGTCGACGAAGCCAAATCCACGAGGATGAATCCTGAAACACAGCAGTAGTACATTTCCTATTCAATCATATGTTCAAACTCGTATTCGTCCGTCATGGCAAAACCTCGTGGGCTGATAAGTTCACTGGGTGGACGGATGTTGACGTGACTCCCGAAGGGATTGAGCAGACGAAAATGTTTGCGCCACGTCTGAAAGAAGCCGGATTTACCTTTGAGCTGGCCTATACATCATATTTGAAACGTGCTATCCGGACCCTCTGGACAGTACTTGAGGCCACCGACCAGATGTATATTCCTGTCAAAACTACCTGGAGACTCAATGAGCGGCATTATGGCGCACTTCAGGGGTTGAACAAGGCGGAAACTGCAGCAAAATATGGTGAGGAACAGGTGCAGATCTGGCGTCGGAGCTATGATACCCCACCCCCCCTATTGACTGATGACGATCAACGCAATCCAAAACTTGATCCTCGCTATGCGGGCCTCTCTGCTGCAGAAATTCCGCTTGGTGAAAGTCTCAAAGATACGGTTGCACGAGCAGTGCCGTATTGGACTGAGGAAATCATGCCCAGCATCAAAGCGGGTAAAAAAGTGGTGATTTCAGCAAGCCACAACAGTATGCGCGCAATTTGTATGCATGTTGAGGGTATGACACCAGAGCAGGTCATGGGCTTTAATATCGCCTACAGCATCCCACTCGTGTACGAGTTCGATGATCAGATGAAGTTTGTGAAAAAGTACTATCTCGCTTCTGATGCTGAAGTAGATGCAGTCATTTCAGAAATCAAAAATCAGGGAAAAGCGAAGTAAGATCAGCTAGCGTAAACCTCTTGAAGTACTTCTATCCCTTTCTCAAACATTTCTCGTGGGAAGTTTTCATTTGGTGCATGGATGCAATCGTCCGGTTGGGTAAAACCGGTTAAAATCACTGGTTTTATATATAATTCTTGCAGTATTCCCGCAGCAGGGATCGATCCTCCAGATCGATTATATTGCACTGGTGCTCCAAAAGCCTTTTCAAGTGTTTGTGCAGTTTTTTGCATCCACGGATCGTGGATGTCAGTGACAAAGGCTGGCTCTTTGCTACTGACTTCGAGGTTCCATTTGACCCCAGTTGGTATGTTTTCTGCGAGAAATAAGCGGAATGATTCCTCAATCGCGTCTGGGTTTTGACCGGACACAAGGCGGAACGAGATCTTTGCCTTTGCTTTGCGCGGAATCACTGTTTTCGCTCCAGGCCCAGTATATCCCGTCTCAATACCGTGTACATCGCACGAGGGAAGGAGTTTGGAGAGAAGAGTCAATGGCATACTGGACCCTTCATCAAGCTCAGGGTGACGGTGCGTACTTGGAGGAAGCGCATATTGCCCAGACTCTTGTCGTGTTACCTCATCTTTTTCAACTATTTTTAGTAATCGCTGGTACTCGGTGACATCTGGATACTTAATATTGTCATAAAATCCTGGCAAATTGACATGGCCGTTCTGACTATCTTTCAAATCGCCAATGAGTTCACTGAGTAGATGCGCAGCATTATATACACGATTACCATAAATCCCCGAATGTAGATCGCGTGTACCAGTTTCGATCGAAATCTCTGTATAGAGCAAGCCTCTGAGCCCCGTATAGATTTGTGGTGTATGTGTATTTCTCATCCCCGTATCGGTAACATACCATACATCAACTACCCGTGGATTGCACATGGTGATATGTGACATATATTTTGCAAACGAAGCACTCCCCGACTCTTCTTCGCCCTCAAATATGCACAATATATTGCTCTTGAGCCTCAAACTTGATTGGATGTTTTTGATAGCGACGAGATTTTGGATGATGTGGCCTTTGTTGTCCGCCACTCCCCGACCATACAGTTTGCCATTTTTCTCAGTCAGTATGAATGGGTCACTCAGCCACTCATCTCGCGGATCATCGGGTTGCACGTCATAATGTCCATAGATCCCAATCGTGGTCGTGGCGCCAGGCACGTGTATATAGCCCGCAACCAATGAGTGATCAGTCCCAACGATTTCAACTTTAGCCCCCAGCTCTTTTAACTGTGTGGTTAAAAAGTCGACGGCTCGCTGCATACCATCTCGCCGCGAAGAATCGGTTGAAATAGAAGGAATACTGATGAAATCTGACAGAAGTTTGATCGCAGCAGTCTGACTCATATGTGCAACTATACCCCTTAGTCATCCATTTTCAAGATTATTCAAAATTGTGAGCTTAGTTTGGGAAAAAGAGCTTAACCTTCTCCATCATGCTAATATCATTTTTACCCTCACTTTTAAAGAGTCCAATCGCATCGGCGGCTGAAAGTTTGCCGTCACGGTTAAAATCAAGGGGGAGCATCTTTTCAAACTTAACTATATTACCCGCTACTAACATCGTCATGATTTGTTGACGAGGGAGATAATACGGCTTGAGGATAACTACTCGATATTTTTTACCCGGGATGATGTTTGGTAGGTGCTCGATATATCCTCGGCCAAGGGTGATTTTGAACTTCTCTTGAGTGTAGACCAACTGCTCATCATGATCAAAGACCTGGAGCTCAAAATCTGACGCCGTGCTCAAACCTTTTGCATATAGCTCAGTATTGACGGTAAGTGAGGGTTGAGAGTCGAGATGGAGCGACTGAGGGGCAATCTCAGCCACTTTCACGTCTCCTCTTACAAGAGCCAGGCTGACTGTCCCGTCATTTACAGTAGCTTCTCCAGTTTTTACCTTTATCGTCCCCTTCCAGGTTTCAAATGGCCTCGTCTCCTCAAGTGACATCGTCATCTGTTGCACATCGACCGTGGGATCACTCAGTTGATAAAGAGCAAGCGAATACTCGCCACTGCCCCAAATCCGTTGGCCTTGGTTTTTGATAGAGATAGGGATTGTGAACGTGGACTTTTCAACAAAAGATTTGGGGAAGTCTATCTGGATCTGAGCCTCATCGATGATATTTGGTGTCCCGGGAATTTTTGAAATAGACTGAACGACGGCGTACTTTTGGTATGGTCGGGCATCGCCAGAAGTGAGAAACGAAAATGATAAAAATGGGTCCCCTTGGTAGTTAAGCACAAATGGCGTCACTGCTACGACTCGACTGTCGGGAAGCCAAATATCTTGAAAGGCGGTGCGAAAATACTCTGCTGCGGTCGATTGACCGACTTTAAACGCGTCCCAACCCGTCTCAGTGATCATGACCGGATAATCCCGACCAAAGAGTTGGCGATACCAGCTCAGCTCAAACGTATACCCGCGGATCGAGGTGCGTCCCGTGTCATAGGGTGTGCCACGGAAGCCCGGATTGGGGTAAGCATGTGATGAAATATAGTCGATGTAGTCTACACACTTCTGTTCTCGTGATTGGAGTGTATCGCAAAATGATTTCGATGTTTCTTGGATATATTGATACGCGTCGTAATAGTTTGGTGGTGATTGAGGTGCGGCGAGGTCAAATCCAGCGAGCATGATGCGAAAATCAGGTGACTTCTGCTTGAGCGCATATGCAAAATCAGCTGCAATCTGGCCATAGCGCACCGGGTCAACTGCCCCGCCCCACTCAGTCCCGTGATTGGGCTCATTGAAGAGGATAATGTATCGATCTTTGATGACCCAGTGCAATTTGTTCAAAAACTCAGCCCACGCGCTTGCATCCTCAGGATTGGGTGCGCGCCAGTTTTCGCCTTCGGGCTGTGTCGCAAGACGAATGATCGGGATCAGGTGCTTTTCGCGAAGTTTTTCAAAAATCCCTTGCCAGTAGCCGACATCGCGATTGTTTTCCTGGATGACAAGCGTGATATAGCCATAGTCTCCTCCATTGCTATTGACGAGTTCAGCAGCTTTTTGGATATCTTCGTCGCTGGTGACAGCAAGATGGATGCCAAACTTATTGTTTGCTTGAGCCGAGGCCACGTGGGGCAAAAGCACAAATGCGCCTATCACCAGAATAAGGGTGAGAAATTGGCCAAGTCTTTTTGTGATGTCGATGGATCGGATCGTCATTTCGGGCTTACCGAGAAATTTTCAATTCGTGAACTTCTACGCATAGTTTACCCCAAGATCGTATAATAGGAAGATGATCATAAAAATAAAGGTCTTTCTATTTCTCGTCATCTTAGGATTTGCCGGATTTGGCGCCTACGTGGTATTCAACCGTCTCTCACCACAACCTGCATTTGTTGAGCGTCCAACACCTGATGCGGTGCTCAAAAGCGTCCAGTCACTCGCCCGCCTCGAAACCACGACCTATACCGTCGAAAAAATCATTGATGTGGGTACGGTCGAGTCCCAAGGCATCATCCAAGATCTCCTCTTTGGCGATAAACTCCTGCTCATCGCAACCGGTGAGGTCGTCGCGGGTATAGATCTTGGGAAAATGACGAGTACTGATGTGTCAACCCAAGGTGACAAGATCGTAGTGCGCCTCCCGGCGCCTGAGGTGTTTTCTGTCAGACTCAATGAGCCACAAACGCGGGTATTTGACCGCAAAACGGGTATCTTGAGTAAACCAAACAAAGATCTGGAGAGCGAAGCACGCAATCGAGCTGTCGAGCAGATCAGATCATCTGCGTGCTCGGGTGGAATCTTGCAAAAAGCCAATGAAAATGCGGTGACCCAGATCACGCGCCTCGTGCCTGGAGTGACAGTAGATGTAACGAGCGTAGCAGCAAATACATGTGCGAAGTAGGGGTCATTTGCGTGCTCCCCCAGTTAGGCCACCCTCAACTGGTACCATTTGCAATTCGAGAGCACGATGGGATGACATGATCTTTTCTGCTGCCCTCGATACTTGTTCACGTAACAGTGGTCTTGTGTCGCGGTCTATTTGACCATTTGGATCAAGTATTTGGTCTGTTCTATTTTTAATAATGTATGTTCCTTCTTTTGTGGGATCATTTAGCCCCCATATTCCAGTGTCCAACTCCATATTGACATCGCACCATCCTACAATGTTCGATCCAATCTCTGCTCCTGGGTTATACCATATCGCCCCGCTCCTGCTTACTCCAGCTTCAGACAAGCTAACGGTGCCATATTTGTTGACTCGATCTGATCTTGCGAGGGGCGTCATCCCGTCTGCACGAGGAATATGTCTAAAACCCATCCCGCGCATTGCTTTAGCAAAGGTCCAGTCGATTTCTTGATTGGCCCCCGGCACTTGAGCTAGCAGACCCAAAGTAGCACTCAGCTTAGATCTGGTAAGGGTAGAAATG
>CAZIUF010000034.1:0-7764 GCA_964542665.1 uncultured Gammaproteobacteria bacterium | reverse complement strand
GATGAAGGTGAATATATTAGTGATAAACATCTTGCCAACAAGCCAACTAAGCAAAAGAAAGAGGAGGTTGCTCCATTGATCAAAGTACCCGTCGAGGATGCTTACATAGTTGATGGGAAAAAACTTAAACCACGGCCAGCAGTACCTGCTGAGCTCAACTCAAATATGCGAGTAAATCAAGTATCACGTGCACAGTCTGTTATGTGGGTCCATCCTGGCCTCGATATTCTCCAGGATGTTACGTCTCCTGCTGATCGAGGAGACACTTCAGCCAACGCCTCAATCATCGAAAACACGCTTCGAAGCTTCGGTATCAAAGCACGTGTAGCAGAAATCAATCCGGGCCCAACCGTGACGCAGTATGCGCTTGAGGTGGCCGTGGGCACAAATATTTCTGAGATCATGAAGAAGTCATCAAACCTCGCGCTTGCACTTGCCTCATCGACAGGTACGGTGCGTATCGAAGCGCCTATTCCTGGTCGATCACTAGTTGGCATCGAAATACCAAATAAGAAATCTGAACTGGTCACCATCAAACGTCTGCTTAGTTCAAAGGTATTCCAAAATAGCAAAGACCCACTCCTTGTCCCGCTTGGTCTGGATGTTGCGGGTGAAACTCAAGCAGTGAGCCTTGCCAAGATGCCGCATGCGCTCATTGCAGGTACGACCGGCTCAGGAAAGTCTGTTGCTATCAATGCGTGGATTGTGACACTGCTTATGCGAACAAAACCATCAGAAGTGAGGTTGGTCCTCGTTGATCCAAAGCAAGTCGAGCTGACCGGATATAACGGTGTGCCACATCTGATGACCGAAGTCATCACTGACCCGTCAAAGGTCATCAATGCATTGCGCTGGGCGTTGGCCGAAATGGACGCGCGTTACAAAGCACTACGTGAACACGAAGTGCGCAATCTTGAGGGCTACAATGAACTTCCCGATATCGAGAAAAAGCCATATATCATATTTATCATCGATGAGCTTGCCGACCTCATGATGGTTGCAAAAGCAGATATTGAGGGCCCAATCGTGCGTATTGCACAAAAAGCACGTGCTGTTGGTATTCATCTCGTACTTGCTACTCAACGTCCATCTGTTAACGTCATCACTGGATTGATGAAGGCAAACGTCCCTACTCGTATTGCCTTTAACGTAGCTTCAGGTATCGACTCAAAAGTCATCTTGGATACGACCGGTGCTGAGAATCTTGTTGGTAAAGGTGATATGTTCTATTCTGCTTCAGATACTCCGCGTCCAAAGCGCATCCAAGGACCCTTTGTATCTGATAAAGAAGTGACTGCTGTGGTCAACTTCATTAAGCAACACAATCCTCTGGTGTCATACACAGAAGAGGTCACCGAGGCGCCCAAGGATGATTTTGTTGGTGGAGCAAACGGGTATGACAGCGGGGACAGAGACTCGATGTTTAACGAAGCTCTAGAGCTTATTCGTGGTCTCGAAACAGCTTCAGCCTCACTTTTCCAACGACGTCTCAAGGTAGGATATGCACGAGCAGCCCGCATACTGGATGAGCTGCACGATGCAGGGTATGTTGGCCCTGCAGAAGGCTCAAAGCCGAGAAAAGTCGTACTACAAGCGATGAGTGATAATTCTTCTACCGAGTCAGATCCTTTGAACTAGGACAATATTCTTCTAGTTATTGTTGAGACAAATTCCAGTCTTTGTTGGAAAAATTTAATTTACCTGTTCCCTTTAAATAGTTTTTTGCATTATGATAAATATCAGAGATATTTTGCCCATTTGTTAAACTTGTATCTCGATAGAATGGCATCTCTGTAGTTAAATAATCCCAAATAATATATGCAGTGTAAGGATCTAACCTGTTATTCTGCTGGGCAATCACAGCATAGTAGCATGAATTATTAATTGGACTGTAGAATATTTCATCTACTACATAACTGCTCCATGAAGTTTTTGCTAGTTCTTTCTCGATATTATTTTTATAAGTCACACACTTAGATTTCATTTCAAAAGTTTCTCTTGCCCTATTTTGTTGAAACAAGGAACCAAATGCAATAATCGTAAGAAAAAATAATGTTGCCACGATTATTTTTTTGCTCATAATTTTAATAGCAGGCAAAATTTTTCATACAAAAGGTATTATATTCACGATTTTATTCATTGGATGTTCATAGGTAAAACTCGAGATATCACGCAATTCTTGTTTTTGCATGATTCTAATAGTAATAGTTCGAACTCTAAGACATAATTATTGGACTGAACAATAGCTTACTTCCCATCCACATACTTTTCTACGTTGACCAAATGTTCATCATAGGTCTTTGCATAGTACACATTACCCTTTGCATCATGAACATAGAATAAATTTTCGGTACTAGGATCAGCGTTGATAACTGCTTTGATGGCAGCAAGTCCTGGATTGCAAATAGGACCTTTTGGCAGACCATCGTTTTCATAGGTGTTGTAAGGTGACTCGACCTTAAGATCTTCAAAAAAGAGTGGTCTTTTCCACCAACTTTTCTGAATTCGTTGATATCCGAGTGCATATTGGACTGTCGCATCGACCTGTAGTCGCATTGGTTCACCTAGACGACGAAGCAAGATAGATGCAATCTCCTGTCTATCTGATGAGCCAACAGCCTCACGTTCAACGAGAGACGCAAGGATGATCACATCTTTTTCAGTAAGATTATTTTTTTTCATCTGATCTCGCACAGTCTGATCGACCCTTGATTTGTACGTATTTGTCATCAAACTAATCATAAAATCTGCGTCAGCTTGACGCGGCACGAGATACGTATCGGGAAATAAATATCCTTCATCTGCCTTACTTATAAACTCAGAAGGGACAAAAGTTGGTAGGTCCTTTGCAAATATGTCAGCGATCTCTTCCTTGCGTAGTCCTTCACGGACCGTGACCCAGACGTCATCTGTGGCCTTGGTGAGTGCTTGAGCTACTTCGTATGCGTCCATTGATCGCGTAAGCTTGAAGCTACCTGCCTGAATATCTCGTTCAATCCCAAGTTTTCTAACGATGGCATACATCACGATGCGATTGCGGATCACTCGCTCCATCGCAAGGTTATTGATAATCATATTAACCGTATCGCCTTTTCGGACGACAAAGGTCAAAGGAGCTGTATCGAGCGTATTTACAGGGAGTATGCCCTCACGATAGACTATATACACACTGCCAACGACCGTGACCAAAAAAACGATGATAAACATGATTTTTTTCATATTGATTAACTAAAAATGTAATAATTACTGTATATCTACATTGATAAATGTATCTGCAACACGATTTTTGGTCTTTCTGACACTCAACAGAGATTGCCACACAAAGGAAAGTCCACGTGCATTGAGTGCCCAACAGGCAAAAATATAACTGATTATCAGGATGCTGCCTGTACTCATCAGCAAGAATACGAGGTTGATCGTGCGCGTTGTATCAAAGATCAGACCGTCAAAGATACGTTGACTTGGGTACATGACCGCGACACCAAGGATGGCTGCCATCACTATCTTGGCGACTTCTTTTGCGAGAGTCATGAGTTCAAGCCCTTTCATCTTCAGATGAAATAGGACGAGCAATAGTATCACCTGGAGCGTTATAGCGATACTAAAGGTGATGCCCAATGACCACACGGGTAGTTGAAGTACGGCCACGGCAATATAACTAAGTGCCGTATTTAGGCCAATTGCACCGATACTGACCGCAAATGGTGTTTTGGTATCAAGTGTTGCATAGTAGCATCGTGTAAGAAAGTAGTAACAACTATGCAAAGGGATAGAAAGGGCAAAATACGACATGGTCTCGGCGGTTGACACGGTACCTGCCCAGTCAAATCGTTGACCTCCATAGATAAGCCGGACGATGGGTGTACGCGCAACGATGAAAAAGGCCATGATGGGGGCTGTGACAAAGAGCAAGTTACTCAATGAGTCAACTACAATTTTTTTGAGCTCAGCTATCTGATTTTTCTGATAGATTTCTGAGAGGTAGGGGAGTGATGCTTGACCAAAAGCCATGCCGATGATCGATACGGGGAGAAGTTGTAAGTGCTGTGCATAATAAAATATGGTATATGCACCAGATGACACGAGCGTTGAAAGTGTTTGATCTATCGTGACCTCTATTTGCGCTGCTAAGACGGTAAATAAACGGGGAGTGATAGTTCTTAAAAACTGTCTAATTTCCTTCAGATGAGTGATGATTGGTTGATAGCGGAAACTGAGCTGTAGTATCTGAGGTACTTGTACCAAAAAGAAAAGGATTGCTCCCACGATGACCCCTATGGCAACTCCATCAAGATGATACTTTGGTGCGAGTAGGACAGTCACGATGATAATCCCTATGTTGTACATGACTGGCGCGAATGAGGGGATGAGAAAGCGTTTATATGCCTGTGACAGGCCAGTTGCGATATTACCCAGGACTAGGAAGGGAAGTTGTGCAATGAGAAAGATGCGCGAAAGATAGACGACTTTACTGAGCGACTCCTCATCAAATCCAAGCACGGTGACCCGGACGACAACGGGCATAAATATCACCAATATGACCACTAATATGGCGAGGGTGACGCATATCAGATTGATTACCGACGAAATGATTGCATTTTGTTTGCGTGGGTCGTCGTGGTATTTGAGAAAGAAGGGAATAAATGACGTGGTCAGCGCACCAGTGATAAGCAGTTCAAACAGGAAATCTGGAGTACGAAATGCAGCAAAAAATATTTCAAGCTCTTCCTTTGAGAAAAAACTATTAAATACGCGGTAGCGCACCAGACCGAATACTCGGGCCAACAGCAGCATACCCGATATGAGTAAAGTAGTCGAAATGATTCCAGACTGTTGCGCAAAGATAAACGAACGTGTTTTTGCGAAGAAACGATTCATGTATATCTATTTTAGACCATATCAGAGTAAATAGAAGGGCTAGAACAAGCAAAATGATTTCAATGGTCGTATACGGTGATTTTTTGCTTCATCTAACCCTAACATCCGACAGGTCTACGGGTATAACCACTCGTACGTTCATTTTATGCAAAATGAACTACGATTGGTAAACTCGCTATCGCTCAAACAGAGATTCAGCAAAAAATCCCCATATACAACCGTTCCAGTCATCGTTTTGTAATTTGAGTACAACTATTACTGCTATTAATTTGAGTCTGTAATGATTACTTGAATACCTACTTTTCACCCAAACCCACCTAATTGTGACAAATTTCACATGTTTTGACCCAAAAAATAGGTGAAATAGTTGACTATTTCGTCGAGTAATAACTTGCCTCAGGCTATCAGAACAATCTATATCACAATGTATGCAAATACCCCTTGACACAAGGTGAAAAATGGTGAAGAATGGTTACATATGTTGTTTTTAGGTGAATTTCAAGTAAACTTCTCTGGACCAGGCAGAGTCTTGTTACCTAAAAAAATACGTGAGTTGCTCAAGGGCACAACGTTCGTATTGACACGTGGATTTGATCGATGTCTATCAGGTTATGACGGAGTTGATTACGAGTCAAAGGCAAAAGAGCTGTTTAATGTATCGATTTTGGACAATACAAAGCTTGCAGATCGAAGATTGCTATTTGCATCGACGATATATGCCGAGATCGATGAACAGGGTAGATTCTTGATCCCAAAGAATCTATTGGATTTTGCCAAGTTATCGAAGAAGGTCATGATCGTTGGAGTAGGAGACCATTTTGAAATCTGGGATGAGGATGCATGGAGTCATTATAAATCGTCGGTCAATGAAATATGAAAATAATCATGAAGAAAATTGCAAAGTTTTTCGAATACCTGTTGAGTTTCTGAAAATCGTACATGCACACGCCAGTATTGCTTGAACAAGTTTTGACGCACCTTGACATCAAACCGGGGATGAAGATAGTAGACGCAACCTTTGGGGAAGGTGGACATACTCAAGCACTACTCAAGCTTGGGGCTTCAGTACTTGCTATAGATGCAGATGAAGAACAGATAAAAAGATTTCAAAATACAAATGAAGATATTATCGCTGATGAAAAGCTACGCCTAGTACTTGGAAACTATGCCGATATTGCTGAGATAGCAAAGCAAAATCATTTTGACAAAGTAGACGCGGTGTTATTTGATCTTGGGCTTTCGATGAATCAGATGTATCACGGTGAAGGATTTTCATACCAGTTTCCACTTCAGCCGCTGAATCTAGTAATAGATTCGCAAGCAAAACAAAAGGGGGCGGCGAGGGCGGCTGAAGTAGTAACTGAATATGACGAGCAGAGATTAACAAATATATTGATGAAGTATGGCGAACTCAAACGTGCATCAGATATTGCCCGAGCAATCGTGCGATATCGAAGCGCACATGAGATTAAGACAGTGGGAGATTTGCTCACCAGTCTTGAGGGCACGCTATACAGCAATGAACAAGCGGCATTATTTCAAGCTTTGAGGATAGAAGTAAACCAAGAATATGAGCAGATTACGAAAGGGTTAGAGGGAGCTATCGAGATCCTAGGTGTTGGTGGAAAGTTAGCGGTTATTACATTTCACTCGGGAGAAGATAGAGTTGTGAAGCTCTGGGCACGAAAAAAGGTGCTGAAAGAGCTGGTAAGAGTCAGAGGAAGTCAAGTTTCGGACAAATCATTTGAAAGATCATCAATTTTACGTATTTATGTTCAATCTTAAAACGCTCGCGATAACTAAAAAACGGATGGTGTGGGCTCTGGTTGTGATACTGCTCATAGTCGCCAACGTGACGGTGAACGTAAAAGCCATGAGTATGACCAATAAGGCTATGTATTATGAGAAAGAAATCACTCAGTACAAACAAGAAAACATGAAACTCGAAGAAAAGCTTGTTGCTCAGTCATCAGTGCACGCACTATCAGATATATTTGAGGCCTACGGATACTCTGCGCCTAAATCTGCCATAAAATGGCTAGATACTGCTGTCGTGGCCACTCGGTAGAGTTATGTAACTTGTGTTGACATACTAGTCAAGTGACACGCATAATCAATATGTTTGTTGATTACCATCTGTGGAAATAAGAATTCATGTATAAAATCAAATTTGTATTTATTGCATTTTTGACCTGTTATGTAGCAATACTGTTATCTCTTGCCAAGATACAGTTTTTTACTTCTGATCAAGATGCAGATACCGCAGACTATCTCAACAAACAGATTCTTCCAGCAAGTCGAGGAGTGATCTATGATAAAAATGGTGAGCTGCTCGCAGGTAGTTCAGTCACCTATGACGTACAAGTTGACCCGCTTTTTTTTAAACCAGATAAGATAGGCATGGATCAAATAGCTCAGATACTTGATCTGAGTGTTGCGAGCATCTCAGCTCGGTTACAGTCTGGTTCTGCCCGCTGGGCAATGCTCGCAAAAGACGTTTCAGCACAAAAACTCCAAACTCTTCGCCTTTTACCGCTCAAAGGCATCTCATGGGATCAAAAGCTCAAGCGTGATTATCCCGAAGCATCACTTGCCGCATCTCTTCTTGGCTTTGTTGGTCAGCGTGACGATGGGAGCCAAATCGGCTACTATGGACTTGAAGGATATTATGAGGATGAATTACGCGGACTATCGGGTATATATATCGGTGAGCGTGATATTACGAAAAGACCGCTTATATTTGGACTGCAAGATAAACTCGATAGCCAAGATGGTCGGGATATATATCTGAGCATAGACAAGTCAGTCCAACAGATCGTTAAACGCAAAGCTGTTGAAGGTATGAGCAGATACCAAGCAAAAGAAGTATGCATCATCGTAGCAGAC
>CAZIUF010000033.1:0-8293 GCA_964542665.1 uncultured Gammaproteobacteria bacterium | reverse complement strand
GGAGCTAACACGATTCGGTTTTAAAAAAGGTTCGAATTTTTTCGTAAACGTTCACATATATTCCCATCTCCTTTGCTATACTTGCAACTTATGCATGTGACCTCAAAAACTCTATCCAATCACCTCCGTACGATACTCGTCGATACCGGAGGCGCTGAGTCAGCCACAGTATTACTTCTCGTCGGATCAGGAAGCAGGTATGAAAACGCAAAAAACTCAGGAATCGCCCACTTTTTTGAACACATGGCCTTCAAAGGATCGGCGAAATACCCTGACAGCTTTACCATATCCTCAACGATCGAGGGGATGGGAGGTATTTTCAACGCATTCACCTCCAATGATCACACTGGGTATTGGATCAAGGGTACCGCAGACAAAGTCCCGCTCATGCTTGACGTCCTCGCCGATATGGTCACTGCATCCAAACTCGATCAGGTCGAGATAGATAAAGAAAAAGGGGTGATCGTGGAGGAGATGCATATGTATGAGGATATGCCTCAGGCCAAAGTGAGTAATGTGTACGATGAGTTGCTCTATGGCTCCCATCCGCTGGGCATGGATATCATCGGCACCCAAAAGACAGTGAAGTCTTTCACTCGACAAGATTTCGTCGACTATATTCACAAACTTTACGATCCGGACAATGCAGTACTCGTGATCGCAGGCGGAATCAAATCTACGCAAAAAGTCATCGAGGAAAATATCGCGCACACTTTCGGTCACTGGAAACCAGCACAAAAAGCATCAAAAGACTACTCATACGATCAATACGTATCAAAAGTGACATCTCAAGATGTCATCCCGGACAAACGAAGTGCGATCCGGGATCTAGGTCGTAAATCAATATTTACCAAAAAAACTGAGCAAGCTCACTTTATACTCGGCTATACGACTCCCTACGGATTCATGGACGAGGATAAATACACGCTCGGACTACTCGCTGCGATTTTGGGTGGAGGCATGTCCTCACGACTCTTTATGGAAATCAGAGAAAAAAGAGGACTGTGTTACTACGTGAACACAAGTCGAGATATGTATGCTGAGACCGGTTCACTTGTCACCTCAGCCGGTGTACGCTGCGATACAGATACGGTAAATGAGGCGATCAAGCTCATCATCGCCGAACATGAGAAACTCGTCGACGGAAACAAAATCAAAAAAGAACTCCAAGTCGAACTCGATCGAGTCAAGACGATGTCCAAAGGGAGATTGCTCCTGAGCCTCGAAGACAGTCAGTCGGTCGCCGGTATGTATGGTAATAAAATGCTTTTGGAACAAAAAATGGCTAATGTAGATGAAGCGATTCAAAAAATGTTGTCAGTCACCGTCGAAGATATCATCGAACAAGCTCGTAAGATCGTAATTCCGGAAAATCTGAGACTTGCGATCGTTGGACCATTTGCGCATGAAGACATAGTGATCTAGTTGATAATTGATAGTGAATAGTTTGGAACGGGACAATGGAATGTGTTTGAAGTTGGTATTTGAACTCATTGAGCGTTTAGTTTTTAGAATTTAGTGTTTCATTAACCTATACCTATGTTTGATCCTGCTAAGCTCGTCGCCCAAGTGGCCAAAACAGATTACAAAACTATTGTTCAAGAGCCGGTATTTGGGACTCCCGACACCAACGAGTTTCTCGTATTTCTCAAACCCGAAATATTCATGGGCGACCAATCGTACCACCTGAAGCGTGTTACCATGGTGGCATCGAAACTGGAGGAGTATGGAGTGTCAGTAGATGGGATGATCGTGGTGAGTGGGAAATTTATCGAGGAAAAAGGCATCATGGCCAAGCACTATGGCTTTATCAATATGGTGTCAAACACCGCTTCACAGATGGTGACTGCGGCTGATCGGGCCAAGATGACAGAGCTGCTTGGCGAGGACTGTTCCAAAATCGCCATTTACGGCGGTCATGAGGCACTCAAACAGTTTCCTGACATGACCCCAACCGCACTTGATACCTTTTGGTTTACCAAAAAATCACTCAAAGTCAGAGGTGGCTTTTATTTCCAAAAATATACGTATGCGGGACAAGATTTCCTCCTGGTGGATGGATTTCACCCACACCAAATAGAGTATTTCACGTTGCCGGATCGCCGAGTCGTGCTGATGGTATGCCATAGCAAAACCGAATGGAAAAAACTCCGTTGGGATATGATCGGCTCAACGTTCCCCGAGAAGGCCAGTGCGGGATCAATCCGTGGTGAGCTGTATGCTCGAGCGGGGGAGTTTGGATATGACAAAGTCGACATTGCCAACAACGGAGTGCACCTTTCAGCGGGTCCATTTGAGGGGATTGCAGAACTGGATAACTTCGTAGCCAAGGCTCTGGGAAAGGATATATTTGCTCAATTGTCATTTGTAAAGCTCATGCTGGCACAAGGACTAACCATGGAGCAAATCAAAAAAAGTATCACCAATCCCGCAGTGACAGTCGATGGAAAAGTGAAAGATCTCTACGGAGTCACTGAGGACTTGAGTCCGATCGAAGCATTGAAGGTCTATCGATCGACGATGTAAGTTGGTAAGAAAAACCATTCTCTTTGAGCGACCCGCTGAGCGGGTCGCTCATTTCGTTTACACCCCATATTGCCTACATATTTTTTCTACTTCGCGATCGTTGATCGCAAAACCATTGCCTTTGTGTGAGCGGAGTGCACCCGAAAAGTTCATCGGGATATGATCATGAAAAAGCAGAATCAAGCTTACGAGCTCTGGCTCGCCTTGCTAGCTTCATGATCTCTACACAGATAAAAGGCACCAAAGAAAGTGACACAACGAGCACGATCTGATCGAAATTGAGGTACGTGGCTTTAAAGATTTTCTCACCAAAAGCGCTGTATAAAACGGGGATTTGCACCACGATAGATATGACAAAGACCGTCAAAAGTAGTTTGTTCCCCCAGATATTCATCTGAAAGAGAGACTTTCCCTCTGATCGCGTATTGAGCGCGTGGATGAGCTGAGCACAATTGAGCGTCAAAAAGGTGACCGTCCGAGCTACATCGATGCCATATTGGGCATAAGATATACGAAATGCGATGAACGCGACAGCTCCCATGATAGCACCCTCGAGTATGATGAAAATCCACCGATGTGAAGTGAGGATACCCTCAGACAATCTCCGGGGTTTGCGCTTCATGATATCTTTTTCTCCTGGCTCCATACCAAGAGCAAGTGAAGGAAAGCCATCAGTGACAAGGTTGATCCAAAGAAGATGGATAGGAAGGAGCGGAAGAGGATAGCCCATCAGCACAGACAAAAGGATGATCATGATCTCCGACATATTGCACGACACGAGGTACCTGATGACCTTGACCAGGTTATCAAAGACGACGCGGCCCTCTCCGATCGCCGAGACAATCGCAGTAAAGTTATCATCTTGAAGGATCATATCTGAGGCCTCTTTTGATACATCAGTGCCCTCAATGCCCATAGAAATGCCGATATCAGCCGCCTTTATCGCCGGTGCATCATTGACCCCATCGCCCGTCACCGCCACTATATGACCGGCTTTTTTGAAAGCTTTTACGAGCATGAGTTTTTGTTCTGGTGATACCCGAGCAAATACTCGCTTCGTGATCACGATCCTTTCAAACTCACTAGGGGAGAGAGCGGCCAGATCCTCTCCAGTCATAGCATCATCGATCGCCTGTGCGATACCAAGCTCTTTGGCGATGGAAAAGGCTGTGAGTTTGTGGTCGCCAGTCACTATGACCGTAGTGATGCCTGCGCTTTGCGCCTCAGAAACGACGTTCTTCACATCCAGACGCAAGGGATCTTTTTGAGCCATGATACCAACAAATTTCATATGGGAAGTGAGCACTTTATCTCTCTGGTCTTCTTGAATATTCTCGTACTCCTGTAAACCCATGAGTTTGTATGCAAAACCAAGACTACGGAGTCCTCCAGATGCATATTCATCTATTTTATTAGTCACTTTCGTATGATCTTGGGGGGAAAGTTCACACAAAGTGAGGACTGACTCAGGTGCACCTTTCATAATGATAGTGATCATATTGCTGGCAGGCGAGTGCAAGTCGCCCGTATGCACGGTCGTCATCGTTTTGGTATCAGAAGAAAATGGGACCTCATAGATGCGCCCATGATCCGCTTTAAGCTTTTCGTCATCGATACCTGCTTTCACGGCAGCCACGATGAGTGCGCCTTCGGTGATATCTCCGACTATGTCCCATTTGTTTTTTTCAAGATCTTGGTTCAGGACCGCGTCATTGCACAACGATCCTAACTTGAGAATATCGTGTAGATCAGGATTTCTTGACGGATCGACTGTATTGCCGTGCATATCGGTAAATGAGCCCTGCGGCTCATATCCTTTACCGTCAACACGCAGCTCAGAGCCATCTAGTAAAAATATATTTGACACAACCATCCGATTTTGGGTCAACGTGCCTGTCTTGTCAGTGAGGATGTGCGTAGTTGCCCCCAGAGTTTCAACAGCAGGCAGCTTGCGGATGATGACTCGCTTCGCAGCGAGACGGGTCACACCCACCGCGAGGACTATCGTGATCACCGCCGGCAGCCCCTCGGGGATCGCTGCAACAGCAAGGCTCACTGCGCTCAAAAATGCAACTCTGAGCTCAGCCTGCTCAAAGAGGATTTCGATACCGAAAATGAGGATGATGATACCAAGCGCAGCGATACTGAGATTTTTGCCGATTTTGGTGATTTCTTTTTGCAAGGGCGTTTCACCCGATGTTTCATCTCTGAGAAGGGTAGAGATTTTACCCACTTCAGTTTGGGCTCCCGTTGCAGTCACGATGGCATGGGCACGGCCAAATGTCACCACGGTGTCCTTGAAAACCATATTTTTTTGGTCACCGAGGGCTATACCGGTCTGACTGATGGTTTCGATTGTTTTTTTCACGGCCAATGACTCACCCGTGAGGATAGCCTCAGATACTTCAAGATTGGCACACTCGACGATACGAGCATCAGCAGGGACCCGATCGCCGGCGCCCAGCACAATGACATCACCCAGCGCCACATCTCGAGTGGTGATCTTGTGCATTTTGCCATCTCTGATGACCTTGGTGAAAGAAGAAGACATTTTTTTGAGAGCCTCGATCGCTTTTTCTGCCTTGTATTCCTGTGAAAACCCAATGATCGCATTGATGATGACGATGACGATGATGGCGATTGCATCGATTCCTTCACCGAGAAAAAATGAGACTGCCGACGCGACTATGAGCAAGATGACGAGCGGGTCAGCGAACTCACTGAGAAATTTGAGGATGAGCGACTCCTTGATAGGCTCTGGCAGCTCGTTGTACCCATTTTTGGTCAGTCTATCTGTTGCGGTCGAGTGGGCGAGGCCAACCCCCAACGTAGTATCAAGCTCCTTTGCCACTTCATGAACGGATTTCGCATAGTACATATCTGCGTAGTATATGTGTTACCTGTTTAAGTCACAAGAGTCCTTAAAGTCATAAAGCTGCGAGCTATGTAGCCTTCTAATTATTGATTTACGGTCATCCACTGTCAGCTAGTCCCTACATCTTGATTTGTCTACACTCCATATTGCCTACATATTTTTTCTACTTCGCGATCGTTGATCGCAAAACCATTGCCTTTGTGTGAGCGCAGTGCACCCGAAAAATTCATTGGAATATGCATAAGTTCATGGACCAAAACCTTGAGTTTTTCCCGCTCATCAAGCTTGTCGTAGCGTTTATGGACCACTTCGATGATATAGGTCACCGGCAATCCAGCGACCTCGTGAAAGATTTTGCTAAAGCCCCAAATCCGAGCGATCGCCCGGGTTTTAGCATCAAAACTCCGGATACAAAATATCCGATCCGGGATCACATGAGTGAACTGGATCTGAGGGATCAAAAGATCAATACGCGCTTTGATATCGGGAGCGGGGGAGTACTTCATGTGAGGGGAAGTATACTCATAATTAATCGGCAATTAACGATAAAAACTGGGAATTGAGAATCGGAATAGATCTGTGTATGATGAACCTAATCCTATGGAAACATCCAATTATTCTCAAATCCCAAGTGGTACATTTGAAGCTCCGCGTCTGGCAAATGGAAAAACTGTTTCATCTCACGTGACAGTTGATCGATCTGCAGGAAATTTTCATCTCTATACTCTGATCGGCTACCTCTGTTTATTATTGGGATTTGTGATCATCGTTGTGGATGTATTTCAAACGTATCGAGTATTTACAAAGCAAGACAAGCCGCCCCAACTTTTTGATTTTGAGGGTGTGAAACTTGATCTGGCAAAACTTACACCAAACTTACCGATGAGCGACAGCGTAAAAAAGATCATGAAAGATAACAATGTGAATATCACACAGCTGAGCAACGGCCCAAGCGAGCCTACTGAGATACTTCCTCCTGCCATGATCAATGATGTGTCCAACTTCGGTATATTTATGTTCCTGGTTGGCTTTGGGCTCAATCTTGGATACAAAGTCGCCAGTATTGGGGTCAAGCTGATCCGCCCGATCTATATCAAAGCATAGTTATCCGATCGCTACTCATATTTACTGTTGCAAAATAGATCATACCCTGTATCATCTGCACCAGAATGGGTCACATGAGGGGGACGCGACTCACTACTACATTCTCCAAACTACAGATTGTCTGGGTTTTTCTTTTTTCTTCTCTCATCGTATCGCACCTGATCATCCCTGCGGCAGTACATGCGCAATTTATGTTTGGCCCACCAGGATTCACAGCTCCAACGACTGTTCCTGATCCGGGGACTACCAAGATACATGGTCCATTTTCATATATTTGGACTCCAACGAGTGGGAGTTCGCCCCTTGTCACCTATCCAACATACATAGAAGTAGAGGAAGGCTCTGAGGTGATTTTCGAGGGCGGCAGACTCGTGGGATATACCGTGATGATTGGGCATCATCTAACTATCGAAGTCACAGCTCTAGATCGACCTGGAAGTACACGTATTGTAACTGCAGGGTATATATCACCCAATTGCTCGCACGCAGTGGTTGCACCAGTTCGACTAAGCGATCTTTTGCCCGACTTGTTCACACCAGCAGGTCGTTACCAGATCGTGTTTACATATGATACAACTTGTCAGAATATCGGGTTTCATGTGGGAGAGGGCTATCTTAGAATCAATCGAGGACACACCATACCTGCACCTCCCGCAACTCCAACTCCAACAATCACCTCAACACCCACGATCACCTCAACTCCAACAGCTACTTTGACGCCGACAGTTACCTTAGCACCTACTGAGACGCCCACATTTACACCCACGCCAACAGCTACGCAGTTAGGCGGGCAAGCCACACCATCCACGTTTGACGCGGCGAGTGCCACACCGAGTGAAACGCCTTCGCCATCAGTATCAATAGTGACTGACACTCCGACATGGACACCCACGCCGACATCAACTCCGATTTACATCACCCCGATACCATTTAACTCTGCATCAACCGCGTCAAACGCGGCGAGTCCTACGGCGACACCAACCGTGATACCCATTTTCATCGGTGAAGTACTTGGAGCGACGACACAATCTGTGCGCACGTGTTCTCGCACTATGCCCATGATGCAATCGGTATCGAATCCCGAAACATATACAGACTATGAGTGGGGGATCGTGAGGTATGAAACTCAAACATCGAGCTGGACAGAATATGTACCCCAACTCGTGAGTCGATGGGTGACCCGCCCGATCACCCAAATGTATGCATGCACGCAAGATCGACAAGAGCAATACCAGATCACCAAAAGCGCCGTCATCACGAGAGAAGTATGCTCAGGCAATTGGTGGGAGATCATCACTTGTTCAGTGACCCGATGGGTATCCGAAGTGGTCACATGGATTGAGTGGGCGACCCGCACGGTCGCCTACACAGCCACGTGTATCAGCACGACGATGCAAAATATCCGAGAAGAGCATTGGATCACGACCGCAGTGACGCATACCTCAACATCTCAAGTACCTGTCTATGGCTGGAAACCTGTGACGAAAATGCGTATGAAGACGACTCAGGTACCGACTGGACAGTTGCAATGTGTCGAGTGGGTGACACAACAAATCAGTGTGACCAGCGGTCCTACATCTACTCCAACACAAGCGCCGACGAGCACACCAACTCCTACTCCAGAGTATGCCTCATGGACGAGGACGTATACAGATCCCGTGACCGGTACGACGACCCAAACCACATATCAGTCGCATGCCATAGAGGTACCGTATTTTACCCTGGGCCCTGTCGGGAATTTTTATGTTGTTATCCTGCCCTACCCACCAAACTGTTATCTGACTTGTG
>CAZIUF010000032.1:0-8416 GCA_964542665.1 uncultured Gammaproteobacteria bacterium | reverse complement strand
ACATTGCAAACGGATACGACGCACCCATACCTACCGTTGCTTGTGCTCGGAAATACGCATTGAAGTCACCCAGCGTAGATTGGTAGAAATATGCAACCAGTAAATATCCGATGAAGGGAGCGCAGATGGCCAAGAGCATGCCAATCCCAAATCGTGTATGAAATCGAGCTCGCCAGTTACATGTGGCAGCACTGATCCATGGAAAGACTTGAATCAAAGAAGTTGCCACATACACAGGCATAACTATGATCGCTTGAAACTTTGCGAAGACAGCAAGTGAGGCCAGTATCCCTGCGCGAATATAATATCCTCGTTCCCACTTCCACAATGCTGTGAGGATGAGTGCACCAAGGAGCATCTCGGGTGAAATAACGCTGCGAACGATCCAATATCGTGGTGGAAAAATTGTAAATACAAAGGTGAGCCACAATGGGTGCTTGGAATACTGCTTGATCCAATTGAAAAATACTATATTTAACAAGACATTACTGAATAGATTCACCACGAGAGCCGCAGGAAAATAGCCAATAATTGCACCCAATGGAGCGATCAGCCAACTATAAAGTGGGAAATGTGCCGCATAGTACTCATTTGGTCGCTGCAAAAATGCTCGCTTACCTATCTCAATTGGATCAAACTGAGTGATTGCGTTGAGCACATAGTTTGGGCCATCCCAATTTTTATATATCTGTTGCAATCCGGAATCCTTGAGGTCTAGGAAATAGATGTGTTTGAGGTGTAGCGCAAATGGTGCATATATTAGCAAGATAGGGGCAAGAGTTAGAAGGACCACAAACAAGTAGTGTTTTGGGCTAGACTTGAGGTGAAACATACTGTAAACTCAATTATAGCGTCATTCCTATGAAAAAAATCATCATCATACTTGTCGTGCTTGGAATCTTGGGATTTGGGGCATATACGTACTATAAAACCAAGATTGCAAACGCGGCTACGCTCGCTGAGGGCGAGACGACATACACCGTCGAGAAAACCACACTCAAAAACACTCTGACTTTATCTGGCAAAATCGACGCTGACGAGAAGGTAACTCTTGCCTTCAAGGCGGGAGGTCGCCTCACCTGGCTCGGTGCAAAAGAAGGGGATTACGTAAAAAAGGGTCAGGGCATCGCCAGTCTAGACCAGCGCGAGCTACAAAAAAGTCTCGAAAGCCAGCTGAATACCTATATGATCACCCGATGGGATTTTGATCAAACAAAACAAGACAACAAAGATGCTCCCTACCGTGATGGAGATGTTGGTGATCGGATGAAACGCATCATCGACAAGGCTCAGTTTGGGCTTAATAACTCCGTGATCAATGTTGAGTTACAGACACTTGCTCGAGAATATTCCTATCTGAGTACACCTATCGAGGGAGTAGTGACTCATATGTCGGTGACACAGCCCGGCATCATCGTGACGCCAGCAAATACATTTGAAATCATCAACCCAGCGACTATCTACTTTTCAGCGAGTGCAGACCAGACCGAGGTTCCAAACCTTATGGTTGGTCAAACTGCACAGGTTGTGCTTGATCCATATGCAGATGAGAAAATGCTCGCCACCGTAAAATCAATAGCCTTCACGCCCAAAACGGGAGAGTCTGGAACAGTCTATGAGATCAAGATGCTTTTTGTTACTGATAATGTCAACTTGAAATATAGATTGGGCATGACAGGAGATGCAGAGTTTACGACTCGCCAGAAGAGTAATGTTATCGCTATCCCTATCCAATACATAAAGACCGAGAATGGAAAGAAAAATGTTACAAAATTAGTAGATGGAAAACGAGTAAAAGTTGAAGTAAAGATAGGAGAAGAAGGGGACTCAACAGTTGAGATCAAATCCGGTCTCAAGGCTGGAGATATACTCATCGAAACGAAATGACAGAAGACAATAAGATATAAAAGGACACAGAGTTAATAGATCATGTATTGAGATTTTTTGCTTCATCTAACTCGCTATCGCTCAGACAGAGATTCAGCAAAAAATCTCAATACATGATTGCGTCAGTTATCAACTATTCCCATCATGATCGAACTTCAGAATATTTGGAAAGAGTATCAAATCAATGCCGAAGAAACATTTGTCGCGCTCAAAGGCATCTCTTTGAAAGTCGATGCAGGTGAGTTTGTAGCTATCACTGGTCCATCAGGATGTGGTAAATCAACATGCATGCAGATACTTGGACTGCTGGATAAACCAAGCAAAGGCAAAGTTATCATCGGAGGAAGAGAAGCTGAAAACCTTTCAGATAACGAGCTTTCTAAGCTTCGCAATGAATATATTGGCTTTGTGTTTCAGCAATTTAACTTGATAAACAAATTAACCATACTCGAAAATGTACTAGTTCCAGTTCTTTATACGCGAAAAAAACTTACCTATAATCCAAGAGAATATGCAGAATATTTACTCAACAGATTTGGATTATCAGAAAAAGCCAAATCATACCCAAATAAGATATCTGGAGGTCAGCAACAGCGCGTCGCGATAGCACGTGCACTCATCATGAAGCCTGACTTTATTCTGGCAGATGAGCCAACAGGCAATCTCGATACAAAAACTGGTGAAGAGATCATGAAACTTTTCAAAGAACTTAATACTCAGGACAAGATCACCATACTGATTGTCACTCACGAAGCAGATATAGCGGCAAAAGCAAAACGTCAAATCAGGATGAAAGATGGACAAATCATTGAGTCATGAGCTATGTATTACCTATTTACCATCTTTATATCAGGACTAGAAGACTTTAGTCGAAATAAAGTTCGTACACTTCTCACATCACTTGGGATCTTGATAGGTGTTCTTTCGGTGGTTTTGATTATTGCATTTGGACTCGGACTCAAAAAATCTATCAATGATCAGTTTGAATCACTCGGATCTGGACAGCTTATCCTTTTCCCTGGTCAAGTACTTTCGAATGGTAGATTTAGGGGTGGAGGAGGTAATCAAGCTGTAACACGTTTTTCCGAAAGAGACATTGACAACCTGAAGCGTCTTAAGGAGCTCAAGTATGCTATCCCTTCGGTACAACGATCCACAACAGTGATTGCTAATGGAAAAACTGAACCTGTAGATATGGTTATGTCGACTGCAGATGTATTTGTAGTCCGTAACTTTATACTCGATAAAGGGCGTCTTTTCACCCAACAAGATGATCAGAGAAGAGCAAAGGTAGCTGTGCTCGGATATGAGATAGCAAGAAAACTTTTTGATGAATCAGGAAATGCATTGGGGAAAAAGATCAAGATAGAACAGCAAACATTTACAGTCGTCGGTACCCTCAAAAAAGTGGGCTCTGCAGGATTTGGTGGGCCTGATTATGACAATAACATTTCTATACCCTTCAGAACAGGATTTATCTATAACACAGATAAGAAGTTCTCTGCTGCGACACTTGTTGTACGCGACCCTACCAAACTCGAAGCAGCAAAAGTGGCCATATCACAAGCACTTGAACGGGATTACAAGGCAGACGATTTCTCGATAGTCGAACTCTCACAGATACAAGGTGCAGTGACGAGTATTTTTGGTATCTTGAGCTCGGTACTTACTGGTATAGCAGCCATTTCACTTGTTGTCGGAGGAGTGGGGATTATGAATATTATGTATGTCTCGGTGTCAGAGCGCATCAAAGAAATCGGCGTGAGGCGTGCTCTTGGTGCCAGGAGAGCAGACATACTATGGCAATTCTTGATCGAAGCTGTGACCCTTTCGCTATTTGGAGGATTACTCGGGATCAGTCTTGCATTTTTGATCGTTGCCGGAATACAGAGTTTCTTCCCGGCATATATAAATGTTCAGTCTGTTTTGTTGGCAGTTGGGGTCTCATCCCTGATCGGAGTTGTATTTGGCGTTTTCCCTGCACGCAAGGCATCTCTTCTATCTCCAATCGAAGCTATACGGTACGAATAGTCTTCATAAGTTATTTTTGACAGGAAGAACACATAAAACAACTTCGTCCATTTTTACTTACACGTTTAATTATCGTGCTGCACCGTTTGCATGGCTTACCCTCTTGATCATATACTCGGAAATGATTTTGATAATCTCCGCTCGCACCATTTGGCAATCGATACACCCACGTTTTTGATGATCCACCACGTTTAATGCCTTCGGCGATCACCAACTTGATTGCGTTAAATAAAGCCACTTGCTTCTTATGAGGAATATTCCTTGCTTTTGCAAAAGGATTGATTTGAGCTTCCCAAAGAGCATCATTTGCGTAGATATTTCCAATACCTGCCATCAAATCTTGATCTAGAAGAACGGTTTTAATATCTCGTGTTTGAGTTGAGACTTGCTTAATAAGATAGTCTTCAGTAAATAATGGCGAAAGCACATCTATACCCTTAGTGATTTCTGGTAAATCAGTCACCTTTACCCAACCAAATGTGCGCGGATCGTTGAAATAAAGGTGAGAGCCATCAGTGAACTCAAACGTAACCCGCGTATGTTCAGTCGGGATAAATGAGAGTCGTCCAGACATCTTGAGGTGGATATTAATGTATTGCTTTGTAACCCCTTCAGTCTGCTTCGCAGCCAGCTTCCCCGAAGAAGCATAATATGCCTGATCCTTACCATTGGGAAGGGGGACCGCTCCGCCAGCTGGCGGAGACGCGGTGGAAGGGGTTTTCAGATGCCAGTGCATAATCTTGCCGTGACGTGCCAGATCTGTTATCTGATAACCCCAAAGGCAGAGGGGGTCACCTATAAACTGTTTGGCTTTTGAAACCTCGATGTATGCAATAACCTTACCTATGAGGAAGGTCAAGAGTGATTTGCGGATTGTTTCAACTTCAGGGAGTTCGGGCATGAAAGATACAAATGAATATAGTCGATTGATTCAATGGGAGATCTTATTGAGGATGGATCCAATATATGAAGTGGTCTTTGTCATAAATGTTTTCTCATCACACATTTGTGCAAATGCATATCCATTACTTATCATCTTCGATTTATCATCGATAGAAAGACCATCAAAGTGCTTGATGGCCTCAATCAATGCACGCGGAGTAAGCTCACTATATTGAATACCACGCTCGAGATGGGTCACCGTTTCCTTAACACCACCAGAAGCATAGGCGATGACTGGTACGCCATGAGCCATAGCCTCGACTGGTACCATGCCAAAATCTTCATCAACGGATGCATAAAGAAATGCATGTGCACCAGCATACAACAGCTCAAACTCTTCATCTGTTACATGACCTTTGAAAGATATGGTTGGACCAGCGATCGATCGGAGATATGAGTCTTGATTTCCTACTCCAACGACAACGAGATTTTTTTTCAACTCATTGCATGCCTTAATGATTATGTCGATATGTTTCGTTGGTGCAAGGCGAGAAACGGTGAGAAAGTGGGTAGCTTCGAGCTTCGAGCTGCGAGCCACATGCAGCAGTGCGTCTATATCCTGTAGCTTGGAACTTGGAGCTAGAGAGATGGGTGGATGTATCACAATCCCATCTCGTTGATAAAACTTGAGCGAGCGTCGTCTGATTTCCTCAGAATTAAATATAAAGTTATCTACGGTTTGACTTGATTCATAATCATACATGCGTAGGAAGTGATTAACTATCCCAGCATATATTCTCACTACCAAATATTTTTTGAGAGCACTTTCATCATACCCATACAAATAGCGAGGCGGTGTGTGGAGGTAGCAGACATATTTTGTTTGGACTTTCGACTTTTGACCTTCGACCTTAGACCTAATCAGCGATACTCCCTTTGCCATGCCCCAGGAGCTGCTACAAATAACCAAATCGTAGGAAGATAAATTAAACGATCGCCAAATCCAAGGGAGTAAGAAACGGAGGGGAGAGTAAAGTTTGCTGAAAAAGGGGATAAATCGAGCTCTACTTTGGATGATTTTCCAATCCTTAAACTTATCCCAATGCATGCCAAGTTTATTCCTATCTACAAAGGATACATACACATCAGCATCTGGATAAATTTTCTTGAGTGAGATCAGCACACGCTCTGCACCCCCAAACTCCGCAAGCTGATCATGTACGAGCGCGACTTTCATATGGCTATTATACGCTCCAGAAGCTCTGGAAATTCACGATATTTTTCGCCCATCGTACTCACACTAAAATGTTTTTGGTGAGGGATAATGACAAGCTCGCCACTCGTTTTTGTCGCAAGATAGGAAGCGTGGGTGAGCGGGCAAAAAGGATCATTTTCAGAATGGATAAAGACCAACTTCTTGCAGTGCTTTTGGATCGCTTCGAAGTCGAAAGGCATAGAGAATAACTCATCATTTGGCTTCCATTTGAGAAAATCATTATCTTTGAATACTCCCACAAGAAATGCAGCACGTATGTCGACAGATAGATGCGGGAGAAGATGAAGTATCTCGACTGCACCTGAGGAATGACCGATGAGAATAGCCTCTTTTGTGAAGATGAACCCCTTCCGTCCTCCTTCGTCGGACACCTTCCCCGAGGAAGAACCCGTCAGAAGAAAGTCGTTGTATCTCGTTGGATTCGGTTTGTCGGCATGTGGCAAGTCGGGGAGCCAGACGAGATATCCCAGTTTCTCAAGTTCGTTTTTTAGCCATGGAAACCAATTCTCTTTTGAGTTACCCGCAGTACCATGGAGGATCAATGCATTTTTCATACAATTTGATTATACTTCTTCAATTCATCATATGAACTATCTACATACCATCATTCTAGCAGTTGTTGAGGGCATCACCGAGTTTTTGCCTGTCTCATCGACCTTTCACCTGATCCAAACATCTCGATTACTTGCACTGCAACAGACAGAATTCCTCAAGTTATTCGAAGTTGTGATCCAGACGGGAGCTGCAAGCGCACTCTTTTTCCTCTTTGCAAAAGAAATATGGCTTGACCAGAAAAGATATTTGAAACTCATCGTCTCAACGATTCCCGCTATGATCCTTGGACTTTTACTACATAACTATATAAAAGACGTTCTGTTTGTTGCTGAATACTCTACTACGATAGCCTTCATCGCTGTTGGCGTAATATTCATATTGGTTGAGTGGTTTGTGGGAAGACCTCGACATCAGATCACCCGAAGTTTGTCATCGATAGATTATGCACAAGCATTTATCATCGGTCTTATCCAATCAGTAGCCCTCGTACCAGGTGTCTCACGGTCAGGAAGTGTGATCACGGGTATGCTTCTACTCGGGTATGCCCGGGCCGATGCCGCAGTGTATTCACTCGCACTCTCGGTGCCCACCCTTTTTGCAGCATCAGGCTATGATCTGTACAAGTTTGTAAAGGTGAACGGTATTACAGAACTATCCGCAAACCTAGACGTGATTGTCCTTGGGTTCATTGGCTCATTCATCGCTGGATACTTTGCTTCTCGTTGGCTCCTCAAATATCTTCAACAACGGACTCTATGGGTCTTTGGGATCTATCGTATCGTGGCTGGTATAATCTTGTTGGCGGTGAGCTACTGGTTTTCGGCTCCCCGGTGAATGCTCACGTAGCTTAACTGGATAGAGCGCGGCCCTCCGAAGGCTGAGGTTGCGGGTTCGACTCCCGCCGAGAGCACACAAACATTTGGGCCCGGAGTTAGACGGTATCCGCCGAATTGGGCGGACAGCATTCGCACCGCGCCTGCCTCGCAAACGGGCCTGTAGTACAGGGGTAGTACACCGCATTCGCATTGCGGAGACACGAGTTCGATTCTCGTCAGGTCCACAACCGTGCTCTATTGGAAATGATTATGCAAAACGAAATCGAATCAAAGTTCTACCCGGTAGACAAAGACAATATCCGTAAGAAACTCAAATCTATTGGTGCTACATGTATTCATCCCGAGCGCCTGATGAAGCGCACGATATTTGACAAAGAACACAATCCGATACTCGCAAAAAGAAGCATTCGATATATCAGAGTACGTGATGAGGGCGATGTGGTGACCATGAGTACCAAGGACTATGCGCGACCTGATGAGGGACAAGAGTGGCAAAGAGAGACGTGTGTCACTGTATCGAGCTTCGATGATGCAGTGAGTATCCTGAAAGCTACTGGCCTCATCCAAAATGCATATCAGGAAACAAAGCGTGAGACATGGAAATTGGGAGATTCACTGATCGAAATCGATGAATGGCCAGGACTTGAGCCGTTCATAGAGATAGAAACAACTGACGGGAAAACACTCCAATCTGTTGCAGAGTCACTTGAGTTGGATTGGAAAAAAAGGATCAATGAAGCAGTGGTAGAGGTGTATATACAGGTATATGGACTTGAGAAGAAACGAGTTCTTGAGCTCATCAGACACGTGACGTTTGAATCAAATCCCTTTACCAGCCTCAAACCGCTCTCGTGAGGGATAAACTTTTGCTACAATACTCTCACGGCTGTTTCTTGCGTCATTAGCTCAGTGGTAGAGCACCATTCTTATAAAATGGGGGTCCATGGTT
>CAZIUF010000031.1:0-8735 GCA_964542665.1 uncultured Gammaproteobacteria bacterium | reverse complement strand
GATGCCAAATGCGATGGTGCGTGCTGGTCGGCTCACTTGGTCGACATACCAATCATGAAATGAACGCTTTTTTTTGAGAGGCTTGTGCGTGGTGGTGGACATGCCAGCAATATTTTCGAGATGGAGCACAGAGCCTGCATCGGGATCAAAGGCAAACTGGATGAGCCTTTGCACAAAGCCTTCAACTGGGTGATGACCAGGCTTGAGAATGATAAATCTGATATGCGAGTGATGTTCTTTGATGAGCTGTAGGTGATCACGATGGGGAGACGCATCAAGGGTAGAAATAACAACGATAACGCGAGGGATCAGATGAAGCTTGATGGTATCAGCGCGAAGATGATGAATATCGCTGAAACATATACAAAGCTTGACACGATCAGTAATACTAGTTGGAATATCGCTCGTCAGGATGACTGTCTGCTTCTGATTTTCAAAATATGTTCGTACGCCATCAACGAGCGCAGCCTTTGGATTGCCGATGATGAGGATGACTGAGTCATCTGGAGTGTATTCGGTAACGAGTCGCATATATGTGTCAAACAGGATCAATAGTGATCAAGATATGCATAGTATACCTTTCATCCGGTATAATCCAACACATGCACGGGACGATTCTGGATGGCGCACAACTCATGTCGAAGGAAATGGCTTTACCCGCTAGTTGGCAGACCAAGATGATGAAGATCGTGCTTGTGGGGGGGTGCTTTGACGTTCTGCACTACGGACATATGAAGTTTCTTGAATCTGCAAAAGCACGGGGAGACTTGCTCGTGGTAGCGCTCGAAAACGATGAGTTTATCCGAAAACGTAAGAAAAGAGAGCCTTTCCACACGCTCGAACAACGAGCAGAGATACTCACGAACCTCAGGTCAGTAGATGTTGTCATATGTTTGCCTACATTTACAACTACCAAAGAATATATCGAATTCGTGAGTATAATCAAACCTTCGATCATCGCGGTCACAAGCGGCGATACACATCTTTCTGAAAAAAAGCGATGTGCTGAAGCTGTGGGATCAGAGATCATCGAGGTCTGTGATCTAGTACCAGGATTATCAAGCTCGACTTTACTAAACTATGCACATCTCTTGCACGATTGAACTCAGTGCCGAAACCAAACAACTCATCTCTCAGGAAACTGAAGCGTTGCGCGGCGAATACGCTGCTTTTCAATGGGACCGACCATCGCAGTATCGCCTTGAACTGTTTAGTATCCCCAATATCGAGGAAGATCTCATCCCGCAGCTCATCGAAAAAATCAAAGAGATGACCGTCGACACAAAGCCGATGGTGTTGTTTGGATTTGCGTATCAAGTCAAAATCACCAGACAGATAGATATCCAGCTCACCTGTCAATTTTTACGTCCTTACGAAACATTGGTCGAGTCTTTATATACTTTCTTCAGACAGCGTACCTACACCTCAAAAGATCCGAGCATACATCTCGCAAAGTATCGGATACCCTCAAAGCAGCAATATACTCATCTCAAAAATATCTTGGAAAAGATGACCACAGCAGTAGAAATCCCCATCAACACGCTCACTATATCTAAAATGACTTATTTTGGTCGAGGGGACAGTGAAAGTCTTGTACTTGCGCAAATACCGCTGGAAGCATAAGTGTAAACACTAAATACTAATCCGCCAGCTGGCGGACCAAACTCAAAATACTAAAATCTAAAGGAGAGTTATCCGATGAAGTTTGATTTTTGGAGTGCGTAGACAAGCACAATAAGCGCCACGATGAGGCCAGTGAGGGTCAATGACTTCAAGAGTTCGATAGCGGAGTACGCCCTTTCTGTTGATACAGGCACTGGAGTAGAAATAGGCGGTTGAGTGGCTTTCAACGCTGCTTTGATTTTTTCTGCTTTTGTCTTGGGTGGCATAAGATGTGGTTAAATGGTTATATTGTTAAGAGTGTTGTGTATGAGGATTTTTTAATGAATCTCTGTTTGAGCGCCAGCGAGTTAGATGAAGCAAAAAATCCTCATACACTTCACACAACTACGGACGTTCTCAATCACACTATGTAATTAAGCGCGAGAGACAGCAAAGTCTAGCATTGCTAAGCAAGGAGTCAAGTCGGGCTGTTTCGAGTGATCCTTGACGATATATCTCAAACCATATAGAATGCAATCCATAATCTTATGACAATAAAACAACTGGTCGCCTCTTCAATCATCATATATATATGTGCCGCAGGTGTGTCGTATGTTGGTGCGCGTACTTTTGGTGTCGCCTCTGTTGGTACGCCAAAGGTAGCCAACGTCCCAACTGAGCCTACGATACCACCCGAACCACTCACAGAACAGTGTCCAACCAACGGCAAGATGTATGGTAAAACTGCAAAAGCAAAATGGGAAAAGCGTAGACCTCTGGCAGTGGTGATCGAAAACCATCAAGAGTCTCGTCCACAGTCAGGTATCTCAAACGCAGATGTTGTTTATGAAGGTGTATCTGAAGGTGGCGTGACACGTACCCTGAGCATTTTTTACTGCCAAGATGCTAAAACTGTTGGGCCTGTTCGCTCCGCACGCGTCCACTTCGTCAACCTACTTCGTGAATGGGGCAATAGTCCACTTTACGCACACGTCGGAGGAGCAAACTGTGACAAAGAGACAGGGAGTGGGTGTGGCAATGGAGCCAAGGCAGATGCTCTCGGTCTGATCAGCAAGCTTGGATGGAATCAGTACAATGACCTAAATCAATTCTCGATACCGTATCCATATTATTATCGTGATTATGACCGACTTCCAGGTGTAGCTACTGAACACACGATGTATGCGTCAACTGCAAAACTTTGGGATTTCGCTGCGAAGACTCGAAACCTGACCGAAGTAGATGAGGACGGCGTCCGTTGGGACGAGGACTGGGCCCCGTGGAAGTTCATCGATGACTCAGCAACCTCAGCTCGAGGTAGCGTTTCGGTGATCTCATACAATTTCTATGATACCAATACAGATGAGTATGGAGTCCTCTGGAACTACGATAAAGCTACCAATACGTATCTACGAACAAACGGAGGAAAGCCACATAAAGACTACAATACCAGCAAACAGCTATTTGCCAAAAACGTCATTTTGATCGAAGCAGTCGAGACTGCAGCAAATGATGATTACCCAGGTGGACACATCATCTACAATCTCACCAGTGGAGGAAAAGCACACATCTTCCAAAATGGAAAAAAGATCGAGGGTACCTGGTCAAAAGATACTCTTGACGACAAGATGATGTTTTGGGATGAAAAAGACAAAGAGATCTCTATGGTCAGAGGTGAAGTATGGTTGAGTCTCATACCAGCGGGTAATGAGGTATACTCTGGAAATAGTTTGCCACAAAAAAAGTCTGTGGAAACAACACCAAAGAAAACGGTGCAGACCACAAATGAATAATGAGTGACTTGTCCACTCGTATGCTCGACCACATCATCACCTCACAAACTCGCCGCGAGATATTGACGTTATTTTTTCAGCATCCCGCTGATAGCTACTATCTTCGTGATATCGTCAGGCGCATTGATGAAGAAGTGAACGCGGTGAAGCGCGAACTCGATATCATGGTCGATGGCAAAGTGCTGACAAGTGAGCGTCGTCTCAATAAGGTATTTTTCACTCTTAACCCTCACTATAGATATTATGATGATTTCCTTCGGATATTTATGCGAACTTCGGTGCTCGCAGAACAGATCAGAGAAAATCTACCAAAACTAGGGAAGTTAAAATATATCGCCTTGTCACTGAAATACGCAAAAAGACAAGATGTTAGACCTGATGAGATCTACCTACTTGTGGTAGGCACTATCGTCGTGCCTGAGGTGGCTCAGATCGTCGCATACACCCAGCAAGACTTTGGTCGAGAGGTCAACTACTCTGTTATGAGCGAGGATGAGTTCACTTTCCGCAAACGAAGCAACGATCCATTTATCTGGAAGTTCCTACGTACCCCCAAGGTGATGCTGCATGGTCAAGAAGAAGAAATGAATAAGTGACATGATACCGCTATTGTTTTCCTCGGCTCATTTGATACACTGACCGACTGAATACCTATGAAGTGGTTCTCACGACTCATCACTCTTTTGCTCGTTGCCGGTCTTCTCTGGTTTAACTTTCCTGAAAACTTTCCTGTCAATGTTTCCGTCCCTACGATCCGAGTCGATTCCTTTAGACCATTTAAGGTTTCACGAAGCACATGGCAGATAGACAAGCTCAATCCGCCAAAAATCAGCACAACAATAGGTGGAAAAAGCATTACTCGTGAGTTTGTCACGAAGCTCGGACTCGATCTCCAAGGTGGAAGTCACTTTGTATTTGAGACCGACACATCCAAATTGCCCTCAGCTGATGTTGCAGATGCACTGGCTGCAACACGAAATATCATCGAACGACGAGTCAACCTGTTTGGAGTATCAGAACCAGTTGTTCAAACTACTAAATCAGGCAAGATCCATCGCATCACAGTCGATCTCCCTGGGGTAAAGGATCCCAAAAGTGCCGTGGATCTCATCGGCCGCACCGCACAACTCACTTTCAAAGAAGAAGGACCCATCGATCCGAGTATCCCCGAATCCATAGCAACGCTCTCGGCAATATTCAAACTCACAAAACCCACAGGATTAACAGGCAAAGATGTGAAGAAAGCACAAGTAGTATTTAACCAGCAAAATGGTGAGCCCAACGTGCAGCTTCAGTTCACTCCGGAAGGAACAAAGCTATTTGCCGATATCACCAAGCGAAACCTGCGTAAGTTTGTAGGAATATTTCTCGACAACGATGTGCTTACCGCTCCAGTTGTCCAGAGTGAGATCCTCGATGGCACTGCAGTCATCAGCGGGAGCTTCACGGTTGACTCAGCCAAAGAGCTTGCGATCGCGATCAACTCTGGCGCGCTCCCTGTACCCATCAAGCTCGTTGAACAACGCACGATCGGCGCAACGCTTGGTACATCTGAAGTCAATAAAAGTATCATCGCAGGTGTTGTAGGCCTGAGTATGGTAGTGCTTTTTATGGTCATGTTCTATGGACGCATGGGAATAGTCGCAAGTCTTGGATTGCTCCTGTATGGTCTCATCACACATGCACTTTATCGGATCGTCCCCGTTGTCTTGACGTTGCCCGGTATCGCTGGATTTATCCTCTCAGTTGGTATGGCAGTTGATGCAAATATTTTGATTTTTGAGCGAATCAAAGATGAGTTGCGACACGGCAAACCACGAGAAGTTGCGATCAGGATAGGATTTGGTCGTGCGATGAGTGCGATCAAAGATGCGAACGTCACCACACTTCTTGTGTCATTTATATTGTTCAATCCGCTCAACTGGGAGTTTCTTCCACAGTTTGGGCTGGTCCGAGGATTTGCACTCACATTAGCGATTGGTGTCATCGTCAATCTATTTACAGGAATATTCGTAACTCGTCGCATACTCAGATTTTTCTATAGATAAATCATATGATTCATTTTTCACGATACACCAAACTGTACCTCATCATCTCACTGCTCGTGATTGGCTCGGGAATATTTTCTATCGTAAAGTATGGATATAACGTTTCAATTGATTTTACTGGTGGGACTCTCATCCAATATAAAACAGCACCCAATACAAAAGTCGAGACTAATCAACTCAACGAACTCGTCACCAGTTTCAAATCGGAGCTCGTGGATCATAAACTGAATCCCGATGGAGTATTGACACTCAGACTATCAAAGTTTGAAGATGCTCAAGAACCCACCCTGAGATCAAAGTTGGAAAAATTGGCAAATGCACCCGTTAAGCTTTCATCACTCGAATCAGTTGGGCCAACGATCGGTGCAGATGCGATCCGCAAGACACTCATCGCAGCTGCATGTGGAGTACTTGTCATACTGTCATATATCTTCTACTCCTTCCGTAAGATGTCGTTTGCAGTCGCTGCTGTTGTGGCATTGCTCCACGATATAGCTGTGGTGCTGGGTGTGTACTCGATCGTCTCACATTTTTTCGGAGCACCACTCGACACGCTCTTCGTCACTGCGCTCTTGACCACCATGAGTTTCTCAGTCCATGACACGATCGTCATCTTTGACATGATCCGAGATGAACTGCGAAGGGGCAAGGGTGGAAACATCGCAGATCTAGCAGACCATGCAGTCACCTCGACGATGGTACGATCACTCAACAACTCTTTGACCATCATTTTCATGTTATTCTCACTCGTTCTCCTCGGAGGTACATCCATCAGGTACTTTGCGATCGCGCTACTTATCGGTACAGTGACCGGCGTGTACTCATCACCATTTATCGCGACTCCAGTCATGATATGGTTGGAGCGTCGTAATCACAAATCAGCATGATCGACATCATCTTTGAAGCTCATGGGACTACATACGACAATGCATCTGATCTGTCATCGGGGTGGAAAGATGTTGATCTGTCTCCGCTTGGCATAGAACAAGCATTTGGTTTGGGACAAAGGTATAAGGATACAAAGATAGAATCAGTGTTTACATCCGATCTCATTCGAGCAACCCGAACTGCAGATATCGCATTTGGCGAAAGATCAGATCTGGTCATCGTCGCTGATACGCGTCTCAGAGAGTGCAACTACGGTGATCTCAATGGAGTGTCAAAAGATATCGTTGAACCACTCAAAAAAGAACATATCAGCACTCCTTTTCCACACGGAGAATCATATGAAGACTGCATGAAGCGGATGAAATCATTTCTCGATGAGCTCAGAACGAGTCATGATGGTAAAACAGTGTTGATCATCGGGCACCGTGCTACACAGTTTGGGCTGGACTACTGGATTAATCATACTTCTCTCGATGAGCTCACCACAGCTCACTTCGTCTGGCAACCTGGGTGGAAGTATCAACTCGGCTGATAGGTAATATTAGAAGAAGTGAGCTATTTTATGGCCTTAGATATCAGCGACAGCTGCTGAATAAGTACCTCTCGCTCGTTTTCTAGCTCTTTATTTACTACCTTTTCAAACAACGCATCGAGGATGTCGCCAACCTGTTTGGATGGTTTGATATTCAATATCTTCATCACATCATTGCCATCGATTTTCAAATCCTTGACAGTAAATGGCTCGATGAGTAGCTCTGCGACGCGCTTTTTGAAAAGCTCGGTGCGCCAACTCGTCTCGGTGGCTGCTCCCCCAAGGCGATCTGCATGACGGAGCGCAAACATCTCTTCGAGATTTTCACGACCAACATTGCGGATAAATCTCCTGATCGCATTGTCAGTCAGCTCTTCTGATACGACGAACTGATGTTGAGCGACGAGTCGGACAAATAAATCTTTTTCATCCTTGGACATACGGAACCGATCAGCAATGTCCGTGGCCATACGTTCACCGACCACCTCGTGGTTATAAAATGTGATCATCTGCGTGTCAGGATCCAGGTGAAAGGTGGGTGCCTTGCCGATATCGTGGATGAGAGTGGCAAATCGGGTGATGACATTGGTCGATGTGCAGTGTTCGAGTGATTTGACCAAGTGTGTTCCCACATCATAGATATGATGACGACCAGGGGACTTCTGTGGCACATCAAAACACACATCAAGCTCGGGCAAAATGTATTTCAAAAGTCCTGTTGAACGCAGAAACAAAACGCCCTCAGTCGGATGTGGTGAGAGAAGGATCTTATAAAACTCATCTCTGATGCGCTCCCACGAAATCTTTTGGATCAGTGCAGCGTTTTTCTTGATCGACTCAAGTGTCGTTGGCTCAATCAGGAATCCAAGCTGGGCACTAAAGCGCACAGCCCGCAAGAGTCGCAACGCATCCTCGCCGAATCGCTTATCTGGGTCACCCACTGTTCTGATCACTTTATTTTTCAAATCTGTTTGCCCGTCAAAAAGATCGATCACTTTCTGCCCATCATATGCCATCGCTCCGATCGTGAAATCGCGTCGAGCTAGGTCTTCCTCAAGTGTCTTGGCCCACTTGACCTCATCTGGGTGACGGCCATCTGTATAGGTACCTTCGCGGCGGAAGGGAGTGACTTCGAGTAGTTGATAGTTGACAGTTGATAGTTGAGAACGATCTGTTTGGGCGTCAAGCTGCGAGATCCCAGCATCCGCTGGGATGACATCATTTTGCAATTTCACTGTTACTGTCCCATAGGTGTTGTGATAGAAGGAGTCGGGAAAGAGTGCGAGGATCTGCTCGGGAGTAGCGCTCGTAGTGAAGTCCCAATCAGTGACCTCACGACCAAGCACAAGATCGCGCACGGGACCACCGGCCACATAGATCTGGTAGCCAGCATCGGTAAACACACGCATAAAATCGGTGATAGCAGCGGGAAGTGAGTACATACGAGTAGTATACCGCTCAAAGTAGGTGGGGGAGTAGCGAAAAAGAATTTCCCCCCCCGATGGCGTGCGTGTGCACGCGACCAGGAGGGGATACGGGTTACTCGAGGTCAAGGCTCATCTGGTCGGAATTTGGTGCCAAAGCGAATGCGCGTTCAAGATCTGAGATAATCAGTCTCAGCTCTGTTCGAATGCTCATGGCACACAACTGCTCAACCAAACGTTTCTGCGCTTGTTCATACGGCTCACCGTCATTTTCGACATCCAGTCGGTCGATCTGCTTAGTGAGCTTTTGTTCAAGCTCTCTTAATTTGCCCAGAACTATTTCTTTCATCATGTCTCCCGTTTTTTTTATTTGTCTTATCCCGCTCCCATGCACGTGCATGAGTTAAGAACAAAACAACTTATAGTATTCTCTCAGAGAGAGAGAGAG
>CAZIUF010000030.1:8356-9775 GCA_964542665.1 uncultured Gammaproteobacteria bacterium | reverse complement strand
CGGTCTCACGGTATGTCCTCCCACACGAGCTTGCTCGTGTCCCATCATCATTGCACTCATTCGTCCAGTCGCTGATGGCGATCATGAATGCATATGATTGGTCATTTATCGAGATCAACCCACTTGTCGTAAACGCAGGAACATATAACATACTCGATGCGGCGGTTCTTTTTGACGACACTGCTGCTATTGCACAGTCGGATGAAGTCATGTCGCGTGGACTCGTCAAAACTCAAAATAAACACCCTGCAGAGCAACGTATTGCTGATTTGCAGCGTAACACAGCCTCGTCTCTCAAACTGACTATTTTGAATCCCGATGGTGCTTTATGGATGTTGCTCTCGGGCGGCGGGGCAAGTCTCGTCCTTGCTGATGAGGTGGCTGATGCCGGATACGGCTCACAACTGGGAAACTATGGAGAATACAGTGGCAATCCACGCCGGGAAGACGTTGAAATATACACTCGAACTATCGTCGAGGCCTTGATCCAATCTAAAGCACCGCACAAGGCACTGATTATCGCGGGTGGTGTAGCGAACTTTACCGACATTTATGCCACACTCTTGGGAGTAATCGATGGTATTCGACCATTTACACAAAAGTTGAACGAGAATAAGGTTTCAATACTGGTAAGACGAGGTGGACCAAATCAGAAAAAAGGACTTGAGCTAATCGAGAAGTTTCTCGAAGATCATCGTATCATTCATGAAGTGTCTGACCAGAGCTTACCGCTCACTGATATCGTCCATCACGCACTAAAAACAATTACTCACCCATGAACACTCAACTCATCGCCCAGATCCGTGCTTCAAAGTCCCATCCAACACTTATCATTGGACAACATCTCGCCGTCATCCAATCGATGCTTGATTTTGACTACTTGTGCGGCAAGACTACCCCCGATATATGCGGGCTCATCACTGGCAGTCGAGGCGTCGCCAAACTATTTTGGGGTAAAAAGGAGCGACTCTTCGGGACATATCGCACCATTGCAGACTATGCACAAGCTAATTCAAGTCAAACAATAGACTGGTTTGTCCATGTGTCATCAGCCCGTCGAGTAAAATCTGACATCGAGCGCATTTTTGACATCTATCCATCCATACAGGGTGGGGTGATATTCGCAGAGGGTCTTACCGAACAACATACACTGTCGATATACCACACCTCAATAAAACATGGGGCGCTCGTAGTTGGACCTGCAACGGTTGGCTTTTTGGTCCCTGGCGCTTTGAAACTCGGTGCTATCGGAGGTGTCGATCCCGCGCAATGGGAAAAGCTCAATATCACTACCCCCGGCCACGTGGCCGTTATTTCGGGTTCTGGCGGGATGACGGGAGAACTCATATCGCTCGTGTACCAGTCAGGTCATGCAGTGTCATTTGCACTTTCCTTTGGTGGTGATCGTTGGCCAATCTG
>CAZIUF010000030.1:0-8346 GCA_964542665.1 uncultured Gammaproteobacteria bacterium | reverse complement strand
CTTGCTCAAAATGATCCAGAAACGAAAGTCATCGTATACTATGGAGAGCTTGGAGGCGAAGATGAATATAGACTAAAAGAGATGATCGAAAATCATACCATCACCAAGCCGGTGATTGCGCATATTGGCGGCACTGTCGGCGAAATATTTCCCGAAAGCCCACAGTTTGGACACGCGAAAGCGAAAGCACATCTAGTTAAAGAGAAGGCGAGTGAGAAGCGCAAGGCTCTCGCAGAGGCCGGTGTCACCGTCACGCATACGTTTAGTGATGTATTAAAATATTTGAAAGAAATAAACGTGTCCTCATAATCTATGCAGAAGGTATGTTTGAAATTTTTAGATGAATCTCTGTTTGAGCGAAGCGAGTTAGATGAAGAGAAAAATCTCAAACATACCTTTACAGCTTTTTAATATTTTTTTCTCTATGAAACGAACACTCTCAGACGTAACCAGTCGCAAACCAACCCTTTTTACTTCGACAATATCTGGAGAGGTCAATGGCGCTCCCACACTGTTGGGAAGCCCTTTACAAACTTGGGTTACAGACTCATCTCTTGCTCAAATTACAGGATCACTCTTTCTTGGTCGACCACTTAAAAGTAAGATTACTGTCTCGTGTATCGACACCATCCTCAAGCTCTGTGTCGATCATGGACCATATGTATCTGGAGCAGTGAATACGATGATCACTGCCCGCGCTGGACGCGATATGGTCTCCTCAGTCGCAGCGGGCCTCCTCACCATAGGTCCTCGATTTGGAGGCGCTACCAACGATGCAGCAGCTGTTTGGCATACTCACCTCACACGCAATGCAGGTGAAGTAGTAGAGGAGTACGCCCAAAAAAAGATGATTATCCCGGGCATAGGACATCGCTCCTATCGAGTGGATAAACCAGATCCTCGTGTGGCGATGATTACCGACTTTGCAGCACAACTCAAAGCCCATCCGTATTTAGACTTTGCCCAATCAATCGCCGCGGTCACGACCAAGAAAAAGTCCAATCTTATCCTCAACGTCGACGGTGCCATCGCTGCTGTTATGCTTGATTTGCTGAGTCAGGAAGAGAAAGTAACCAGTGAAGAGTTAAAGAGCTTGATCGCGAACGAGTTTTTCAATGCGTTTTTTGTCTTTTCACGAACGGCAGGATTCATAGCCCACTATCTTGACCAGAAACGTCTCGGCGAGGGACTATTCCGCATGCCAGAAAATGAAATCCTAACATCACCAACAGACAAATAAGCATTTGAGTGATCTTGAGTAATCTATGAGGTGAAATAGCTGCTAAAATAGAGTTAGACATGAACAAATCATCTTCACACAGGTGGATTTTTATTGCCCTCGTTCTCATCTCTGTCGGTAGCGTTGGTTTCGTCATATATTCCAGCCGAGCATCCACAACCTTTCCACTGATCACGAAGCTATCAGCCCCCACACCCACGCCTACCCCATATTTCCACAATGTCGCACTCCTTGGATATGGCGGAGGCAAACACGAAGGGGGAGCACTCACTGATTCGATGATCGTCGCACGGATCGATGACCGTGCTCAGAAAATATCGCTCATATCCATCCCTCGAGATATATGGATACTACTCCCGTTGGGAAAGGGTGGAGAAATGATAAACCAGAAGATCAATGCGGCCTATGCGTATGGTCTCGATGATACCACCTACCCAGGTAAGCCAAGTAAATATAAGTCAGAATCAGGTGGAGGATTGGCACTCGCAAAATATGCACTGTCATCAGTCATTGGCGAACCAATAGATCACTCAGTATCGGTGAGCTTTGCATCATTTACAGCACTGATCGATCAACTTGGTGGCATTTCAATCACGCGAAATTTTCCGTTTCTTGATGAGTGGTACCCGATCGATGGGAAAGAAAATGAGCTTTGTGATCACAAGGAAGAAGAGCTACCAGGGCTTGTAGCAACGCTCTCCGGTCGACTTCTTGAACAAGAATTTCCATGCCGATATGAAAAGCTTGAGCTTCCGGCAGGCACATCAAATCTAGACGGACAAATGGCACTTAAATATGCCCGGTCCCGAAAATCTGAAAATGAAGGTGGCGACTTTTATCGGAGTCAGCATCAAAAACAAGTCATCGAAGGGGTCAAGGAAAAAGTGCTTTCCCTCAACTCATTTCCGTCGCTGATTCGCATCGCGACGTCCATTGGAAAATATATTGACACTGATTACTCACTTTCAGATGTAGCGGAAATAATCAAAGAATACATGCGAAAAAAGGATTATAAAATCGAGTCGATTGCACTCTCCAATGACAACGTATTGGAGGAGGGGACAGGACCTCAAGGCCAATATATTCTACAGCCGATTGAGGGGCAGAAAGACTGGCGGGATATACATGCCTACCTCCAATATAGGTATGACAGGCTCACAGACGCATCTGCTTCAGCAAAGATTAAAAGTAAATATCTCCCCACGCCTTCACCCACTCAACCTTTCAAGAAAGTGATCAGAAAATAATGTATTCTTAAACTACCTCTATGGATACTGAGACGGGTCCACCCCGACCGCTTATTGAACACGTTATCGAACGTCTACCCGGCGCTTTGAAGGCAAATATAGAGATCAAGAAGAAAACTGGTAAAGGAGCGCTTAATAATCTTACTTTTGGCGCTGCAATAAGCGCCCAAACCGTGGAGCAAATGGAAAATGGTGACTTAGAAATCATCCAGCGGTTAGATCTAGCAAACAAAACGCTTATGATGCTTGATGAGGCCAACGAACAGAGAGAAAAGCTGGGTGAAATTAGAGTCAATGAGATCATCAACGAAGTAAAGGGGTGGTGGGCTGACGAACCTCAAGTATCAATAGTTATTGATGAGGTGATTTTGGGAATGAAAAAAGAGATGATAATGCAATCAAGATACTCCGAACTAGGAACCATGCCAACTATGGAAGAGTATCTTGACGCTGTTGTTCCTTCCAATGGCATTCAGCTCCTTGCGGCAGCCTATGCGACTGTTTCTGGTGAGGCGAGATTTTTAGATAGACAACGGTTTAAAGACGAGGCATGGAATACAAACCTTGAGATTAGAATCTTGGCAGATTGGATGAAACACTCAAAAGATACAGTCATAGGACATCTTGATCTATTCCTTGTCGCAGCAAATGCATATCCTGGGAAGAGTCGAGGAGAGATTGAGGAACTTATTAGAAAATATATCCGTCCTACCACAACAGTTCCTATTCATCTAGAAGAGAGAACAAGTAGATTTTTGAAAGAATATAGACGAAATGCAGCACAGTTTATTGGCAGAGCAACGCCAGTCTTGCATTTGCTTCACCCTCTTGGAAAGCACGATCCTTACCGTACATGATGCAAATGATTCCTGATCTCTGGCGACCAGAATATCTCCGAGTATAATCACCTCATGTCAACGCCTCTTGCGTACATTCTCCGACCGAAATCGTTGACTGATTATGTTGGTCAGTCTCATCTGGTTGGACCAGGCAAGCCAATCACCCATATGATTGAGTCTGGCGAGCTGCACTCGATCCTTTTATGGGGTCCGCCCGGCTGTGGGAAAACAACACTTGCTGCACTTATCGCCCAAGCAGCAGATGCAGTATTTGTACCCATTTCAGCTGTTGAAAGCGGGACAAGTGATATCAAAGCTATCATTCAGTCAGCGAAGCGACGTAAGGTCGAGTTACCAACAGAATCACCCCACACGATCCTTTTTATCGACGAAATCCATCGTTTTAATAAACTTCAGCAAGATGCTCTCCTTGGTGCGGTCGAGCAGGGGATACTCACGCTCATCGGCGCAACGACGGAAAATCCAGGTTTTAGCGTGATTCCAGCTCTTGTCTCTCGTTGCCAAACCTATCGACTCCATGCACACAGCGAATCTGATATGAAAACCTTGATCACAAAGGCATGTAAACATCTTGAGCTTAGGGCTCCCGGACGTGACGTAATCGACTTTTTGACCTCATATGGGAGCGGTGATGCACGCAAAATACTGAATGCGATCGATATAACTGCATCAGGACAAAAGTCACTTTCTGTTCAACATCTGACCACTGCTCTACAGTCAAAAACGGCCCGATACGACAAGGCGGGAGATGACCACTACGATACGATTTCGGCATTTATCAAAAGTATGCGGGGCGGAGATGCTGACGCGAGTCTGCATTATCTGGCCCGGATGATCGAGGCTGGTGAGGAGCCCGTCTTTATCGCCAGGCGAATGGTGATATTTGCCAGCGAAGATATCGGCAATGCTCAACCAACGGCTCTCGTCGTTGCGACGGCCTGTATCCAGGCCGTCGCCTTGATCGGCATGCCCGAAGCTCGCATCATCCTGGCACAGTGTGCGACCTATCTCGCAACCGCGAAAAAGTCGACTGCCAGCTACGATGGGATCGAGGCCGCGCTCGCCGATGTGAGAAATCTCCCGTGGGACTCCATCCCATTACACCTACGTAATGCGGTGAACAAAGTCGTCAAAGCCGAAGGCTACGGCAAAGATCATATCCGTTATCCGTGGAAGGAAGAAGCAAAGGGGAAAGTTGTTGAGCAAGAGTATCTACCCGACAATCTCAAAGGGAAGAAGTACTACACTCTACACTCTAACCTCTAAAACATAAACTGAAGTTGACCATTCGTAGATTAGGGTTCTTTTCTGTGACATAGATCACATGCACTTCGTCAAAAGTCATTTACCATGTTAAGCATATGAACACTACTCGCATTTTTCGCTGGATCACCTATGTTAGTCTCTTTGGTGTTGGTCTTGCCGTCTATCTCCTCTGGCAGCAGATGTCTCGACCTGCATTTCAGCCATGCAATATCAATGCGACGGTCAACTGTGACGCGATCATCTCAGGCCCAGTCTCGCAAACCATGGGTATCCCCACGCCACTGTACGGATTGGCAGGGTATATATTTATCCTGATTGCGAGTCATATGAAATGGCGTAGAGTCGCGTGGGGAGTGGCTACGTTTGGAGTGCTCTTTTGCCTCCGCCTTTTTATCATTGAGATCTTTCAGCTTCATGTCATCTGTCCTGTTTGTATCGCTTGTCAGATCACTATGATCTCTGTTTGGGCCCTCGCAACTAAACTTTTCAGGGTCCCACCTCTTGCGCCTGATCGAGTCATGTAGCTGACCAGTGTCTACTAAGGTTCATTCATCCTGTCGGTGGATATATTTCATATCTTTCAAGACGATCTTGCCTCCACGTAGGTCCACGATCCCTTGTGCCTTGAGCTTTTCCCACTCGCGACTCACCGTCTCACGTGATGCGCCGATAAAGTCAGCAAGTTCCTGATGGGTGATCGGCAAGGTACACACTATTACGCCGTCCTTTTCAGCAGTTCCAAAATGACTCATGAGGTAGTTGAGTGTCGACAGGACCCGCACTCGAACGTCGGACTGAGCAAGCGACTCAATCCTCAGTGAATATTTGTCTAAGGCAAGAGTAAGTTTATCAAATTGATCTTTGAGTAAATCCGTATCAGTCAATACCTGCTGGGCAAATTGTGCATACGGGATCTCGCGCACCTTCACGGTAGTCATCGCCTCAAACCAAAATCTATTGTGGATCTGAGGATTGATAGTGAGCACAGGGAAAGCACTCCCGGGGACGAGGATATGTTGGATGACTTGTGCCCCTTGTGGGGTATAGGTGATCATTTTGACCGCACCAGACTCGAGTAGATATGCTTTGTGAGGCTTCGTATCTCCGGCGACGAGGATGGTACCTTTCTTGTAGGTTTCAGGAGTTGTTCGGCTGAAAAGAGAGGTGAGTTTTGACTTCATCAGAGCTTCAGTATACTCCACGCGCGGCTAGTTTTCAAAACATCTTGCGTGTTTCTTGGAGAGACACACTCACCTTAGGTAACTGTATTTTGGGGTCTACCTGACATAAATGCCTTTATATTTTCAACAGTAGTTTGAATAATACGGGCGAGTGCTTCTTGGCTGTTAAATGCATTATGCGGCGTGATGATGACGTGGGGATGATGGAGGAGCATATGGTTATAGACGAGGTTTTGGAGATTGTGTTCCTTCTGATAGGTAGGGGAGAGGATCGCAATCTCATCGACCAACTCCTTTTCTTCCTCAAGTACATCGAGTCCTATCCCGGCAAGGATATCTTGTTGCAGAGCCCAGACCAGAGACTCTGTCTGGATGAGTCCTCCCCGGGCGGTATTTACCAGGTATGCCCCTTTTTTAACTCGGTGGATATTGTCCATATTGAGTATGCCTTTTGTCTCGGGATTGAGTGATAGATGAAAAGTGATCACATCTGACTGACTTAATAGATCGTTGAAGCTCACAAAGGTGAATCCATAAATCGCAGCGAGCTCATCCTTTTGTGTACGATTATAGACCAGTACACGCATGCCAAATCCACGCGCAATCTGCACGACGCGCAAACCAATTTTTCCTAGACCCACAACTCCTATCGTTTTTCCAAATATGTCGGTGCCCGTGAGGTTGGTGTGAGTAAAATCAGGATTTTTGACTTGGAGGATCGAAGGGAAAACCTTGCGTGACAGAGCAAGGATGAGGGCAAATGTATGCTCGGCGACCGTATTTGAGCCATATTCGGGTACATTCGCCACGATGATACCTTTTGATTTGGCATATGCTGCCGCAACATGATCATAGCCAGTAGATCGAGTCGAGATCATATGCAACCGTGGTAGTTTATCGATGAGTTCTGTGGTGACTTGTGAATAGATGAACACTGAGATGACCTCAGCTTCGGCATATGAGGCGATATTTGCACTGGTGAGCGGATCAGCTACACATACACACCCAGGGAAAGCTGACTCAAAAAGCTTTTGCTCCCAGGGCTGGACCTCGAAAAAGACATGCATAGTATCATTTTGATGCATATCGGGCAAAATATCCAGTGATAAATATCACCGCGACGAAATCGACACATATCTATAGTTGTTATATATGGAACCCCTCATCATCTCACCTCAACCCATCGAGGCTCGTCATGCCATAGCCACGTATTTGGGCAATCACCATCTCGCGATCTTGACGACGGTGAATATCCAGGGTGCACCACAGGCAGCGGTCATCGGATACAGCTGCACGGGTGATCTTGAGCTTGTATTCACTACGTATGAACACTCACGAAAAGTCGCGAACCTCAAAAAAAACCCACGGGTGGCACTTGTTGTCGGATGGGATGGAGGACGCACGCTCCAATACGAAGGTGAAGCACATGAAGTCACCGGCAAGCAAGCGCTCAAGCTAGAAGAACTACACTATAGTATCGTTCCAACTGTGGCAAAGTATGTCCAGTCCAAAAAACAAATCGTGTACAAAATCACGCCAAAGTGGATCCGACTCGTCGACTTTCACCAAGACCCCTGGCAGACATGGGAAGTGGAGATGTAGTTTGAAACTGTCAAAGTGTTCGTTAACTTCTAACTTTAGACCTTTGACTTGAAGACGTGATGACTCTTTCTTGCATACACCCACCAACCCATCCACAGAGAGTATAGAACATACGTGTTTAGCTGAAGGATCGTCATGTGGCGTGTGATCCCAAACATAGATTTGATGAATCCGCCAATCAATGTTTGCGCATCCGGAATAAAGTTGAATGCAAAAAAAGCAATCTCTGGGATGAGCCCTGCCTCAGTGAACTCATGAACCGCGCGAGCAAATAGTCCTGCTGCAAACAGGATGAGTAAGGTGCTTGTCACACGAAAAACCAATCGGATGTGAAGCTTGATTGTTGTTCCGAATACGACAAAAGTAAATATAAGGCCACAGAGCGCGCCGACTAGAAAACCCGCTAAGACAAGGTCGTGGTTGGTGGAAAAACCCAGGGTAGTGAGGAAAAGCACTATTTCAAAACCTTCCCGAAAAACTGAGGTAAATATCAATATAAATAATCCCCATTTATCCGATTTCTTCACATGACTATCTAGCTCTTGATGTAATCTCGTTTTGTATTGTGATGAGTTGCGATTGATCATCAACACTGACCAGGTGATGCAGATTGCAGCGACGATCATGAGCGCTCCTTCGAGCAGTTGCTCATTTGTACCAACGTACCATCCAGCAAATTTCGTCCCCATAAGTTCAAACCCGTATATGAGGAGGATGCTCGCTCCTATAGCGGCGAGTGTGGCGATCCAGACGATCCTGAGATATGATCCTGCGCGCAATCGATGGAGGATGCCTGCAATAGTCGCTACGATAAGTGCGGCCTCTATCACTTCACGAAAGGTGATAAGAAAAGAGGGAAACATGAGTGAGATAGTATATCAAAGCACTTTCTCATGATAGATGTGCACATCTTATTGACATGTGACTGGCACAAAGAGTATCATGATTTT
>CAZIUF010000029.1:0-9874 GCA_964542665.1 uncultured Gammaproteobacteria bacterium | reverse complement strand
TCGGAAATATGCAGCAAGAGTAATCATCGCTTATCGTTTGTGAGCCCAACACACCATGTCATATCTTACCCACACCCCACCCCGCACCACATCTGAGAGTGGTCAGGCCTTGTTGCTGCTCCTGATGATGATGGCCGTGATCGTGACGATCACGGGAGCTGCAGCATATCGCACAACGACCCAAACAAAAGCGACGAAAGAATCAGAAGAAGGCAAAAAGGCCTACCAGGGTGCCGTCGGTTATCTTGAGCAGGCATTGCAGGGCATCGTGATCACGCCCATAGCTGGTTTTGATTCGGGTATCATCCCGGTTGGCTCTAGTGCGCAAAATAGGGACGGCACGAGCTCAACCTCATTCACAACCAAGATAGCCAAAGACGGGATGCACACCATCTACTTGTATGAATATAATCCCGACACCAACTCACTCACTAGCCCAGCAGCAGGAGGCACCTTATCACCTCTGTACTATTCAATAGTCGGGACGGAGTGTCCTGTATTTGAGCTTACTTTTGTTAGTGGGGCAGCGAATACACTCACTCGACTATTTACGAAACAAAGCGAGGTGACCTTTCCCTGTTCCCAATACAAGTTTACTGCAGTTAGCGAGGAGAACGTCATCACTCCAGCTGTAGCCAATGTCACTATCGACACGATAGTATTCAATCGGAGTATCACCATAAACCCATCCCTGATCCCTGCTGAGACAAAGCTCCTCTTCGTGAGATCATTATTTACCAATGCGACGATCGGATTCAGCTCAACTCCAGCCTCACAGGGAAGAAGAGTTTTCTCAACAGCCCGCACCCAAGAAGGCGCACAAAAAACCGTAAGTATATTTCAGCCACACCCGCAGATCCCGCTCGAACTCTTCATCACGAGCTTTTGATACATCCATTGCACTCAGTTTTGTGACACCGTACAATGGATCATTGATCCTATGCGTATCCGTTTGACACCCTCCCTTTTTCGTCGCGGTATGACTCTCGTTGAGGTAGTCGTGGTCATCGGAATCATCTCTATCGCGCTCCCTGCACTTTTTTCGACACTCATCGTCTCAACACGCCAACAGGTATCTATCTCACGGATCAACGAAGTGAAAAATCAGGGCGACTCAGTCTTGGGCGTGATGACAAGTCGGATCAAAAGCAACGCAAACAGGCTGTGTGTCACCAGCGCGGCAGATACTTCGTGCGTGACAGAAGTATGTGGCTCAACGACCGCATCCCCAACGGACATGAATAGCTTCATTGATCGGGCCAGTGTATTGACGAGATACTATCTAAAAGGGACGAGTATATATGAATCAACCGGTGGCACCGAGAAGCGCCTCACCAATGATCTCGTCAAAGTCAACTCGCTTGTCATCCAATGTCATAAAACCAGCCAAACGACTCGGCCAATCATCAGCATCCAATACACGGTCATCGCCGAGCCTCTCGGCAACACGAATGTATCAGAGAGAGCCACCCTTGACTACTCCACAAAAATCATCGTTGATCAGGTCGATCCAATAGCCCAAAGTGTCTCGGATATTGCTCCAGGTGACCATGCAGTTGCTACCCCAACACCCACCCTCACCCCGAGCCACTCACCCACACCATCAGCTACCCTAACACCATCATCTACTCCAACCTTTACCCCAACACCAACCCTCCCAACGACGGGGGATTGCACAAAATCAATCGCCTCCCGTACTGGATGGACAGCTACGGCAGACAGTCAGCAAAACACAGGTAACGCGTCTGCAAATGCCGCCATTGACTCAAACAATGCGACCTATTGGCACTCACAATTTAGCCCGACACTGTATCAACAACCTCACTGGATTCGAATCGATCTGGGCACTGAGCATGTGGTCGAGTGTTTAAAGTATCTTCCTCGCCAATCTCTGAATGATGGTGGCTATACCAACGGTAGAATAGTCAGCTATCAAATCTACATAAGCAACGTCGCAAGTAGCAATGTGGCTGATTGGGGAACCTCAGTAGCTACGGGCAGTCTCTCATATGATAGCAACAATATCGATAGGGTATTTTCTATTGTGTTACGCCCACAAAGAGGTAGATATGTGATTTTGCGGTCACTTTCAGCTGTCAATGGTAATGCATGGACAACTGCGGCAGAAATCAACCTCGTCACAAGCGTCGTTCCTCCACCGACCGTTTACCATACGGTAGCGGGACATGTCACGGATACCCTTTCGGGAGCGGCGATTTCAGATGTAGCACTGACCATCGAATACACCCCAGCAGGCGCCACATCGACAAGCACCACCCCTGTTTGGACTGATGCCTCAGGATATTTTACCTTGAGTAATACCGTTCCCATAAATACGCTCTACGCGGTGAGAATGCAACCCCTCACGGGCAGTAATATCGGAAAAGAAGGGTACTCTAACCCCGAACTCACTGCGCCACCAGAAAGGATATATGGCACCATCAACCTATATCACACATACAGACACGATACTCCCACGTATCGGGATTCTCAGACCTCTGACACAAGCTATGAGAGGCAATACGCTGGTCAAAGCGACTGCGCATCAGCGATTGCATCAGGCTGGAACTATCCGGCCGGGAGATGTGATTTTCGATTGGCTGCCGTAGTAGTTCCGACTCCCACGCCCGCACGTCAATATTGGTACTACCAGACATTTCTTTCCCGTGATGGTTCAAATAAATACACACGATCATGTCCGATAAACACGAGTACGGGTATCGTGTTTGCTTCCTGCTCGCTTCTCATTCCTGAAGGCATCACCAATCTACGGGGTACCAGCAACGAGCGATACAGCGACTGGGCATCGACGGTATATACACTTCCTACCGGCACTACTTATGACGCCCCAGAGGGCGAGTCAACGCGCGCACTGTTGCCGGTGGGTACCCAAGTACTTATCACCACGCTCCTTTCTACAGATGGTACCAGTACCTATACCCGGAGCTGTCCACTCAATATCGCCAATAGCTCTGGACGATGTTGGCCACGGAGCTGGGCAGCGACCACGGCAGCAGCGTACAACCTCGGCAACGTCAACTTTGGCGATGGGGCGGGCAAAACATATGTGGGGATCGATTTTGTCGCCTACCCCAAGATGTATGGTGGGGTATTACGCCAGGCATTTCGACGATGGTTTGTCCGTTCTGACGCTTTGACGTACATCATCCAACAGTGCTATATAAAAACATCAATCAGTTATATAGGTGATCCCAACTTCATCAACTGGACCACAGAGTGTACCGATGACAACGGCACAGTCGGGGCATATATGATCAGAAACAGAACAACCGAAACAACGAGTGGATTCCCCCAGTTCCATGCTGAGCATACCGGCGTTCCTACTATGTCAACGGTGATTTATCCCAAAGGATCAATATATGAGATGTTTCAGGCGGGACTCAATAGCGTCGGGGATTGGGGATGGTATCGGACAGCATCGGCTGATCCATACTACGGCAATACGAGTGGGCTTTACAACTTCCCCACAGTATTGAGCCTCACACAGATTTCCGATCCACCAACGGGCGAACTCAACACAAACTTTCGAGGCATAGATGGGTATGTGGTCATGTATTGACCATCTCCGTGCTCATGACTGATCAGAATGCCAATAATTCTCAGGTCATCCTGAACAGCCCTGGCTAAAAAAGGATCCATACTTCAGATTTTCTACGAAAATCGCTCGAACACAATGCGTTTAGGAGCAATACTGCGACTAATGAGGTGTAAGCGCATGTCTTGGACGAAAGCGCCCGACCCACAGAGACTAAAAAGGTCTGAAGAAGGGGGAGCTCCCTGCATTTTGTCATTTAACAAGACTTCCTTATCTAACACAGCTTGCAACCGCGACCCAAACACTTCACATTGATCAATATCCGGTAACGCGTCTTCTTTTTCTTGAGATAGACCTAGGATGATAGAAAAATTGACGGATCGTCGTGCAAATTCATTTTTATGATCCACAAGTTTATTTTGAAGATATACATCGTGTCTCGTAGGAAGGCCCCAGAATAAGTTGATAGTTGATAGTTGACAGTTGATAACTAAAATTGACTGAAGCATGCACATAACCGGGGCGATGCCGGTGCCGGTCACGACAAAGTTTAGTATTTTTGACTCATTTGAGAGATGACGAGCCAAGGTGTAGTGTCCTGCGGGTCCTTGGATATCGAGAGAATCGCCAACCTTTTTTGACTCGAGACATGTAGTCGCTACTCCGCCCACATATCGTTTATAGATGAGACTGATTTCACTCGCATGGACTCGACCGTCATCAGCCACGGTCCCCACGTATCCCGCGATGCTATATGCCCGTGGATAGGGTGCTTTTGTGCTCGGATCTTGGTGATCGATATGCACAAGGACGTATTGTCCGGGGAGAAACACAAATGCTTTAGGACACCTCAGCTTTATAAGCCAGATATCGGGGGCAAGTTGGGTGTGGGCGGTGATGAGGGTGGTGAATTTGAGCATATTACCAATCGTAGTTAATTTTTAACTATTGTACATAAAAATGAACGTACGAGTGGTTATGCCCGTAGCCATCTCAATCGCGGAGGGCTCTGGACAGAGTGTCATCAATAATTCATTGCAAAAAAGATACTATACGGGTACAATGGGGGCGATTACTATTTTCACATAGTATATCGAGTGTCCGTCTCATTGGTGACAGAAATGAGTAATAAGTTTCGCAGCATCTATCTATAGATATGATCAAACTATATCAAAACATATCTTCACTACACGCATCTTCTGCGTGTGTATTCTGATAGTGCCGCTAGACCTGCCACTCGAACTGATGTGATTTTTCACATATATGTTTGAATTTTTCCGAAAACTGTTTCTTCCCCAAGAAGCACTGAACAAGATCATCGCCGATGCCAATCAAAAGGCACGCGAGATAGTCCTCAAGGCCAACGAAGACGCGGTCAAAGTCCGCCAACAGGCAGAGATTGACAATAGACGCATCACCGCTGAGGCGATCCAAGCTGAGAAAGAGCTCAACAAGACTCGCTCACAGTTTGGCCAAGAAAAGGCAGAGGTCCTCAAAGAGCGACAGCTCGTCGAAGAGGAAAAAAAGCGCATAGTGCTTGCCCAGCAACATACCGAAGCGCTCAAAAAAGAACTCGAGGAAAAGAAAGAATCAATGCTCACTAAACTTGAGCAAATCGCTGGACTTTCCAAGGATGCAGCACGTGATGCCATCATCAAAGGTGTTGAAGATCGAGCTCGCGAAGATATCGCCAAGCGATACACTGCTTTTGAAGCAGAGTTCAAAGAAAAAGCCCAGGACAAAGCAAAAGAGATCATGATCGACATCATGCGCTTTGGTGCGGTTGACTATGTGACTGAGTACACATTGTCTGTCGTGCATCTCCCGAGTGATGACTATAAAGGTCGAATCATCGGCAAAGATGGGCGAAATATCCGCGCATTTGAGCTTGCCACTGGTGTTGACGTAAATCTCGATGAGGAAGGCGTGATGAAACTATCGAGTTTTGACTCAGTGCGTCGTGAGATTGCTCGGCTTTCACTTGAGCGCTTGATCCAAGATGGTCGTATTCAACCTGCACGCATCGAAGAAATCGTCCATAAAACGACTCAAGAAATCGAAAAAGAAATGGCCAAAGCTGGTGAAGAACTTTGTCACAAATGTGGAGTATTCAACCTCCCTATCGAACTGGTGAAATTGCTCGGAAGATTTAAATATCGCTTCTCATACGGTCAAAACATGATTCTCCACACGATGGAGGAGACTCGTATCGGTGTCGCGCTCGCTCATGAGCTGAAGTGCGATGTGAACACCGTCCGACTCGGCTGTTTGTTCCACGACATCGGCAAGATCATCGCCGACAAAGAAGGTAATCATATCGATCTCGGAGTCGAACTATTGACGAAATATCGCTTCCCCAAAGCAGTCATCGATACAGTGGCCTCACACCATGAAGACGTGCCATTTGCTTCTGTAGAGGCCGTCATCGTCTATATCGCCGATGCAGTCTCTGGTGGTCGTCCTGCAGCCCGTCACGAGGATGTCCAGCAATATGTCCAGCGCATGGAGACGATCGAAAACGCCGCAAAGACGAAAAAGGGCGTCAAAGAAGTCTATGCACTCCAAGCAGGTCGTGAACTGAGAGTCATCGTCCGACCGGATGAGGTGACTGATGCTGATGCAGTGATACTCGCCCAAGAAGTGAAGTCTGAACTGGAAAAACAGTTCGAAGTCTTCCCGGGTCAAATCACGGTCACGGTCATCCGTGAGACTCGTGCCAGCTCAACGACAAAAATATGATCAGTCATAGTTGATACTGAAGAGCACGTAGCTTTAGCTTGCTGCTTCCTAGCTCGCAGCTTCTTCTCCCTTTTGTTATACTTCGCAAATTATGACCATCATCAACAACGTCCCCGTCCAGGCCCATTTTTATACGTCTCAAGAGCTTCACGATACATTTGCCATCCCCACACCACCGATCAGCGAGCAGAACAAGATCTTCGTCGCTTTGAAGTCAGAAGTGATCAAAAGTGGGGTCCTTGATCGGCGGTACCTGTATTACTTTGTGAAAACGATGATCAATGTACTTGCGGTACTTGGTGTATTTTTTGGGCTATACCTTTTTCGAGGAAATCTTCCGCTTCAATTCCTTTTAGTTTTGCCATACATATTTTTTACTGTCCAAATCGTAGGCATCGTACATGACGCGGGACACCGTGCGGTAGCGAGCTCTTCACTCACCAATGATGCCATTGGACTGGCCCTCATTGGCCCTTTTGGTGGGGCGAGCTATAGCTGGTGGTTTGATAAGCACAACGCTCATCATGCGTCACCCAACGAAGAAGATAGTGATCCTGATATTGATTTCCCTATCGTTGCTTTTACCCGTGAACAAGCCGCGAAAAAGCGGGGGATTGCTCGATGGTTTGTCCGCCATCAGGTAGGTTTATACATCTTTTTGGTTGCGCTGGTCCCCTTTAATATGCGTATTCACAGTGTCATCAAGCTTGTGAAAGGCAAATCACGATATCCATTTTGGGAAACGATTGGCATGGCATCGTATTTCGTAATCTTTGGTACAGTGCTGGTGCAGACGTTTCCACTGCCATTGGCAGGACTCTTTTTCCTGCTTTCACAGATGGGTGTCGGCTGGTATCTCGCGAGTATATTTGCTCCGAATCACAAAGGTATGCCTGCGATCGCCAAAGATACGCCCCTCTCTTTTTTCTGGAAGCAGGTCATCACCAGTCGTGATGTGACAGCGCATCCGCTCACTGACTTTATTTATCTTGGACTCAATTATCAAGTAGAGCACCACCTGTTTCCAAACACACCTCTTTACAATATTCGTAAGCTGCAGACGATCGTGAAAAAATATTGTCACCAAGCGGGACTTCCGTTTCATGAGACAGGTGCCATCGCATCATATCGGGAGATTTATTCAATATTGGCCGAAGCGAGTCAGGGAGCGAGATAAGAACAAAGAAGGTTACAACGTCTCGAGCTGTTTACGAATGGTGAGAGATTTTTCAAGAAGACCAAGGAGCACTTCTTGTTCGCCATCAGGCAACTTATTGAGGAGTTCACGTATGATTTCTGACTGCTTGATATTGCTTTGGACGATGACAAATCTGAGTTGCTTACTTTCAGACTTTTTATCTTCATCAACATCCTTTTGTTGTGAAAAAAGCACGATGATCTCTGCAAGTGCATCTTCTTGATAGCTGATAGCAGTGCGGATGCTTTCAACTGCGCGCATAGGCATGTTGTGCTCGGTGAGGACTTGCGAATACACGATGTATCTGTCTGCATTGCGGAGTTTGAGCTTTGCTTTTTGGAGCGGATCACGGGTGATAAGATCCTCGATGCCATCACGAATCTGCTTGATCATAAAAAGTGGATGACCTGGGATGACTTGTCCGGCAGGAGGCAATGTATAGATGACTTTTTCATCTTGGACGAGCTGCGCTGCGGTCGTCGATTGGGGGGTAGCGGCGTGGATTTTGCTGGCTGAAAATAGTGCAGTTACCAGCAACCCGAGAAATAATACTTTGAGGCTTCTCATATGCTCATTCGATTGTAACAGAGAGGGGGATATAAAGCAAAAGCCACCACATTTTTAGGGTGGTGGCTATGCAAAACAAAAGGATGCTTACTTTACCATTCTTTTGAGTGATTTACCAGCGGTGAATCCTGGAGTCTTGGTTGCAGGGATTTTGATCTCTGCTCCAGTCTGAGGATTGCGGCCTTTTCGTGCTGCTCTTTTGCGTACGAGGAACGTACCAAATCCAGTCACGACTACTTTTTCATTGCGCTTCAGAGCTACTGCAATTGTATCAAATACGATTTGCACTGCTTCTTTGGCTGCCTTTGCAGTAAGTCCTGCTTTTTTTGCGACGTGTAGTACTAAGTCGGTCTTTACCATGTGATGTTCACCTCCTTTTTATGTGTGGCGGCAAGTGATAACGCGATCTCAACATGCGCATAATAGTATGCCCGAAGCGTCCTGTCAAGCCTTTTGAAAATCGTCTTTATATAACAATCTATATCAATGACACATATATATGAGAGCGTCTCCACAATACACACATAATCAGCGGGTTGATATTTACACCATCTTGTAAATATTTTTTTTGTAATTCTCCCAAAATATTTTAATGAAAACGTTAAAAATTTTACTGCTTTACTGATTTTATTTGTAAAAATAGATCATATTTTTTGTCATGGATCATTTTCTATCAAATGTTCTCATGAAAAACGACAGTAAAAAGTAGGAAAGATATTTTGAAAAAAATGGAGTTTGGCTTTCGTATAAGCAGAATGACGATTTTTCATTTTTTTTCTATCCTATATCATATTGGCACTGTGCAAGAAATATGATTATGTCTCATATAGATGGTCATTTCCAACAGTCCAAGATAGAGAAGTCGTATATGTTCTGTAGACATGCGGGAATATTTGCTACAAGATATCGTGATCTTTCAGACACCATAGAGATGTATTGTTTTGATATAGAAAGATAGTGTTGCAAACCCTATCCGTGGGGTCTAAGATCATAATCAGACACTACGATTATGAAATGTATTTTTTGTACATATTCGGATACTGACGTTATAGAAACACGTGTCAGTGAAGATGGTGCAACGGTACGTCGTCGTCGGAGTTGTGTCAAGTGCGAAAAGAGGTTTACGACATATGAGCGTATTGAAGATGTCCCCATGCTCGTCATCAAACGAGATGGAAGACGCGAGCAATACGACCCAGCAAAGTTAAAAAATGGCATTTTGAAAGCAGTTGGCAAGACGCAGGTGACGTTCGAGCAGATAGATGAGATTGTGAGTTCCGTTGGAAACAAGATCACATCGACCGGATCAAACGAAGTGACATCGCTCAAAATAGGCGAGCTTGTTGCATCACAGTTGAAAGAGATCGATAAAGTGGCATATATTCGGTTTGCGAGCGTATTCAAGCGATTTGAAGATATTGAGCAGTTGGCAAAAGAAATCAAAAGATTATAAAAATTTACAAATTCTAGAAAATTCACAATTTTCAATTTTTAATTCACTATTATCCCTATGAAACTCACCGGTGTTTCAGAAAAAGTCTTTTTGGATCGATATGCGATGAAAGATCGCGCAGGTGGACTCGCTGAGAACACTCCACAAGAGATGTGGAAGCGTGTTGCCAAGGCTGTCGCAGCAAAAGAAAAGACTGTGGCTTTTAAGAAAAAATATGAAAAAGAGTTCAATGAGATGATGCTTGATTTTAAATACGTTCCTGGTGGACGCATCTTGGCTGGAGCGGGCACTGGCTATGAAGTGACCTACTACAACTGCTTTGTGATCCCCTCACCCAAGGATTCACGCGGCGGCATCATCG
>CAZIUF010000028.1:0-10643 GCA_964542665.1 uncultured Gammaproteobacteria bacterium | reverse complement strand
CATCATCGACACTTTAAAAAACATGGTCGAAATCATGGCGCACGGTGGGGGCGTTGGTATCAATCTCTCATCACTTCGACCTCGGGGAGGACGCGTGGTCAAAGTCAACGGCACCTCTTCAGGACCGATCAACTGGGCAGGGCTCTTTTCTCTTGCAACACGTGAAATCATTCAGCAGGGTGGGACACGCCGCGGAGCGCTCATGCTCATGTTGTGGGACTGGCATCCAGATATCTATGAGTTCATCACGGTAAAGCAAGATCTGAGCAAGATCTTGGGCGCAAATCTGTCGGTCTGTGTCTCAGACACATTCATGGCTGCAGTTGAAGCTGACGGTGAGTGGCCACTCGTATTCCCAGACACCAAAGACCCAGACTATGATGAGTTGTGGGACGGAGACATCGAAGTATGGAAGAAAAAAGGCAAAAAAGTCATCGTGCACCGTGTCGTCAAGGCACGCGAAATGTGGGACCTGATCTGTGAAGCAGCATGGCGATCAGCCGAGCCAGGTGTCGTATTTATGGAGCGATACAACAAACTGCATAACAACTATTACTGGAACCGGATCAATTGTGTCAACCCATGCGGCGAGGAAGGTCTTCCTCCGTGGGGCGTATGCAATCTTGGGTCGATCAATCTTTCAGCTCTCGTCAAAGGCGATGGAGTCGATGGACCAGGCACATTCAATTACAAGGAACTTGCCCGGATCACACGACTGGCCGTCCGTTTTCAAGACAATGTCGTTGATATGGACCCCTATATTTTCGAAGGTATCCGCAAGACGCAGCTCGAGGGCGAGCGACGCATTGGACTCGGCACTATGGGGCTTGGGGATGCTCTGATAAAGATGCACCTCAGGTATGGGTCTCCCGAATCACTTGTTGTTATAGACAAGATCATGAAGATCATCAGAGACAATGCATATGACTCATCTGCAGATATCGCGAAGCAAAAGGGAGCATTCGGAATGTTTGACAAAAAACTGTACCCAGCAGGACAATACGTCAAGCAGCTTCCTGTCAAGATAATCAATAAGATTAAAAAGCAAGGTATTCGCAACTCCATCCTTACGATGCAGGCGCCAACTGGCTCAACGAGCCTATTGGCAAATACAACATCAGGGATTGAGCCTGTATTTGAGTTTGAGTTTACGCGTCGTGATCGGATCGGCACCCACGTCATCCGCCATCACCTATGGGACAAGTATTATCAAGCGCATAAAAATAAACTCACGACCAAAAACGAGAAAGGTGAGGAAATCACTGAGCGACCTGCATGGTTTGTATCATCGGCATCCTTGACACCTGATGAACATGTCGATGTACAGGCAGTCATCCAAAAGTATGTTGATGCATCGATCTCAAAGACGGTGAACACACCCAACTCGTTTACGGTAGAGGATGTAAAAAAACTGTATATGCAAGCATACAAAAAGGGCCTCAAAGGAATCACCATGTTCCGTGATGGTTCACGCGAAGCAGTGCTTGAGCGAGGAGATACCAGCGCAAACAAGACATCCACCATCCAATCAGATAAGCCCGTGGCCAATGGCAATGGAGCAGGCAAACCCGCCCTCGATCCACACGACCCGTATGTAGCAAAGCCACGTCCTATGGTGGCCAATGGCTCTACCTATCGGATCGATACGCCTGTTGGCAAAGCATATATCACGGTAAATACCAATGGAGCCGGCGAACCGCTCGAAGTATTCATAAACGTAGGCAAACCAGGCGCAGACGTATATGCTATGGCAGAGGCGCTTGGACGTACCATCAGCATGTCGCTTCGTTTTAACACCCAACTGACCCCAACTGATCGTGTTCGACGCATCATCGAGGAACTTGAAGGTATCGGAGGCAGTCGAACGCTTGGATTTGGCAAAAATAGTGTCAAATCACTCCCCGATGCAGTCGCAAAAGTCTTGGGTATGCACTATAGCCTGCACAACACCGATGCACACGCCGGAAACGGACACGCACCAGTTGACCAAGCAGTAACAAGCGCAAAAGTAGTCGTCGACTCAGGCACTGCCATCGCAGCGATTCAGACAGCTGAGGCAAATGCCTTTACTCAACCCTCTTTGACGGTACCCGTACCGAAGAAAAGAGCTAACTTTGATCTATGTCCTAAGTGTGGTGACGCCGCCCTCGCACATGAGGAAGGGTGTAAGAAATGCTACACCTGTGGATATAGTGCCTGCTGAGAAACCAGGACCCGCATCATGAGGATCTCATGGTGGGGGTAAGGTTTTCCAGCGATGCATAAATTCCAAGGTCAAGTTCCAAAGACCAAGACAACTTGATGCTTGAGAATTGATCATTATTTGGAATTTGAGACTTGGTATTTGAACTTAATTTGTTCTCATTATGAAGATCTACACCAAAACAGGTGATCTCGGCGAAACAGGAGTGATTGCGGGCAAGCGTATCTCCAAATCTGAACTTATCATTGAGGCAAATGGGGCTTTGGATGAAGCTACTTCATATATTGGATGGGCACGGGAGCAAGTCGAAGAAGATGGTGTTCGACTGCTCATGTCTGAGATCCAACATGATCTGTATGAAATCATGGGATATCTGGCTGGAGCGAAAATAGATGCGGTCATTTTTGAGGATAAAATCAGTGCATTTGAGAAGGAAATGGACCGTATGACTGCAAAATTGCCCGCACTCAAACGCTTTATTCTCCCCCAAGGTGGAGAGGCAACTACTCGACTACATATTGCCCGTACTATGATCCGCTCTGCTGAACGTCGCGTAGTCCGTTATGTCAAAGAAAAGTCAAAGTATCACGAGGGAATATCCGCGAAAGCCTTTCAGGGCGACCTTCTCATGATAAAATACCTGAATCGATTGTCAGATCTCTTTTTCACGCTTGCGCGTAAATACGCACAGGTGGAAAAGGTGACCTAATAGAGTCTTGTCATCCCGGCGCATGCCGAGATCCAGACGAAAATGAGCGATATATTCTGGTTTATAAATCCGTTATAAACCACAATTTGTCACTTGCTTTTTTCTGAAGGAATGAGGTGTAACTCCTCAGCAGTGCCGCTACCGTGATCCCGCCTAAAACGGCGGGTAAGCCGGGTCTACAGAAAAAAGTGTTCGCCCCGTCGCAGGGCAAAAAATATGTTTCCTGAATTAGTACGGCTCCCCAACCCTTCTGCTGAAAGACCAATTGCTTTAGGAGTGGCCATAGGTGAGATATATCCCAATCAAGCACCCACAGTCACGGACCACGAACGGACACTCCTGCGACTAAATCACAACACTTATGCAGAGGCGCAAGACATACGTCGTCAGCTCGGCGCAGGTTTGCCCGCACATAGAGCGGGGGAACACCCGTATTTCCAAGCAACAAGCCTACTCAAGGAATTCGCGGGAAACATGGGCAATAGCGTGAATTATGTTATTGAAAATGGTCGTCTATACGCGCCAGGTAACGCAATCTCAACGATTGAATCGCTAGATCGGTTCGCAAACTCCGGGAAGGGAGGTTCCCGGGTTGTGGCAGATGCTAAAGGGTTTGCCCAAATAGAGCGATACCTTATGACTGCTGCTGATGCAAGCGTTGCGCAAATATCTCCGCCCTCTGTTCGGCCGGACGGATCACTCGAACCCGGCTTTGGTGCTTATGGATTTCTCAATATTTTTACTCGAGAAGGGGAAAAAGTGACTGCACGACACATCATGTATCAAGAGGACGGCGGATTAACTCGATCTCAAGCGATGAGAAAAATGCTTGGGAGTCAAGGAACTCATACATTAAAGGCAGAAGAGTATCTGGTCGATGCCCTGCCTTTGGCAGGCAAGATGACGCTTGAGTCGCTGATGCAACATATTGGCTTATCCTCAGAGTGGAGTAAGTTCCAGTCGGATCAGGCATTTTATGACTCGCATATAGTCCACGACCCGTATGTACGTAAATGGATCGATGAGTATGTGGGATTGCAGACAAAATCTGCTCAAGAAACCCATGATGTTCATATTAGACACACTGCACATCGGGCTGAGGAAAAGCTGATCCTCGCGTACAAACGTGCAAGCTCACTATTTGACACCAAAGGGACGATACAAGAAGGCGAAGATCGATACAATACCAGACCAATATATACAGAAAATGAAATGGCCAACCTACAGAGACAGTTTATGATGATGCCGATGCGTATGGGTGCTGGAAGTTGCCCAACCGACTATGCGGCCCAATCTATTTTAGGCAATAGAGGATATATGGGATATGGTGAGATCACCCAAGCATTGGGCTTGCCTTTATGGAGGTCTAAGGAGTGGAAGAAGATGACTGATTGTGTGTGTTGTCCGGGGTGCAAGTCAGTGAGCAATGAAAAACAACCACATCTTTTCAACGGTAAAGAGTGGATTTGCGGTAATCCTAGCTGCAAAGATCACAAAGCAGACGTTTACATTAGCGTTGTAGGAAAGTAAGATGTATGTATGCCTCACACGCCGATCGATCATCTTCTTGCAACCTCCACCGATGATATCCCAGTAGTTCCTCCCGCAGTAGCCCCCACATCGACTGTTTCTTATGGCAAGGAAACCGCACCCGTATCAATCACTCCTGAGGTGGCACCTGCTGAGGAAGCGGGCCAAGAAGATGAATCACAGGGTGAGGTAGGCAAAGAGTCGAGTGAAAAAAAGAAAAACCCCAAAATCAGGATGCCCAGCGAGCCGCCGAGTATCGATCCAGATGCGGCAAAAGCGGGCTTAAAAGTTGCACCGGCAGCACAACAATTTCCTTCTTTGTATGATGTCAAAGTTCCCCTATTGACTGACGAAGAGATTGTAAAAGATTTGAAAACAAGTCCACTCACCGGCACTCGATGGCTCGCTGAGCTTGGTCGATATATTCTTCGACAAGCACATATTTCGCTCAAAAATATCGGCGGAAAAGTCGTCCGTGAGCGTCATACGGACGACCCCTCCCTCATCACCAAGATTAAAAGGATATTTTGGGTGTAGAAATCTGAAGAAAGATGAAAAAATAGCCAAGTAATGATGGGCACACGATTCAGAAGACCGTCATCTTTCGTGCTGAGAACTGTTTGAGCTATATCTGATCATTTCTTTGTTAGGTTCATATACCACCCGGAAGGATTGAGCGGGATACGAGCAACTGTACCAACCTTCGCAACCTCAAATTCCCTGGCGTGACTCGAAAACTGGAGATTGGCATATTCACGATATTGGTAATTATGTACAAAACGGTAATTTTTGATGGTAAAGAGGACCATACATGCAATAAAGAATATTGAGATGCACCGTATGACGATATTATTTTTATTGCCACAACAGGCAACAAGAGCTACGAGCCATGCGATCATGGGGATAAACCAATAGCGGATACCATATGTATTTGCAAGAATGTCGCCAACTGACATTGTTTTTGTTGCAGTTGTGGTTGGTAAAAATACCCCGGATAACAGTGTTAGTGTGCCAAACAAAAGCATTAGCTTTATGGACATGTCAGCCTTTATCAATGTATATACAAAAATTATGCAAGCCATCAGGCTAGTGAACCCAAAGAACACATGGGTTGAAGGTATTTTCATCACTATCCAGTCATACCCATTTTGCCCAACTAGGAGGCCCCAAATAATCTGACGATGCAGTATCTCATATAGCTCAACGAGTTTTGGGAAATAGAGCATTGACTGCCGACTTTCGAGGTGAGTAAGCAAGACGATAAATTGAATAATGGCTGTACCCAAAACGATAACGTATTTGTTGATATTGTTGTTTCTTTGCCCGTAGTTACTTATGTAGTGGACAGCAATTACCGGTGTCAAAAGAATTGAAAATGGTCCACTTAGCCCACTGACCATTAATATCAAGTAGTCAAGCGATCGACTAAAGATGTTTCGAGAGTATTCAGCATTTATTACCATAAACGATAATAGAGCTAGATACCACTGGGCATTTGTTAAGTTTATATATATCTCCGAAGTATTAGATAAGAGAAGGTATACACAAACGATGAAAAGTCGTGCACGCATTGGATAACGTTTAAATCGAGAAGACAACAATAATAGGGCTGGAGCAGCCATTGCAATGATTGCCCCAACATTAAAGACTAATGGGGCAATCGACATTGGAAATGCCAGTGAGATCCACCCAACAATACGCGAATATGACTGTAAATATCCTGTTATTGGGGTGAGAAGAGGTTTTATTAGACCAAGCTCGTATGCTTGAGCATACCAATAGACCCCGTCTTCAGCAAAGAACTGCGGCCGAGTAATTGCATCAGGTCGTCGAGATATAATAACAACCAGAACAATAAATGTTACAAAAACGGCTCGTAGGAACAGCCATTTCTGTGAAACATGCATGACCATGTGGACCCAAGGGGACTTGAACCCCTGATCTCCTGACTGCCAGCCAGGCGTTCTAGCCAACTGAACTATGGGCCCTACGAACAATTCACAATTGAAAATGAGCTGGGCTATTATATCAGCTCGCACTAGTATCTAACTCACGAAATACCCCAAATAAAATGACAGCGCACTAGCTATGTGCAGCAGAATAGATATCCCCACATAAGCCCATCGAAGCTTGCTGGACCATGTTTTTGAGATCAGGAGAGGAAGTGCGATAGATGCGAGAACATATCGAGGGATAGAGCCGAGTGTTCCAGATAAAGAGGGGAGGATAAGATTTGCAAAGGAAAATGTTACCAACGCAACCATAACAACACCATTTCTGTCCATATTTTGAAAGAACGGTTTACTTTTTCTAACGGACACAAGAAGTCGATAAAGAAATATAGCAAGGGTCGCAAAGACAAGGAGAAACATTCCGAGCTCAAACACCGCCACAAAATATCCAAAGTCAACTTTGCTTAGCAGGAGTATTTTTATATACCGATACAATACCTGTGGGAGCAAAATGATACTAGTTGATCGGGAGTTTCCAAAGCCCCGCTGGGCATATATGAACTCAAGTGGCTGTCCAATCGTATACCAGAGATAGAGCATATATGTCACTAAGCCCAGCCCTGGTGAGATGATTGGTAGAAGGCTCCTTGGGGACACGTGCTTTGTCTTCAAATAGTCATAGATTGCTATCACTAAAGGTATGAGGAAGACAAAAAAACCTGCAAATCGAGTCAAACCAAGAAAGTACCCAATAACTGCTGCAAAAAAATATTTTTTGTTGAGTATGGCATATACATATGCTCCAAGAAGCGCCATGAATAAGCTCTCTGTATAAATTGTTGTAAAAAAGAAAGCGCATGGACTGATCAGGAGCAAGAGCAACGCTCGGCTTACCTGATATCGACCAAATCGCAACTGCACATCCCCTACTTGTCGAAATACTTTATCCCACACAAACACCACCACCCAGAAGGAGACGAGCGAGATGATAAGTCCTGCAAAAAACGGACCTATTTTAGTCAAAAGATTGACCACATGCATCAAGGTGGGATAAAGCGGGAAAAATGCCTGCTGATAGAGTGCATACCCATCGCTTGATATTTTCATGTAGTGCACACCGTCAAAGTTGGCATGTACGCCTATCCAGCGAGCAAAATGCACTGCGAATTGAGACTCCTCAAACGTATATCCAGCTCGCCACCACGGCGTGAGAACGGATACTACAGATGAAAGGACGAACTGAAATATGATAAATACAAAATATACGACAATCATATTGATTGATTTCTCATTGTAGCACTAGATGGCAGTCACTTTCTCTCTACCAGAAAACACTCCTCCATGAGCATGACAGGTGGGCGAGCGAGGATCTTTTTCATATCGGCGATTTGAGTTTTGTGACACTGCATCGCCCTTATCTTAGTTTCCCAGACATCGGAGACCTCAATAACCTCATCGATCTGTTCTCGACGATAGCCATGAGGCCGATAAATGAAATAGTTTTCAAGGAATCCTCGTGTTTGGCTCTCGCTTTTGCAGAAAAGCATCAGTTTTTTGACGCTCGGCGAGCGATGAAAGACAAAGTGAGTCACCATACTCATGACGATATGGTCGATATGGCCTGATACGCCGCGTGGTTCCCAGGTCATGAGCACCTCAGGTTCGTATTGATCGACGTAAACCTGAACCTTGTCAGCGATTGCATGATATATGTTATTGCATAGGCTGCCATCCACAAACCCAAGGAAGTGAATCCCCTTGGCTCCAACTAGCTGAGACGATGCAGTGACCTCTTCCGCACGGATTTCGCTTAGCTCACGATTTTTTTCATCTGAGTGGTTTCCACCTGTTTCGCCCTTGGTCGCACAGAGAAAGTAGATATCGTATGTGGCAGAAAGCTTGGTAAGCGACCCCGACGGTCCAAAAGCATCATCATCGGGATGTGCGAATATGAAAAGGAGACGGGGTTTATGAGATGACTCGTTCATAAAGCCAAAGAAGTATTATAATACGTCAATCTCCAATACAAGTGAAAACGGGCCTGCCCGCCGTAGCTTTAGCGGAGGCGGGATATAGTTTAGATGGTAAAACGCTGGGCTGGGGGTCCAGAGACCGTGGGTTCAAGTCCCGCTATCCCGACAAGGTAAAAATACTTTTTAAACTATGACACAACCTGAAGGTGGAATTGCAACCCAATACTCTGGTCTCGATAGTCAATACGAGAGATACTCATCATCCCCGATTAGGGATTTCAAGCCAGAAGATCTTCAGCCTGATCCAACCGGTAAGTACGGTGTTATTTTTGTCCACCCGCGGGTAGAAAACTCAAGTGGATTCCCTGATAAAAATGTTGGTCTAGGAGGTTACCTAGAGCAAAGATACTATCTTCCAAAAGATGTTCAAGGCGCACATATAAGGGGCAGATCTGTAACAGGCGATCTGAGAGTCAGAATGGATCCTTTAGTTGCTCAATTAGGTGTTGATGATGATGTGTATGTACTCGAGAATGCATTTGGTGTTGTGGCGCTTCAAACAAAAGGCAAAGTACGTAAAAGAAAAGTGGCTGAACACGCCAGTTTACAACCCGGGACTTTGTTTTCTATAAAACCACTTCTTGGACCAGTAGAAAACTCTGAACAGACACCAACTCAGGGGTTGGATACTACTCCATAAAAATTGGATGCCCCTGTCGGGCAGAATCAGATAGTTGCAAATCAACCAATTCGGGTATACCATCTCCTTACTCATGTTTCAGAATATCCTCACTTGGATTCGCGGAAACAAACTTCTCGTATTTGCGATCGTGGTGATCGTATATTTACTTCAAAATCCTACATTGATTCGGCCGAGATCCTACTCAAACCAGGCTTATATGGGTCTTGATCAGGCACAAAGTGGGGTAGCTATCGGAGTCCCCTCACTGAGCATGTCAAACAGGCAACAGAGAGTTATGACGCATCTCCCCGACCTGAAAGTGTTGCACCTGGTGGTCCTCGCATGGTGAGTCGTGACGCATCGATGTCTATCGTCGTGTCAAAAGTCGCCGAGACTCAAACCCAGATGATCGCTCTTGCTGAGAAAGTGGGAGGATTCATGGTCAATGCATCTACCAGCAGCCCAGAAGAGTCCTCAAGTGGTAACTTCACCGTCCGAGTCCCCTCAGACAAGCTGACCGAAGTCATGACGGCATATCGGAAGATGGGTGTGAAAGTCGCCTCAGAACAAATCACCGGGGTCGACATCACCGATCAGTACACCGATATTCAAGCGCGGCTGGCACCTTTGAAAGATACCTATGCACAGTTTGACCAGTTGCGCCGAGAAGCGGGGACCATCGAAGAGAAAATGAACTTGCTCTCGCAACTCCAAAACCTCCAAGGCCAGATCGATAGTCTAGTTGGACAACAAAAATATCTTGAAAATACAGCAAACACTTCGCGCATCACTGTATATCTCTCAGCTGACGAATACGATCTGCCCTATGCACCGGCCGGTAGCTGGAGACCAGAAGTGATCTTCAAACAATCAGTACGCGACCTCGTCACGACGCTCCGCGGACTGGGAACGTGGCTCATCGGAGTTGCGGTTTACTCTGTCATCTGGCTCCCGCTGCTCCTTATCGGTATCTTCGTGTATCGTCGCTTCTACAAACCAAAGGTTTAGGCCGTCTCCAGTGTCTAAAGGTCTTGAATTGAGCGTGATTTTTGGTAAAATAGTCGACTATGTCATCGATTTCTCTAAGTAGGTTTTTTGGAGCAATTGCCCATATATTTGGCCCATCAGGTGCTGGAAAATCGGTAGTTGCGTCAGAACTTTCTGATAAGTTAAAAACTGGTGGTTATGATGTTACATACTTTTCTTCTGGTGATGGGTTTAGAGCCTTGGTGAAAGACTCGGCGTATGTCAAGGATCCCGTAGTGCGAAAGATAGAACTCGACATGAATGCAGGAGTTATGTTAGATGAAGACCAGAATGAATATATGAAAGAGAGGGTCTTTACGTCCAGGCTTACCACGTTCATTGAGCGATACATATTAAGTGGAGGGAAAGCCCAATTAATCACAGATGGACTTCTACGCAGTAAAGGACAGGATGCTGCCCTGTGGAAGAATATTCAGACCGCTGCCGCTGGTCTATTACAAAACAAACCTGAATATGCAGGGAATGATCTGCTTCGTGCTCTAACCGTTGAAAATCAGGACGCAAGTAGAATGACAAAAATCATGTTAGAAGGATCGCCAAAGATAAT
>CAZIUF010000027.1:0-11245 GCA_964542665.1 uncultured Gammaproteobacteria bacterium | reverse complement strand
TTGCGAGCTTTCTACCTATGCTGGGATTGATTGTGGCAACAAATGTATTTTTTGCTCGGGAAGTGATCTCGGTGATTGTGGGACTTGTGGTTTCAGGATCTGTTTTATCGATATATTTTCTTCGTCGGGCTAAAGCATCTTCGATGCGAAAAAGCTCTGAGGCAAGTGATGATATGAAAGATATATTTAGTCTTTGGCCAGCTATCAAGTTTGCGCTGATTTTCAGCATCGTAAAAATCGTCACGAAAATCGCGTATGTGCTCCTTGGTGATGCGGGATTTGTGATCGGTAGCACGATAGCAGGAGTAAGTGGCATGGATGCAGTGACCATAAACTCTGCGCAACTGGCAGGAGACACCATCAGCTATGGTCTCGCTACCTTGTCGCTGGTCACCGCAAATACCATGAACTTCTTCGCCAAGACGGTCTACACCTCATTGACAGGCGACCGAAAACTTGGCATATACGTAGGTAGTAGCTTTGCGCTCATGACACTGTGTATGTGCGTGGTGTATTGGCTGTTCTAATAATTGTAATGCTTTAAGTTATCCGTATTTGTATACAATATGATCTCAACCATCTTACTAATCACAGCTCCCATTTTGATGATAGTTGGGGTATCACGGTTTACAGGACTAGGATGGGCAATATTTATATTTGACTTTATAACACATCGGTCAGTGGGTGGACATCTAGAACTCCAAAAGGCAGCACCACCTGCTAGGACAACGATTGGAAAGCTGATTGGTCTCTTTTGTTTACTGACGAGTGTGGTGTGTTTTATTTTGGCATTTAGCTAAACTGTCAAGCCTGCTCGCCTATAACGGCGAGCAGGCTGACTTCTTCACACTCACCCTCTCTGTTTTGCCATCCGCATCTGCAAGGTGTGTACCTCAATGAATCCGGCGCTCGCATTGACATTGTAGTTATATCCTTCACCCACATTAAACGATGCTGAATGCAACGTATACGGTGAGTCGACGGCTACCACATTGACCGTACCTTTATACAGGCTAAGCGTCACTGTGCCAGTCACTTTTTCATTCACCTTGTCTTGGAATGCGTGGATCGCATCCATAAGCGGGTCATGCCAGAGTGCCCCATAGCACATATAGGCCCACTTGGTATCGAGGCTACTTTTGGTCTCGTTCAGATACCGTGTGCATACAGCCTGTTCGAGAGCTTTGTGCGCGCTGATGATCAGATGCGCACCAGGCTGCTCATATACACCTCTACTTTTCAGGCCAACCAATCTATCCTCGATAACATAGGTGATGCCGACTCCATGTGCGCCTCCCATATCGTTTAGTTTTTGTACAAGCTTACTAAGTTTGTACGCGACACCATTGATCTTGGTTGGAATACCCTTTTGAAAATTGAGCGTGATCAGCTCTTCTCCCAACAGAGACTTTTGGGGTAGGGTATAGGTAGTCAAAAACTTTTCAACATGCGGTACTTTAGTGAAATCCTCGATTTCTCCACCCTCCCAGGTCATGCCCCACATATTATCATCGACACTGTAGGGGAAATCCTTTTTTGCCGTGACAGGGATTTTGTTCTCTTTAGCATAGGCAATCTCCTCATCTCGAGACATGTGCCACTCTCTGATGGGTGCGATTACTTTTAACTTTGGCGCGAGAGTGGTGATATATCCGTCAAATCTCACCTGATCATTTCCCTTTCCCGTGCACCCGTGCGCTATAGCATCTACACCATTGGCAAGAGCATAATCTACAGCTACCTTTGAGGTAATGACCCTGCCCATAGGTGTGGACAGATGATAATCACCTTGATAGCTCGCATTTGCCTTGATGCCTTTGGCAAGTATCAAATCTGCAAAATCATCTTTTGCATCATGCACAAATGCCTTTTCGGCTCCAAAGGTGAGCGCTTTTAGCTTCACTGCTTCGAGGTCGTCTTTTTGTTGACCTATATCCAATGTAAGAGTGATTACTTTGACTTTGTATACGTCTTGCAACCATTTGAGGATGACTGACGTATCGAGGCCGCCAGAATAGAGGAGTAAAACTTTTTTAATATCTCCATATTCGGCTTCATAACTTGCGACTTTTTTGTAAGTAATATGTTTTTCCATAGATAAATATATTTTGTAATGGGTTGGGTGAGCGAGAGATCTTCTCCCGCCTCGTACGGATTGGATAGAGGATCATATGAGTGACATAAGTGATAATTCCATGTGAGCAAACTTTTTTTGTAAAGCTGTCCATTTTGTCTTTTCAGATTGTATTTCTTTGACTGTTTGATCAAGTTGAAGATTCCCCAGACCACCAATATGGGTACTTTTTTTTACTACATCGCTAAATGGGATAAGTTTAAGATCTTTTAAATTGGTGCCTATCTCCCTATATGCAGTCCGGAAAGGAACACCCTTCGCCACCAATTCATACGCTGATTGCGTTGCGGTCAAATCAGTAGTTATGCTTGTATTGAGTTTATTGAGATTTGGCGTCATGTTGTCGAGTACCAGCTGCGTCATCATAAGACTTTCTGTTACGATGTTTACAGACGAGAAAAGTGGCTGTTTTGATTCTTGCACATCGCTGTTATATCCTGACATCAAACCTGTTGCGCTGTTACAGATTGCGCTCGCATGACTGACTACTACATGTGTTCGTGCCCGTACCAACTCTAGAATGTCTGCGTTCTTTTTCTGGGGCATGATGGAGGAACCAGTGCATACTCTTTCAGATAGATGTATGAGGTCGAACTCAGAAGTAGAATATATGAGCATGTCTTGTGCCCACCGCGAGAGGGTCAACATCACTTGAGTACAAGCATGCAGGACACTTGCATGAGACTTTGATCGTGACATCTGTGCTGTGAGTACATTTCTATCAACGGAAGCATAGCCAAGCAGATCACTTACGTGCTGCCGGTCTATTGGCAGTGGTACTCCATATGATGCCGCACTACCGAGTGGACACCTGTCCGTATACTCATATGCATACTGTAGTGACTGGGCATCCTGTAGGAACGCCTCTGCAAAACTTCCGAGCCATTGCCCAAGTGATGATGGCATAGCTCTTTGCATGTGTGTGTATCCTGGTAGGGGAGTATCTTTATACTTTATGCCAAGTGTGGCAAAAACACCTGCTGTATCCAGTAGCTGGTTACTCATGGAGATGAGGTGATCCTTCATCCACAGCTTGAGCGCGACCAATACTTGATCGTTTCGACTTCGTGCCGTGTGAATCTTGAGACCAGCATCGCCGATCATACTAACTAGATGATTCTCAATCTTCGTATGCACATCTTCATCGTCAGTACTGATGGTAAAGTCACCTTCTTTATCCATTTCAATTATTTGTGTTAATGTGTGATGAATGTCGCCATGCTCTTTTTGGGACAAAAGACCCATCCCCAGCAACATATGGGCATGAGCAATAGATGCAAGGCAATCGTACTTTACCAATTTTTGGTCATAGTGTGCACTATCCGATGACACGAAATAGTTTACAAATTCGAATACTTCTGTTTGTTTTTTCCAAAGTTTTGTCATATTAGTTAAATAATTAGTAAAAAAATAACCCCGCTTTTCAAAGCGGGGTTTGGTGTGCAAAAGTTTATTTTTTATGCCATAACACCATCACCCGTTGGGGTACGACGTACTGAGTAGGTGATGATATAGATATGTGCCATGCGAACATTAGTATATCATACACAATATAAACGCTGGAGGCGATTCTCAAATCACATACTTTAGAGAACAAGTTGGTCTGATTGAGTATAATGAGTCCCATGCCCAATAATAAATATCTTTTCCAATACTGTCAAAAAATCGTGCTTTTGAACGAAGCACTCGATACTATCCTATTGGCAAAGCGGAAAGGGGAGAATGATTTTGATGGAGTATTTTCATTTATCGGCGGCAAGATGGAGGTGACTGATGGGTCGATCCTTGCCGGACTCAGTCGTGAACGTGATGAGGAGGTGGGCAGCGCGTGCAAGATGAAGATATTACTCACCTGCACCAATAATACCTATTTTGTGAAAAAGGATGGATCGCACATGATCCTGCCTCATTATCCTGCGATCTATTGCGGAGGAAAAATCGAAATCAATGATGAGTATAGTGAGTACATGTGGGTGCCACTCGCTAAACTCAAAACATTTGAGCCAAAGATCCCAAATATCTACGAGATGACTCTGTGGGCGAGGAACATGCTTAAGAACACTGACTCTGCAGCTTTGACCAATCTCTAGTGTATTGATGTATGAATTGTGTCCGATATAAGGACTACTGATGTGCTACTATGATGCATTACCAATCATACAATATATGGCCAAAGGAAATAACTCACACAAAAAAGAAGTGAAAAAACCAAAAAAGAATAAGAAAAAATAACCTTCGTCTTTCACATGGTCAATCTTGTTGATCTGCTCACGCGCGTTTATGCGTGTAACCTATAGATAAATCCTATATTTAGTGGTAAAATAGAGCACTAGGATAACCCAAAATTACTTTTTGGTTATTCATCACTTCCTATGCCAGACTATAGAAAATCAAATAAATCAGGTGGGGGAGATCAAGGTGGATTCAAAGGCAGATTTGAAAAGCCTAACTTTGTAAAACCTGGTTTCAATCGCTCAGGTGGTCATCGAGATGGCTCGCATCCCGCTATCTGTGCAACATGTGGCAAAGAATGCGAAGTGCCCTTCAAGCCCAACGGACTGAAGCCTGTCTACTGTGCAAAGTGTTTCCGCGCTGCCAACGGCACCTCAACCCCTGGTGCACTCAAAAATGCGACGGCATTGCCAAAAACAAAGCCGCTTGTTCAGAGTGATGATCGTCGCATCGAAGAACTGCAGACGCAGATGAAATCAATACACCTCAAGCTTGATCAGATATTACAGATCCTAGCACAAGCTCCTGATGAGCCACAAGTAGAGTAAACTAGCTTTGCATCTGCAGCATCGGAAGGCCCTTTTTGATATACTTAGTGCTTCGCAATCTATGGAAACGATCATCAGATTTTCTAATGTCTCTTTTGTCTTCGGACATGACCACCACATCCTTGATGGGGTGAGTTTCTCTATCCGTCGGGGGATGAAAGTTGCTCTGATGGGTCAAAATGGCGCGGGTAAAAGTACCCTTTTCAAGCTCATCACCGGAGAAATGAAGACAGAGTCTGGCCAAATATCGATTGAGAAGGGCGCAACGATTGCCACGGCTTTTCAGGTGATGCCTACGACAGATAAATCGCTGACCGTTGAACAATATTTTCAAAAGTACTTCATAGGCGAGATCCACGAAGTCCGACGCAAGATGAGCGCAGTCCTTGATGTGGTTCACCTCAAAGCACCGGCTGACAAAATCATCTCGTCTTTTTCCGGAGGTCAACAGGCTAGACTACTCCTCGCTGCTGCACTCATCCAAGAGCCAGATGTGCTCCTCCTGGATGAGCCAACGAACAATCTAGATCACACAGGTATCTACCATCTGACTGACTTCCTCATGAACTATCAAAAAAGTTGTGTGGTCATCTCCCACGATGCAGAGTTTCTCAATGCCTTCACCCAGGGAGTGCTGTATCTCGATAGTCATACCAAAAAAGTCGAGCAATATGCAGGCGACTACAACGATGTCGTAGCAGAGATCGCTGCTCGGATCGAAAAACAAAATAGACAAAATGCCCTCATGGCTCGCGAAATCCAAGAGAAAAAAGATAATGCGAACTTCTTCGCCCAAAAGGGAGGTAAGATGCGTAATGTTGCGAAGAAGATGTATGAGAAAGTCGAGCAACTTGAAAGTGAAAAAGTTGACGTGCGAAAAGAAGATAAAACGATTCGTCCCTTTACGATCCCCGTCCAAGAGGGGATAGAAAGTGATGTCTTAAAACTCAACTCATACACAGTCATCCACGATCATCGTCCCGTCGAAAAAAAAGCAAATATCTTTCTTTCGCGTGGTGAACACCTCCAGATCGTAGGACCAAATGGTATGGGAAAGAGTACCCTCATCGAGTCTATTGCCCACGGTACAGCGCCTGGTGCGACCATGCAGGCAGGTATCCGGGTCGGATATTATCGACAGGACTTTTCGATGTTGAACTTTGAAGAGACGGTGAATGAATCACTTGTGAATGCAATCACCGCATCAGGCGAGCCACTCAATGAAGAGCACTATCGTGCTGTTGCAGCGGGATTCCTCATCTCATCACATCTGATCAAGACTAAAATCGGACATCTCTCTGAAGGTCAAAAAGGACTCGTCGCATTTGCACGCTTGGTCCTGCAAAAGCCAGGATTGCTCATCCTCGATGAGCCGACGAATCACATTAACTTCCGCCATCTGCCGCGTATAGCCGCTGCACTCGATGCCTACAAAGGCGCGATGATTCTCGTCTCTCACGTAGCTGAGTTCGTCGCTCAGATCAAAATAGATAAGATCCTTGATTTAGAAAAGTGAGTAGGATCAGCTTCAAAACTTTAGAGCTCCCGGCTTGAGAATGAGCAGTAAACCCAAGAGGACCATGATCAATCCGCCGAACAAATTGGAAAGTCGTGCATATTTATTCGTGTGCGAAAGTTTGTCAAAGCTATAGAGAGCTACGGCGAATACTACGAAGTCATCAATCATATACATGAGAATGTAGATGAGAGTGAAAAACTGTGATTTGATAAAGCCAACCTGATTGATCTCGAGGATCTTTGTAAATGCTTGAGGTATCCCGACTGAGCAAGCAAACTCGATGATATTGACTGAAAATGCAATGCCCAAGACCCCTAGAAAGGTAATGATCGTAAAAGGACGCGAGGCAAGATCCTTGATCTGCGCGGCGATTTTGGCGTGCTGTTCGGGGTTGGTGATCTTGCATGCAAGTTCCTTTTTACGCCATTCTCGAAGAAACAAGAGCCCACCAACTATAGATACCAGCCCGACTATAGGAGTGATGATATTGTCTAGTTGTACAAAGTCCCATGTCCGATACCATACTGTGAGGATGAGATAGTACATGACTGCCTCAGCGAAAATGAATGTGCTTGCGAATAGGAACATGCGGCGGCGATCGCCAACTTGTGCAAGGATGGCCAGAAATGAGATGAGTACCCACATCGCGCATGGATTGAATCCGTCAAAAAACCCCAATAACGCTGCGATTGCAAAGAGTGGATAGGAGCTCGTCGAGATGGTACCTATGAGGGGAAGCGTGACTTCTTGACTCGGTTTGGTATCTATGACACACGGTGTCAGACCGGACTCATCACATGACTTTTGCACTGTGCCAGACGATTGTGCTCGAACAAGGTCATATGATTCGCCACTTTTGACAGCTTGATCGATGAGTGCGCCGATGACCTTGCCTGTCGTCTGATCAGTATCAAAACCAACCACGTACTGTGCACCAATGACTGAGATGGGGGTGACTTTGCTGATATTTTTCGATGAGGTGAACTGCTCCCATGCCTTTTTCTGCGATGGGTCGGCGAGATTGTACGAGTCGACTTGGAAATCACTTCGTTCGGTCTTCAACTTACCTAAATATTCCTCGAGTGCTGCACAATGTGTGCAGCCATCGCGAACGAAAATGAGTATGTGAATCGGTGCCTCACTTGACGGAGCAATAGGTGATCGAGCAGCGGAAACAGAAAATGAGATGGTACCCCACACCATCAACACGAGAAGGGGTGCGATGACAAGTCTAGCGAGGTATGCGCGCATAGAGGGTGAGTATACAATATGAGTCAACTACTCGAGAAGGGTGATAGTCAGTAACAAATACACGCAATCACCTATCATCTCCCGATCCGGTGAGCTTATTGCGCTCCATGCGGCTGGCAAGTTTCACCACTTTCGTGGTTGTAATATCATCTAGGTTGAGATCCAGATCATGATAGATTGCGACGATGGTATCTCGTGTATCAGGGGTAAGTGCCGACATCATATCGAGGCCTGGCGGGGTATATGCTCGTTAAGTATGGCCTGTACTGCCCCAGCCACCCCTGTTTCTACTTTTCATCTTTTTTACACGTTTAAATTTTGCTTGCGAAACTTTCACGAGGATCCCTTGCCCCACGCGTTCGCCCTTTTTGATAATCACTTTTTTCTTAGTGAAATTCAAAACTTTCAGCCCAAGTTCATCTGCATCTCCTCGATAGTCACGGTCGATGATTCCGACCCCATTGGCGAGGATGAGTCCAAACTTGTCTGCAGTTGAGCTCCGAGCCGCCAACATGAGCATATATCCCTGGGGTATTTCTACAGCTATATTCAAAGGTATGATGACCGGTTTCCATGGTGGGATCGTCATATCGATCCGTGCGTAGAGATCAAAACCCACGGCACCAGATGTAAGATAAGCCGGAATCGGAAGTGATGGATCAAAAAGTTTAATGTTCATAGTTGGTGCCCGAGAGAGGACTTGAACCTCCATGTCTTTCGACATACGCCCCTAAAGCGTACGTGTCTGCCAGTTTCACCACTCGGGCTGTCTAACTAAATTACTTACTAACCATTCTCTCCCTACCCCTGACTTTAAGTACTTTTCTCTTTTCCTTGCCTCTTCTCTTGTACTAAATGTTTCGATTAATATTAGTTTGAATTTCCCAAACATCTTCGTCGTCTGGGATTGTCCCAGTTCATGTTGATGCAATCGCTTTTCCAAATCACCCGTCATCCCTTTATATAGCCTCTTTTTATCTTCCGATTCTAGCACATATACATGATACATAGTGTTACGCTCCCTAAAGCGGCGCGCCTGCCTGCCGGCAGGCAGGTCTGCCAGTTTCGCCACTTCGGCCATCAAGTGATTATTATATCAAGGTATTCGAATCTATTGACACGCGTCAAGTCGATGAAAAATTGTTCGTAGTTTACCCTCATATATTCATGAGCCATCTTTTTTTCCTAGCTCATCTATCATGCTTGGATACTCCCTCTGGTGAGCCATAAGCGCGTGTAACATCCCCTGATCAAAAGTGCCCATCAGCAAGCGATGCTGTTGTTGTGTATACCTAGCTGCTTCTGGATCAGACAATTCTCGTGCTACACTTGCTCCAAGCTCAGCATATGATTCTTGCATGCCCGGACATAGGTCAAGCATATTTCTGGATATCTGCGCTTGCTCGCCTTCATCTCCATCTTCTGAATATGCTTCAAACGAAAGAGGAGATGATGGAATAGGAGTATGGCGTAATTGTGTGTTGATTTGGCCTTGTAAGTTGTTGCCAAAGTCTGAATCCTTCGCAGCGTGCAATCCATATGTTGCCATGCCTACCCCAAAACCATACATATGTCTCATACCTTTCTCTAGAGCTACTCTTTTGGGAACTCCATGTGTTGGATAATCCACTTGCAATCTATCTCCGATATATTGCTCAAGTCCAGGTGTATGCTGCTGCAAGAATCTATCTGAGACATGACTAGTAGCTACATATCGCACTTCGCCCGGTTCTCCAGTCATGATCCTTTCTGCAAAATATCTATGTAGCCAGTCATACCTTCCCCACCTTGTTCGTTCAGGTTGAGCAAGTATGCTATCAAGATCAAATGAAAATTCATCACGAAAATATAAAGTGGCCATATCAAATGCAGCTTTTGCTCTCATGAGTCGTATTTTAGAATCTCCATCGCGCTTCGAAAATGGTTCGTCAAAGTATGGTCCTTTTGATCTAAATATATTTTCTTCTACTGTTGTCAGTGGCGCACACTTCACCGGAGCATGCAGTGTGGCAATGCCCTCGTGATAATCATCTATTCTGTCTGTGCGATCCAGATAGAAGCGTTCGCGCTCTTCAGGTGATAAAAAATACAGATGACTATTTAGCACATGCAGTTTGTGTGCTCTGGCTGGGATCGGAATTCCACAATCTGTTTTTCTAAGCAATCGAGCCATCTCATTTGCAAAGTCAGAATAGTGCACTTTTTTTCCTTGCACTTTGGGCATCGGACCACCTTGAATAGCAAAGATGCCGTCTTGGCCCATGATGTAGTCCGTCACCAACGGATCCAGCTCAGCTTTAGGCTCGAGGTTGATGTCTTCCTGTAAATATTGACGAGCTGCAGACTCAAGATTCATAGGTCGCTAGTATACCACATTTTATCTTATAGTAAGTTACTTGTTACCTTTGTAGAAGTCTATGGTGCGCTGCATCGCGATGCCAAATGAAGGTCCATTGATATTATGATTTTCACCAGGGTAGGTATAGAGCTCATGTGCCACACCAGCTGTCTGCAACTCACTGGCAAATAGTTGGCTCACGCGCAGTGGCACCGTCTCATCTGACTCACCATGGTGGATCTGGATGGGCGTTGTGATGTCCGCTACTGTCGTCATCGGATCGATATCGCGCCAATAGGGGATAGAGGCAGATGGCGTGCCATACTGTTCGATCATCCGCATCCGACTCGATGACCATCGCACCCGCTGCTCGGGAGTCCCCTCAGTATTGCGTGGACGGCCAAAGAACTCTTTGAATATCATGGGGTAGGATCCGACGACTCCGGCCCAGATCACTGTTGCTTTGACTTTTGGTTCAATCGCGCGTACGCGCATACTCACATTGCCCCCCATCGAGTGTCCCCACAAATACAATCTATCTGGATTTACTTTTGGATTTTTTTGAATACTTTTGATCCCGTTCATCACATCGATCGTATAACCTGGATCATAATATCCACCACTCGCTATCCCTTCTGAGTTCCCATGCCCGCGATAGTCGGACATAAAGACCACATATCCAGCTCGTGTCAGCGTATCAATATAGGCGACATACTTTGCAGTATTGTCATACTCCGTAGGAGGTATATATCCATGGTTAAAAATGATGATGGGCCAGCCACCGGGAGGTGGATCACCTGATGGCATGGTCATCACCGCATATATCTTCAATCCGTCCGATGTGTACGAGACGATATCTTTGGTATATGAGTCACTTGATACGAGATTTTGTGCTACTGTGGGCGCAGGAGAATCATATAATCTGGCGCGAAGTACGCTTGTCGAAAGGGGGTAGGGTGTCGGGGAAACTGTTGGATTCTGCAAGAAGGAAAATGATTTACTCTGATCTGTACCACTACTGCGAGACTGGAAAATCAAACCAATGAGGAGGACTGCACCAACGATCAGTGATAGTATGATTGCTATTCTCATAGTAGAAAGTGCCAACACCTAGTTGTCAGGCTCGCTTTTTTACTAGCTTTGCAGTGCGGACGATCTGATGAAGCTCTCCCTCAGGTCCGATGAACTCGGTTGACTGCGTAAGATTTTCATACTCATTGAGA
>CAZIUF010000026.1:0-12259 GCA_964542665.1 uncultured Gammaproteobacteria bacterium | reverse complement strand
TGCCCAGTCGGGACATTTTATGATGGTATCCAGCCCGACCCACCAAACTGTTATCAGACTTGTGGCGCATCATCTGCAGTCATGCTCGCTGCAGCGATGGGGAAATTGAGCTATTCATCGCCTGACGATCTCAGATCGCATGTATTCGCTGATGAAAATATCCCCGACAGTCTCAAGTCATGTCCAAATCTCGAGGGGGCATTTGCAGTGACTGCTGTTGCGCCAAACTGCAATTATAACGGGCCTGAAAATATACAGAAATATCTGGAATGGAAGGGAATACCCATGAATATGTACTCAACGACATATAATTTTGAGGCAATCAAAAAGTCATTACAATCGAATAAACCAGCGATTATTTCATTTGCGACGCCAGGCCATATTATTTTGGCGAAAGGCTATACTGACAACGGGTGTATCGTCTCAAACGACACTTGGGAAGATTTGACCAAGGATCCTGGACAAAGATATACTGCAAATGGAAATGGCGCGGTATATTGCCTTGACAGGAATGGAAATATACCAACCAGTAATATCTGGTTTAATTATCAATTAGTACCCAAGTAATATGTTAAAAACTCTATTAGGCATCTCGATACTGGTCATCGTGGCCATATCTGCTGGATTGGTTTTTATGATGGACAAGACCCAAGAAAAACCAGTGCCCTATACATTTCAGAAGGCTGCAGTGTCAATATTGTACCCTCAGACAATGAATGTTAATGAATCTGGTAATGTATTACTCGAGGTTTCAGATAACAACATTTCCATTCTAATCAAGAGAATCCTTCATGAAACTGACCCTAGCCGCACCGGAGGGGATAGATGCTTGCCACCGCCCAAAGACACCCCACTCACAGAGATAGGAACTCTTGATAACAAGACCATTTTTCGAGGTCAAAGAGTTGGAACAACGAACTATGAGTATTTTGCGAAGGACACATCTCAGACATGTTATTTAATGCCAATTTTTACAAAAAAATTCCCTGAGTTTGACAATATTTCTGTCAATTTCACCTTCAAATCCCCAGACCTGTCAGATTTGGAGAAGCAGAAGTACACCCAGATCGCGGATCAGATCGTGCTTTCACTCAAAGACACGGCAAAAAAGTAGTCATTTCCAAACTCCCCGCAAAGCGGGGTCAAGAAAAGTGCCTGGCAGGTTTACCTGCCGAAGCGTTAGCGTAGGCAGGCCCGGAGAGAATCGGACTCCCATTAGAGGTTTTGGAGACCCCTGTTCTACCATTAAACTACGGGCCCAACGGCGATATATTATACCGAACGAATCGAGCGAGCGAGGATAGATTCCGGTATACACCGGAATGACAAAAATTGACGACTCATCGATTGTAGAGATCGGCGAGGCGGACGATATCGGCTTCCTCGGACGGCCGAGCCGGATCCGTATGCTGCCAGACTTCGGCGACGAGCCCCCACGTTTCGGCTCCCATCAGGCGATGTCGCATGAGGACTGCATGGGCGACGAGATCGCCTGTTTGATATGTTTTTGGGTCGAGGAGCTCATCACTCATATTCTGAATCACTTGGATAGGACCGCAGGCAACCCTCCACACCTCAGAGCGGCGATAGTGATACTGCCACGACAGTGCCTCACCAGGCGCGATGAGGAGAAACTTTGGCGTGAGCATGCCCGCACGAGAAATATTCTGATCTGCAAAAAATATCTCGATAAAACGGGTGACATCTTGCTCATCAAAACGAAAGTACGCGCCCCACGGTTTCAAAATATCTTGCTCGACGAGATGTAGATTGAGCTCACGGGCATAGGCGAGCGTGGTCTCGATTGCGGTTGGCTTCTCGGTACCGGGCGGATAGGCGAGTGTCATGTGAGTATCATAGAACACAGACTATGAAATATAAACTATGAAACAATAATATCCATCAGAAGCAATACTATCCGCGTCCAAAAGCAACACTCAATGCTTTTTTCAGAAATCCGCTTAGATTGCGTCCACGCTCTACAAAAAGCTGAGGAGTACGAGGGAAGACGTTAGGATACTTGATGATCAGACGCCACCAATTCACCATATCTCGTTTCTGTTTATATATCCCCATTTTTTGACTGGTCGCCATGTGCGCATGAGTGACTGAGGCTTCCGGACAAGCCGAAAATGTATACTCCTTTTTTCGTAACTTGATAGCCAAATCAACGTCCTCGAGATAGCTATGAAAAGATTCATCAAACATACCCACACTTTTAAACACTTCGTTTTTGATGAGCAGACAGGTAGCAGACAATCCATAGCTTGAGTTATCTTTTTTGATTTTCCAATCATCAATCGACGTGATGGGAGTAGCTTTGCCGATCTGGGTATCAACGACGAATCCAACATGTTCGATCGATCCATCCAGTTTGCGTACAACTGGCTGAGTGGCGGCGAGAGAAGGGTTTTGTACGAGAAACTGCAAGAGCTGGTCAAGAGTGTGGTTGTTAATCACACAGTCGTCATTTAAAAAAAGCAAAAGATCACCAGCCGCGACGCGGGCACCAGCGTTTGACGCACCGGTGAATCCTTGATTTTTCTCAAGCTGGATCACTTTAACTTTTTGTGTCTGATGCAGGTCTACAGTGGCACCATTTGCCACTACGATGACTTCTAATACATTTCCATCCTGACTGAGCAACCCCACTCGCCCTGACAAATCAACAGGCGGGAAAAGGGTAGGGATGATGATAGATACCTTCACAAACTATAGTATACCTCAACTCAATATAGATCTATTAAGATGCATTTTGTACTATTTCTGCAACTTCGGTAGCCAGACACATATTTCCGGAACAGTCCTGAGGAGCATTTTCCGATCGGAGGTGTAGATTCATTTACCTGTATACACGCGATATTTTCTATCGTCGTTTACCAGAGTGACTGCACTCTGCTTCCTGCACACAGATGGTGGTGATGAGAGGGTCGTCGAGATGATCTTGATATGTCGATCCGGATAGACAAAATGGATCAACTGACCATCTTGGGTAGCCCAGCCACCTTTTGAATGATTCACAATACAAACAGTATCGGTATCGAGACGCACTGATGCCCGGACGGTCTGCACGAAGTTGTGTGCGGTCTCGTTGGCATTTGCAACAAAGGAATATGTATGCCATTGTGGGCTGATGATGAGAAAATGTGCGAGTGCAGCGAGACAAAACACAGAAATGATCGCTATACCTCTACCTATGGGTATGTGCCTGATCCCATATGCAATGCTAAAGATGATGATGCAGACAGTCGCATCGAGATAGTACGTGAGCACTCGACTGAGGAATAAGTAGGGTGAAAGCGATATGACCAGGGCAACTACGATCAGCGCAAGGTGTTTTCGCGAATTCTTTCTAATGAGACCCACAACTAGCGCCATCGTCGAAATCCATACCAAAATGATAGGGAAAGCAAAGATAGATCGATGAAGCGGTGCGCCGTATTGCCATCCACGAGGAAAGTTGATGAGCCATGGGATGATGAGACCCATATTGGTGACTACCTGTTGCGTGGTGAAGATAAAGGAATAGTTAGGATCCACCTGTTTGTATGAGAGTATGTGGACTGCTATGAAGCCAAAAGTCACGAGCCAGATACCCAATATGCAGCATGCACTGATCTTTTTTGAGAAGGGTCTGTAGCAGATAAGACTTAAGAGAAATGAGTGGATCAAAAATGTCTCCTTGATCCCGATGGTAACTATCCATACCCCAACACTTATGATGATGGTTGACAGAGCTGTTTGTCTTTTTGTCTCCAGAGCGACATAAGAAAGAAAAAGCGCAGAGATCAACACAAGAGTGTTATTAAGTCCAGCAAGGGCAAATATATGGTAAAACATGATAGGAGATATCATCATGGCAAAAGTCAGTAGCGTAGCAATGGTCATCGAGACAAACCGTCGCAGTATGGTATAGAGGAGTGTCGGGGCCCACGCAAATATGGTGAGATTGAGCAGGAACATGAGCGCATAGTGGGGGATGAGCGGCTTGTATATATTGAAAAGAAGTGTCCCGAGGGGGCGGTACTGACCTGAAAAATCTCCAAATCGACTGATAAAGTTCGTAAATGTAGTCGGTGCACCGCTGATCATGTACAGATCATCGCCACTGGGGATATAGGTCTTGAGCGTATAGCCGTAGAGCACAAGAAGTCCTGCCAAACAGAGGAGATATATCGTGATGAGGCGAGTAAATGATCGCATGGATAAGTTATACCACATAGATGAATTGACCTAATATGTGAATCTATGATATATCAGCGAACACAGTTTTCACTTCACCAGTTGAGCAAATATGTGCGGATCTTTCTCAATTTCTCCAATGCTCGATATCCTCGTGTGCTTCTCACCCGATCGAGATCTGTCAACGACCGTGCCTCACCGAGGCTATCGCGGGCCACTGCATCGATGAGTGCCTCAGAATTGCGGCGGACTGACTCAGCCCAAGATGCATCTTTGAGATGGTTCCAGATTGACCATGTCTGCGCAATGTTCTCCTCCGGGGGTACATTCAATGTCTGGAGATAGTGAGATCGCACACACAACGCATCATACGTCTTGAGCAGTTGAGCATTCCACGCATTACCCGTCTTGCGCCATATGGCTCTTGTATGGAGAGTGGTTGGGGTCGAAATATACCCCACAACTTCAGGAACAGGCACGTGATCTGGGGATATGTGCGTGATGATCTTGCGCCAAAGAGCTAGATCAGCAGCATCAGGGAGACGGTCGTCCCATGACCCAGCCGTACGCATAGCTTGCAGCGTATATACCACAGAGTTTGCGGGGATTTCATTGTAGCTCGACATAAAAACTGCAAAGACATCTGGGTCAGTGATATTAAAAAGTGACGGGATGATCTTCCCATCAGGATGTACCCACAATGGCCTTGAGCATGCGAACTGGCATGAAGGATACGAGTCGAAGTATGTCCTGAAGTGCTCGAGATGATCAGGAAACCAGAGATCGTCGTGAGCTGCAAATGCGACATACTTGCCACGTGCACGATCCATCACAGTGTTGCGGTGAGCATAGCCAAATCCGGGACCCTTGGCAAATGGATACCAGTGGATACGCTCATCACGTGCACGATAGTGTTGTACTACCTGCTCAGTATCATCTATACATCCATCCCCGACGATCAGAAGCTCCCAGTCAGACTCAGATTGAGTGATAACCGACTCAATACATGCGCCGATTGCATCAGCTCGATTATGAGTGGGGAGGAGGATAGAAAAGAGGGGAGAGTGAGACTTCACCATCCCTGAGGATTATGAAATTTGTAGGGGATTTCGTCAGTATCGAGTGGAAGTCGATATTTATCAGGGTCTGCATGGTCGTAGCATATGGTTGGAAAGTTCACTACTACAGCATCTGTTAGCCCCACATTGCGGTTCGCATGCCAGACCCCAGCGGGGATATTCATAAGTCTCCGATGACTTTCTGAGAGATAGATTTTGTTGATGAGCCCTTTGGTTGGAGATTCGGGGCGAGGGTCATATAGCACCATCTCGACATCGCCAAATAGGATGAAATATCGATCCTCGTGTTTTTTGTGGATTCCCCATCCCTTGATGACACCCGGACGGATAGTATATACATATGAAAATACCATAGGATCCTTGTGCCATGACCATCGGCTGTCATACATCTCACATACGAATCCCCGGTCATCGACATGAGTAGGGGCGTCCTTGAAGGTGATCCCCTGTATGAGGGTCTGAGTTGGCTCCCCAGAGGGCTTGACGGTCTGCTTATCTTTGATCATTTGCTTATTATATCGTGTTGTTGATAGGCCACAAGTAGATGAAATATTTCTGTAGGAGTGGTTTTTTAGATACAAATCATGTATAAAGATCAGTGTAGCACCATATGCAACTCTCACTCATCATCCCCATCTACAGGCAGGAGAAGACGATCGTCGAAAACGTAAAACATATCCTGGCAGCGCTCGAAAAGACACGTTTTAGCTATGAGATCATCTGTGTCGTGGACGGCTATGTTGACCGGTCACACGAATTACTCCAGGGTGCACATCTCCTTTTTACTCATGTGTATGGATATGAGAAAAATCATGGTAAAAGCTACGCCATTCGCTACGGGATGGAGCGAGCTGAGGGAGACTATGTGATGTTTATGGATGCAGGGATGGAGATCGACACGAGTGGGATCAGCATGCTCATGGAACATATGATGTGGTATGAGGCCGACATCATCGTGGGATCAAAGCGTCATCCGGTGAGTCGAGTCACGTATACTGGTGTCCGGCGCATCCTCAGTCTCGGATACTATCTGATCGTCAAAATTCTATTTGGAATCACGATCCACGATACACAAGCCGGGATCAAAGTCTTCCGTCGACCAGTACTACAAAAAATACTCCCAAAACTCCTGGAAAAGAAGTTCTGTGGTGATCTGGAGATGCTCGTCGCGGCTAAAGCGAATGGATTTGGACGGATATATGAGGCACCGATCAAACTAAACTATACCTTTGCGAGTGTCACCTCAGCCAAATCCCTCAAATCTATCAGGGGGATGCTCATAGATACAGCAGCAATATGGTATAGAAATACTCTTTTGCGGTATTATTCTTGAGTGAAGAAACGGTTCGGGAATAATTGGTGAGTGCTTTAAAATGGCTAATAATAACTATGGATAAAAACAGAAATTTAGTCAGTGTTGTTTTACCAGTTTACAATGCTGCTCCCTACCTATCTGAAGCGATCCAAAGCATCCTAAATCAGACATATCAGAATTTTGAACTGATCATCATTGATGACGCAAGCACTGATAACTCATGGGCGATTATTACTCAATTTGCTCAACAAGATAAACGCATTAGAACGCTCAGAAATGAAAGAAATCTCAAATTAAGCAAAACCCTTAATCGAGGCATTGAGCATGCGAGTGGCGTCTACATTGCCCGTATGGATGCGGACGACATTTCACTACCCGACCGACTAGAAAAACAAGTTGCGTATATGGATATGCATCCTGAAGTGGGCATCTCAGGCGGAAGCATGGAAATCATGCATGCTGCTGGTGACGTGTTCGCGAAAAGGACATATCATCTGAACGACCAGGATATTCGGAGTCATATTTTCCGTTATAGTCCCTATTCACACCCCCTTATCATAATGAGAAAAACCATACTTGATAAGGTCGGGGGATATAGAGATGAGTATAACCCGGCCGAGGATTATGAGCTGTATTTCCGCATTGGGGCAGTTTCAAAGTTCGGCAATTTATCCGATACGCTTCTGAAATATCGCGTGGTAGACAAGTCGATGACTACGGGAAGTACCAAGAATATGGAACGTAAGACTATCAGAATTAGGAAGATTTTCAGTTCTGACCTGCACTACAATTTTGGAATTGTCGATATGGTATATAATCATTTGCATTCATGGTCAATTTTTCTTGTGCCATCTTTCCTCAAACATCACCTATTTAATCTAATCCGCAATCATTGAAATAGTTTAACTCATCGTGTATGAAACTCAACTCAAAAATATATATCGCTGGTCACCGAGGACTCGTAGGATCTGCCATAAAGCGCAATCTTGAAAGACGCGGATTTACGAATATTATTATGCGAATGAGGGCGGAGCTCGACCTTTTAGATGTTACTGCAGTTGAAAAATTTTATCAGGATGAAAGACCGGAATATATTTTTATGGCCGCGGCAAAAGTGGGCGGGATCATGGCAAACAAGACACAAAAAGCCGACTTTATTTTTGAAAATCTTCAGGTTCAAAACAATATTATCCACCTCGCGCACCGCTATAAAGTAAAAAAGCTCCTTTTCCTTGGGAGCTCGTGTATCTATCCCCGCATGTCACTCCAACCCATTAAGGAAGAGTACTTCCTCACTGGCCAGCTGGAGGAGACAAATGATGCTTATGCCATCGCCAAAATCGCTGGCATCAAGATGTGTCAGGCATACAATGAGCAGTATAAGACCAACTTTATCTCCGTCATGCCAACCAATCTCTATGGACCAAATGACAACTATGATCTGGAAAACTCCCATGTACTCCCTGCACTCATCCGGCGATTTCACGAGGCAAAAGCAGCTGGTCACACTGATGTTACTCTCTGGGGTGACGGAAGCGCTTTCCGTGAGTTCATGTACGTTGATGATATGGCTGATGCATGTGTATATTTGATGCTCAACTACTCTGCATCAAATATCATTAACATTGGTACAGGCGAAGATGTCACAATAAAGCAAGTAGCTGAGCTTATCCAAAAGACAGTGGGACATAGAGGTATGATCCACTGGGATACCTCAAAACCTAATGGCACACCTCGCAAGCTTCTGAATGTTCAACGGCTTCATGATCTCGGGTGGAAGCATACAATCACTCTTCCGGAAGGAATACAGAATACATATGATGCATTTTTGAAAGAGCACGCATGAATCACCACTTAAAGACTATGATCGTGGTGATGCACAAATTTGCGATCGAGTGCGGGGATGACCTATCACTCTATGCGAGTCTGCATGGGTATCGTGTCCTTTTGATCACTCATGACTTCACAGATGCAAAAACAAGACGTAGTCATCTACAAATATTTGAAAATGGAGATATTGATCAAGAGCATCACAGTGCAGATACGAGATTTTTGCCTGAACCACTGTTATACATAAAGGAGCTGGCCTACACTCTTTTTTGGGGTCTTACAAAAGCGCAGAAGATCGATAGGTATATCGCGCTTGATGGACTGTGTACCATATTTGGAAATGCCCTATCGTATATCCGACCAATCAGGAAGATCGCTTTTTGGGTCATCGATGTTGTGCCTGAAAAACGCTTCACCTCCACGTTCAAAAACCTCATCTACACGTACATCAACAAAACTGCCTATCACATCGCTGATGAGATCTGGGATCTGAGTCCTCGTATGAATGACATACGTGAAAATGCATTGGGAATATACAAAAAGGACTTTAAACATCACAAGCTTGTGCCGTATGGTATGTGGCTTGAGCGTATCAAAACAGTCACCTATGCTGATTGCGAACAGCACACCCTCGTCTTTATGGGGCATATGCTGCCGAAGCAAGGAGCACAACTCATCATTCAAGCGTTGCCCCTTATCGCTCAGCACGATCCTATGATAAGGCTGAAGTTAATCGGAGGTGGATCATATCTAGAAGAGTTGAAAAAGCTCGCCAAAACACTCGGGGTGGAGGATCGATGTATATTTTTCGGTAAGGTGCCCAACATCAGGGATGTTGAACGCGAGATCGCAAGCTCCTGTATCGCCTACGCTCCCTACATCCGTGCACTTGATACGTGGACAGCCTATGCAGATCCGGGCAAGGTCAAGACATATCTCGCGTGCGGTGTCCCAGTGATCCTCACTGATGCCCCATGGAACGCAGCGGAGATCCTATCGCGTGAGTGTGGACTCGTGACGAGTGAACAGGTTGAGGATATTGTCGCAAAGACGATCCAGCTTCTAGATCAGAAGTCAAATGCACACTACCGTAAGAATGCTCTCGATTACGCTCAGACATTTAGCTGGTCAGCACTATTGGACCACGCGTTGAATACTTGATAAGATAGATGCATCTATGTCTCAATCATCTCCTCACTCACATCACTGTATAGATCATTCACAGGCACATCAAGATACCAATGGTATATGGGTCGGAAAGCTCAATGAGGCTCCAGATATCCAAACCTCCAAAAAAGCATGGGAGGAGATCTATAGCTTTGACCTTGATGATCTCTATGCTGATCGCGAACGAATGAAAGGTAAGAAGCTTGCAGATCATATGAAATACGTCGAGGATAGTTATTCCTTCACAAGGCACACAGTGTATTTAGAGATAGGATGTGGTCCAGCACATATTGGGGTGGAGCTAATGCGAAAATACGGGGTTCATTTTGTAGGTGTAGATTTCAACTATCCGATGCTCTTAGTTCTCAAAGATTTCTTTGAAAAGGAAGGATTAACAAACTACACACTGGTACACGCGGATATCACCCAGATGCCGTTCAAAGACGGTAGTATCAACTATATCTATGGGGGGGGAGTGATTGAACATTTACGGGATACAAAGGGAGTACTGGCTGAGTCATTCAGGGTACTTGCCAAAGACGGCGTATCCTTCAATACGGTACCTGCCTTTAACTTTTGGTGGCCGATCCGGTGCTACCGCAATGTCCCCTCACTTCCTGGTCTTCGCCAACTGTTTGAGTTTGTGCACTACCGACTTCTCGGTGGCAAGTTGCTTGAGAAAAACTTCGGGTATGAGCTCAGCTATACTCCTACTCAGTTGCGCGCGCTTCATACGCAGGTGGGTTTTCGGTCAGCTGAAGTGGGGGCTTTTAGTTTTCATCTTGCTATATTTCAAAAATACCGCTGGCTCAATGAGCTTGTATACACTATTACAAAAAATATCTTCCTTACCCCAGTGTACTATGTTTCCGGGTTAAAATAACCAAGGAGAAATCACCCAAAGTGTTCGTGGTGAGAGAAGAGTTTATTGTTTTTTGACTATGCGTGTTGCTTACTATACTCCCAATCCGCAATCGATATATGCAGGCCGCACTATCCTCAGTGGATATCGTAATGCGTGGATAGATCTCGGACATACTTTTGACATACACAACATCGACCAGCCCATTGAGACTTTTTTTGACACGGTCAGACCAGACATTTTGATGACCGGAATATCAGATTTTTTCGTGAAATTTCTAGATCTTGAGTTGTTTTTGCAGCTCAAAAAAAAACACAAGACGAAAGTCTTCGTCTCGGTCCCATTTTGGAAGAGTCCACTTTCCAAACTGAGAGTAAATGAAACCCCCAGTTTGAGTCAACAAGCTCACCTTGTCGAACTCATCAAATCTGGGAGATATGGGGACGTGTACTACAATATCTGTCCTCCAGGCGATCCACGGATGGATGGCTTTGAGCAAGCGACTGGCTATCGTCACGAGACGGTCCTTCTTGCCGCCGACAAAACCATCCTCCCCGCGCATCATCAGACTGATTTTATCTCCGATATCTCATTTGTAGGTACGTATCTTCCCGAAAAACGGGAGATATTTCGTAACTGGGTCGAGCCTATGCGAAATAACTATGTTATACGCTATTATGGCCAAGATTGGACCCCCCACGATAGGATCGTGAGTTTGTTGACCAAAGCAGGTCAGTACTACAACATCCCCATCCTTAAAAACCTTCAAAAACCCCAACTTACAGTCCACGAGGACGCAGCTGTATATGCATCAACGAACATATCAATCAATATCCATGAGACTTATCAACGAAGGTTCGGTCTAGATTGTAACGAACGCACATTCAAGATCCCTGCCTGTGGTGGGTTTGAGGTTGTGGATGATGTAGCCTGCATCAGGCAGTACTTCAAGGAGGGGGAGGAGATGGTAATTGCTCGTGACAGAGACGACTTCCAGGAGAAAATCAGACACTATCTCAAGTACCCCGATGAGCGGATTCCCATGATCAAAGCAGGCCAGGACAAGGTGCTGAAGTATCATACATACCACAACAGGGTTTCTCAGCTGCTCAGCCTTTACTATCAATTGTAAAGACCGCGTTCACTCTTCCACTCCAGACTCTAGAATAGCCTTTTTCTTTCAGAAAGTTGGTAATCGGGGCATTATCGCTTCCAAAGTCTTCGGTTTCCATTTCGATACATATGCATCGGGGTTTGTACTTTTCCCAATTATTACTTCGTAGTACCTCAATATCGTGTCCCTCAGTATCGATAAATAACACATCAATCACCTTAGACGAGGGAAGATGGGTGTCAAGAATATGCTCAAGTGGATAAACGCTTATCTTTTTTGATCCAGTCATCTTATGACCTAACTCCAAGTATATTTTTGCTTGCTCAGGAGAAAATGTATTCAGCATTTCTGAATCAAACTCAAAATACTGTAAAAATGTAGATTTAGTCGATACGCCAAAGTTTAAGTTTATATCTTTGGGCCTATGGCGCCTAAACCGCTCAATTGATCTGCTGTTTGGGTCTATGTTTATACCCGACCATCCTTTTGAATGAAAATACTTTGTATTGCTTAAATATGTAGGGTCATACGCCCCTATATCGACATAAAAACCGAGATCATTCCTATCTTTGCCTCGGAGTATGGTATTAACCACTAGATCTTCTCCGTCTTGTGAGTACGACCCTAACAATATCCTATAACGTAAGTATCTGTAGATATAGTTTGATGTATATCTCAAAGTTGTGATTGGACCGAATTTTTTATATGAC
>CAZIUF010000025.1:10773-13900 GCA_964542665.1 uncultured Gammaproteobacteria bacterium | reverse complement strand
CATGCGCGTGTGATTCGTCTAAATTTGGATCCAGAACGTAAACCTTTGTGACGACAGGTTTCCCAACGGTGATGGTGCCTGTCTTATCAAACATGAGCGCATTTACTCGAGCAAGCACCTCAATGCTCGCCAAACGCTTGAAAATGATGCGCTTTCGTGCGGCCGCGCTCATCCCACCGATGAGCGCAATAGGAGTCGCAAGGATGAGGGGGCATGGTGTCGCAATGACCAGCACTGCAAGGGCTCTTTCCAACTGATTTCCTGATAATACGTACGCTGCGACAGCCAAAGTAAGGCTGATGATGGTGAATATCCCGCTGTATTTGTTTGCGAGACGGATCAACGGAGCTTTCTCTGATTGAGCCTCCTCAACCATAGTGATGATTTTGCGGTATGTTGAGTCTTTCTCAGCTTTTGACACAATAACAGTGATGCTGTTAAACGTATTCACCGTACCGCTTCGGATAAGGTCGCCAGATTTTTTATCGACGGGGATTGCTTCCCCCGTCAGCGAGGACTCATCAACTGAAGCTGCTTGGGTGACTAATGTGCCATCCAGAGGGATGACTTCGCCTTTACGGATCACTATCTCCTGTCCAACTTGGACGCTTTCAATGCTCACCGTACGTCCAACTCCACCATTTTCCCACAGATGTACCGAGTGAGGGATGCGATTGGCGAGAGTGGTGAGCGAGGATTGAGCTTTTTGGAGTGAATAATCCTCAAGCGCCTCACCTCCCGAGAGCATAAGGACGATCACGGCAGATACTAGGTAATGACCGCTGATGACACCGACACTGATCGCCAAAAGAGCGATGTAGTCCAGTGCCAGATTGCGCTTGAGCAGAGATCGGAGGGTTTCTTTTATCAAACCAATGCTGCCGATGGCTACGCCTACGGCATATATCATCTGTGCTATGTCAGGAGCATGGCCTACATAGTGAGCGATGAGACCTCCGATGATGGAGGAGAGAGCGATGAGAGGGACAAGAAATATGGTGACTAACCTGCGAGTGAGCGATGGACGAGTACGCTTCATACGTCAATAAACGAATTGATAAGTATGAAGGAAGTCCCGCACATTTTCCTGAGGGAAAATGAAGCTGCCTGTGGGAGAGCCCGTCCGCCAGTGAAGTGGACTGATCTTCTCTTCAGGATATATTATACAGAATCCCAAGAATAGAAACAGTGTGCGTCAGACTTGCTACTTTCGACTTTACAGACTTTATGACCTGATGACCTGATGACTTGACGACTTTTTTATTGTACGATCACCTTCGTCCCAATCGGGGCCCAGTCAAAAAGCCGCGCAACTTCGCTCTCGCGCATATTTACACAGCCATGAGAACCATTCCAGGTATATTCTTGTCCACCAAAAGTTCCACGCCAGGGAGCATCATGAAGCCCATATCCGCTATAAAATGGCATCCAGTACTTTACAAATAACGTATAGGGATCATCTGGAAATGGAGATCTCATCGTGAAGTTGGTAGTCTTTTGGAAGATCGCAAACTCACCACGGACCGTCTGATGTCCCGAGTTTCCGGTGGTGACAGGTACGGCATAGCTAAATATCGATGCTCCGTCCTCATATGCATACAAACGTTGTGCTGATGTGCTGATGTAGATGACTTTCCCTTCTTTGATTGGCGACTCTGGCACACCAGTTTGGGCCCGGGCCAGCTCGGCGAGCTTTTGCCGGTATTCTGTTTGTTCTTTTTCGGTGATTGCATCACGCTTCACCTGCGCATCAGCGAGTGTGGGGTAGATTTCATTTTTAATCTGCGTATTCATAGTTTCTAGCATCTCCATATCTGGCTCAAGCTTTTGCATAGATAAAACTTGTGCCTGGACGGCCTTGAGTCGACTCACGAGTTGCCCCTCGGAACCACGTTTTTCGAAAAAGGGCACATATCCATCAATGTCGCCCAAAATCGTGCTTACCTGGTTTGTAAACTGATCTTTACGGAACGCATAAATCTCTGACTGTAGATATATCCTATGATCATCCACTTCATGGGTGAGTTCGATGAGATCATCAAGCGGGAGCGAGGTGGATTGTGAGCTTTCTCTGATGGCCGCGCTTCTCGTTGCAATATATTCTTGGGCACTTCCCAAAGCGGGGATATCTTGTCCGGTGTAGTCTTGAAGGAAACCATCGAGTTTTGATTTTGAATCAATCAAGCTACGTTGAGTAGAGGTATATTTTTGCGTATATGCCTTTTTTACCTCGACATCTAGTTGAGTGAGTGTGCGATCGATCGCATTGACCTGACCGAGGAGGAGCGGTGTCCAGGGGTGAGAGAGTGAGACAAGCGATGCATCTACCTGGGTTTGATATTTTGTGATATCTATCTGATAACTCGGCCGGATAGAGGATAGGTATATCTGTAATTGTTGCGCTTTGTATTTGGCACTATCAACACCAACCAGGCCTGCTCGTATATATAAACTTATTCCTCCTACGACCGTAATAACAGAAAAAAACACAATAAAACGTATGAGTAGTGCTCTGTGTTCGGCCATATATCTATAATACCCGATAATTTTTGAATTAATAATTAAGAATTTGATCCTTTCCACCTTAATTGACTTTCAACCTGATGACTTTCAACTATAATGACCACCATGTCTCGCATCCTCCTCACCACCTCGATTCCGTATGTAAACGGTAACCCACACATCGGACATGCGTTTGAGTATGTCCAAAGTGATGCTTTGGCCAGATCTCTCCGTGCTGCTGGGCATGAGGTGCTTTTTACCGCTGGCACCGATGAAAATGCCCTGAAAAACGTCGAAAGTGCCCAAAAAGCGGGGAAGTCGACCCAAGAATTCGTTGATGAAAAGGTGGCGATCTTTCAAGATCTCCTCAAGACGTATCAGATCTCTAACAATGTGTTTATTCGTACCAGCTCACCAGAACATGCCCGTGGCTGTCAAAAACTCTGGGAACTCAGCAAAAAGGATATCTATAAAAAGTCATACACCGGTCTGTATTGCGTCGGCTGTGAAACGTTTTATGCTGATGGCGAGTTTCTAGACAACGTTTGTCCACATCACAATCGCAAGCTCGAGGTCGTGGTAGAGGAGAACTACTTTTTTGCTCTGTCAAAATACCAAAAGTTCC
>CAZIUF010000025.1:0-10763 GCA_964542665.1 uncultured Gammaproteobacteria bacterium | reverse complement strand
GAGGATCTTCTTGAGTCTGAAAAGCTCAAAATATTTCCCAGTTATCGACGTGATGAGTTGCTGAACTTTGTGAAAAAGGGATTGCAGGATTTTTCGATTTCTCGACCAGCCACCCGAACCAAAGGATGGGGTATCCCAGTACCTGGGGACGCAACACAGAACATGTACGTCTGGTATGACGCGCTCACAAACTATATCACTGCTCTTGGGTTTGGCGGAGATGAGAGTCAGTATAAATCCTACTGGGAAGCCTCAGACATGCGTATCCATGTGATCGGAAAAGATATCATCAAGTTTCACGGGATCTATTGGCCAGCGATGTTGCAGTCTGCCGGACTTCCGCTCCCGACCCATCTCTATACGCATGGATTCATTACCAGTGCGGGTCAAAAAATGAGTAAAACACTGGGAAATGTTGTTGATCCATCTGAGCTCGTGAAAAAGTATGGCTTGAGCGCCACACGGTACTATCTCCTGCGTGAGATACCTCCTCATGACGATGGGGACTATAGCGATGCTCGTATGGCCCAACTGCATACTGCCGATCTCGCAAATGAGCTTGGAAATCTAGTCAGTCGTACCTGTGCAATCGCTGCAAAGGATGGATTGGAAATACCAAATGACCGTCATCCTGAGCCTGTCGAAGGATCCACTGATCCACTATCAACTATCAACTATCAACTATCCCTTATTTCTCTTTGGGAACAAGTCAAAGAGATTAACAAGTCATTTAATACCTTCGAGCCATGGGCCAAGTCGGCTAGTGAGCGAAGTGCCTTTATGCTGAGCGTACTTTCACAACTTTCAGCTATTGGTTCATCACTGACGCCTTTTTTCCCCGAAGTAGGGGAGCAGATCGTGAAAGTCACCTCTGGAAAAATTGAGAAAATCGCACCATTATTTCCAAGGATAGCTATATAAACTTATTACAAATTTATGCCTGTGGTCAAAATCGAATACGACAAGCACAAAGTAGAGGAGGGACTTCTAATTGAACTTATCAAGCATTTGAATGTGAGTGTTGCAAAATCTATTGATAGACCCTTATCCGATGTAGCCATCTATACCTTTCCGTATGAACGTACGGTGAATGGCGCGACTATCGAGGTGTATGTGGAGATAGGAAGCAAATCAATCAAAGGATCTAAAGAAGAAATGCTAGCCAAGATTACTGCCGACTATGGCAAATTCAAGACAACACACCAGGTCCAGGTAGATGCAAATTTATCTGTTGTTGAGATGAACTGGTGCTTCAATCTAAGTCAGTGAGGTTGTAACAAGTAGTTGACTCTGACTGGATACTCACTAGACTATGACGTAGCATGCGTTTCCAAGAACAAATGAACTATATTGCTGTTCCCTCAGTTCAAGAACTAGTGGACCACTTTGGTCTCGAATCAATAGACCAAGCCGAAGCTGAGATAGAGGCTCGACTTCAAGTCGCCGCTGCACTAGCAAGACTTACGCAAACCAACATACAAAGTGCTGTGGATTGGAAAAAAACTCAGACACATGCAATTGTTCTCGCAGCCGATGATGCGAGAGTAACCGTATATAGACCTCCATACCCGTATGACCTCAGCGTTCATGTTATAGATCCGCAACATGTATGTAATTTTAATACACTATATTTGGGGACAAGACCGCTCACTGATGCTGGAATTGTCGCACCGGAAAGAGCTGAAAAGGCATCTTCATCCAATGACTATGTTTGGCACACACAACTAAATGGACATATACTCAGGCATAAAACTAATCCCATTGATACCGGCTCATTCTATGCAGCAAACAATAGAAATACCTATCCATGGTTTGCACTCGGGGACCACGGATTCCCTCGGTCACAAATTATGTTTCTAGCAGATCACAGACTATATCTCGAGGCTTATGGCTATGTGCTAAGTCGAGATGTATTACCGTTTGTCGAAAGAGGACGATCTCTGTTTGATTCCATCACAAGCGGCACAATATTTGCCAGAAACAGTCTTCCAGTCGCCGCTCATACAGTAGGTCATCCTGTATGATTGAAGACTCATATCTTTAGCACTAAATATGCTCACTACTTGGCCTTTATTTCTTTTTTTGTCAAATACCCTCCTCATACTCGGATATTCACCGATCAATCGGTTTGTAAAGGGTGGTTTTGCCCCAAAGCACAAACTTGATCGTCAGCTCCCGCTTGTGCCTGCATTTGTGTATCCCTATGTATTCGCATACTTTCCTTGGATCATCTTTACCTACATTTCTATCTTTTTCCGCCCAATCCCTGAGATACAACTCTTGACCCTCACCACCCTCATTGCATCAGTGATCGGATATGGAGCATTTATCCTCATGCCAACCTATGTAGAGTGTATATATCCGATAGGAAATGGGCTTTCGTATCGGATCCTGCAGCTTGTCCATCGGGTCGACAGACAAAACAACGCGTGTCCCAGCATGCACGTGTATATGACCGTGATCCTGATGGTATTTAGCTGGACGCAAAATACGGTCACGAATATTGTCGTCGTCATCGTCGGAGCACTCATCATCACATCCACTGTCCTGACGAAGCGGCACTATGTGCTAGATATCGTCGGGGGAGTCATCGTGGGGACCATGAGTGTGATACTCGCTAAGTACCTGATCTCTTAATACTGTACAGCACACTACGGCTTCTCAGAAACGCGTGATGCGCTATAATAGCCACACAAAATAAGTGTCTTAACCTATTGTTTTATATGGCCAATCTCACACCGATCGCAATCGGCTTACACCCACTATGAGAGGACAACTGACTTTTTGGCGCGAATTTTTGAAAAACCACCAAGAGGTGGGGGCTTTATTTGCAACGGGCAAAGCAGCATCTATCGAGCTTGCTCGTCCAACTACCAGTGATAAACGACCACACAGAACCATCCTTGAGGTTGGAGCTGGCGACGGACCAGTCACAAAAATACTCCTCAAAAATCTCGGTGCTGGTGATGTACTGTGGGTCGTAGAGCTCAATGAGCACCTTACTCACAAACTCGAGCAAAACTTGAAAACCCATATCTCAGAGGCCCGATCACGAGGTGCCACAGTGCATATCCTCTGTGCAGATATTCGTAAAGTAACTGCAGATCAACCCAATAAATCATTTGATCACATCATTTCAACCCTTCCTTTTAATAGCTTACCTGTGAGCCTGGTCAAGGAAGTTATTGATGAATATAAACGTGTGTTAAAACCCGGAGGAGAGGTGACGTATATCGAATACATCATTTTACGTAGAATCAAGCGACTTCTCGTTAAAGACAAGGCGCACGACCAGTATTTGCACGATCTCCAGGATAGGTATCGCAGTGCACATACCTATGTTTGGCGCAACTTACCCCCGGCTCATATCCACACGCTTCGATTTAACCAGGAACATGAGCCATATGAGCTCCATCACACCTATGATCTAGGATCAGGTATCAGAATAAACACTGTGGTAAGTAAGTATCTGGCAATTTCTCTTGTCACGGGAGCCCTATTATCGACGATTGCGTTAGCGTATGGACTAGAGTGGGGGAGTAGTCTCATATGCGCTCTTTGCGTCTTGTCTGTGGCTGTATTCGCTCGATTTTTTAGAGACAATAAACGTAAAGTTGTTCAGCAAAAAGATAGCGCATACGCACCTGTTGATGGCACCGTTGTCGAGATCGCAACAGTTGTCCATCCTGAGCATTCAACTACTCAAGTTATGCGGGTTGGGGTATTTATGAGCGTTTTTGATCAGCACATCATCCGGATCCCAACTACAGGCGTGATCACACAAGTGAAAGAGATTGGCGCGGGACATCGCCTCGCGTATCAGCCGGATGCAAGCCACAATGCAGGTAAGCTCCTGATGATCGCTCCCACTCATGCTCCGCATTATCAGATGGCCCTGCTGACTGGATTTTTGGCCCGTCGCGTAGAGCTATTTTTTGGGACTCAGACCACCTTGGTTCAAGGTGAGCGCATCGGAGTGATTCATTTTGGCTCACGAGTAGATATTTATTTGCCAGTATCATACAAGGTTTTGGATAGCCTTTCAGTTGGTCAACGTGTTGCAGCCGGACATACAATCATCGCCCAGGTGATTGAGCCTGAAGCATACTAACTAATTGCGCATGTAAATCGATCCAAAAAAGAGGCCAAGTAGAAGCATCGTGGCAAATACGGTGATAAATATCATGGTTGGCCACCATACGGCCGTCACCGCAATCAAGAAAGCTGCTGCTGCCCACAGTATCAGGCGTAATCTCGTAAGGTGTTTGGGGTACACACATCGCCATACGATCATAAGTATCGCAACTCCAATAAATCCCCCAAACACTTCTAGTGGTAGATAGGTCATATCCTGGATTGCCAATGTTACAAAAGCCAAAGCCGAACCGAGGCCAAATAGAGTGGTGGGAAGACCAGTATAGTTTTGGCTGACCGCAGGATTTTTTTTATTGACCATGAACTTGGTCAAGCGGATGATACCAGACAGTGTCGGGATGACACATACGAAAAATGCAGCAAATGGCCAGACTGATTCTTGCGCAAGCTTTGTCATCATGAGGGCTGGGGCAATACAAAAATTGACAAGGTCGGCAAATGAATCAAGCATCTCACCACTCGGTGAGGTTGCCCCAAGATGTCTCGCTACATACCCATCAAAATAGTCACATACCGCACCCACTATGATTAAGAGTGCCACGCCAAGCATCATGTATACGAGCGATAGTGAAGTGGTGGTCAAATATATTGCCGCGCTTCCACAGAGCACGTTGAGCAGTGTGATATTATTGGGCCATGGAGAAGAAACAGTTTTCATTGATACCTATCATTGTAGCACTTGAAGGTATTTTTCAGAGACGAGGGGTGTCGCACCGGTTCGTCGGCGGGGTATCTCACGCGGGACTTTTGGAAGCGGGGTATCGTACAGAAACTATCGATATTGCAAAAAGAAAGATTGTGTACGCTCCGACTGGAGATCTTCATTTTCAAAAACACTCTGGCACCACACGGGACATAGATGTGGTCACGTTTTGTCCCGATCCTCAGGTCATGAAAGTAGTAAGGGACGAGGTTGATACGTATATCAAATATCATTATCCAGAGGTTTCTCTCACCGTCGAAAATGCATTTTATGACAAAATTCCCCATCGGCTCAAAAGCTTCCTCACGGCATTTGTTTAAAAAAATGGCGGGCTACAATTGTATCCTTCTCCGTTCTCTGTGGGGTTACCCGAAGCTTCACTTGAGCCATGGCAGGTGATGATTGGGAAAGATGTCACTTATACGACCCGGCATCCACTCGCAGATTGGTACTCGTACGCTATGCGCACCAGCTCAGGAGTCAAGCCAAAAGACCGGCTAAAACGTGATTTGTTGGGCACTATGTGCAATCAGGTCATCGAGCTCGGTCTCGAACACGGCGTAGAGTACCGTTCTGATGCGTATTTTGCCCATTGGGCGACCTTTGTCCAACGTCTGGCCGAAGACCTCTCTCCCGACTTGAGATTGAAAAGAACACTGACTCGACTCTACTGGGAAAGCCCTTTCTGGCGTATATTTACTGACAATAGTCACCCGCTGGGAAAGATGCTGCTCAAAGGAGTGCATATATTGCGGTAAGGCCTGCAGGAGTAATACTTATATAAAGTAAGCCCTACCCATTATTGATCATTCGTCACTTTACTGTTCAAAACAGTACAGAGCAAGACTTTTTGTACACATTTCAGAATACGCATTCGTCCAGACATTTGTTCCGGTAGCACTAAACCCAGCCAATGCCGTTTCCCCATTTCCGGCTGAGGTAAATGCATTGCAGTTACCGTTGCCGTCAGCATAAACTGCAGTCTCACCTGTCACGTAAGTACTCGTCCATACCGGGACTTGCGCTACTACGGTTTTTCCTTGCTCAGTCTGATTGATTCCATCTGAGCCTAACTGTCCATCAGTGAGATCGGCCCACCCCTGTGCAATTACTGAACCATCAAGTTCTACATAATTCCCTAATGTACGAGCGAACCGAGAGTTAACTGACGAACCCGCACCACTCAGCCATGCTTTCCAAATACCTGAAAGACCAGCTGTTTTGGCACTTTCCTGACACTTTTGATCAGCCCCAGCTACTCCTCCAAGATTTCCAGTATATGTGGTGGAAGTTAGAAATACCCGCTTGTTAGAAGTTTGTGGGGGCAATAATGTTGGTGTCACGGTAGGGGACGGGGCTGGTGTACCTGTCAAAGGTCCTGGCTCTGGGATTTTGGTTGGGTTGACAAGAAATTCGGTGACCTTTGGTTTTGGAACTCTATTCATTGGGCCTGATATTGGACTCGAAATAGGTCCTGATATCGGCTTTTTCAATTTTGCACCTACCATAAGAAGGTCACTGTTCATGGCTAAGTCTCTATTTGCATTGAACAATGAGGCAAAGGCTTGTGGCTTGGCTAGTATCGCAAAAAGACTACTTACAGTTAGGACGCCCATAGCTAAAAGGCCTACGATACGCATGTGGTGGCTTTTTGGGGCGAGTGATGGGACTCCTGTAGGAACTAAGTCTTTTGGAAGGGGGGTAGAGTTCATATCTATATATTCGAAATCATTAAAAAAATACACTCGCGTACATCCATACTACTGATGTGCTCCCCACTTAGTCAAGGGGTCTATTATTATTTGCTTCTGACCAGCGATCCCGATCGCGAAAAAATAGAGGATATATTGACTGATACTGATGACGTTAAAAGATCCATAGACGACAAACCCCACAAAGATAGCAAGTAAAAATGGATCTTGAGATCGAGTATATTGAGTGATAGCGCGTTTGAATAACAAGATCATCAAGGCTCCATAGAGCCCTAAGCCTATCAGCCCTCCGGCAACAGAAACTTCAAGTTGCTCATTGTGGGCCTTGTCTATCCTGATATGCAAAAGGTGTAGTTCTTCTTCACGAATATAGGTGTTGAATGCCTGGGCAAAGTTTTCGGGGCCCCACCCGATGACTGGCTTTGCAAGTGTTGCCTGGATAGCTTTCCCCCATATGGTGGATCGACGATCAAACGATGAGGGGGTCCGTTGTGAGTAAGCTGCATACATCCCTGAGCTTATAACTAGAGCTAATACAATTGCGATAAGCATTTTTTTCCACTGCTTTGATAACCAAACTACAAGAAATATAGCTGTAAACGAGCCGATGCCGCTCAGTGAGGCAGTGCAGAGGATGGCTGTTCCGAAAACAAGAGTTGCTATGACTTTGAACTTGCGCGATGGGCTTGCTACATAAGCAAATGCGTATGAAAGAGCCAGATATCCTGCGGCAAAGTTGGGATTACCAAATGTTCCGATGGGTCTGCCCGCATAGGACAAGATGGGGATGTGAAAAAGGTATATTTGAAGATATTGCACCATGACTATCACACTCGATATCATGCCGACGATGGCGACCGTTTTCATCCATTCTCGTGCGTATTTTTTTGCTGTATGTGTTTGGGAAGCGAGTAAGGCAAGTCCACCACAACCAAGGAAAAAAAGCACCCCTTGATACCGATATGGTTGACCAAGGAATCCCTGCTCAAACTCACCATTAAATAAGGCTGAGGCTGTCATAAGGAGCATAAAAAGAAAGTAGAGGAGCGCTGGTTTTGACCACTGATTTAACGGTGGAATATGAAATGACTTTTTACGGCGAATAAGTGAGTCTTTTATCCACATCCCGAGATATATTGCGCCCAGTACTGCGCAGCAGGCGAGAAATACCATGGCCTTGGGCAGCTCATGAGGCTCATAAAACAAGGCGAAAGTAACCAGGGGTACGAGCAGGATGGCATGGATAAGGAGGCGTATCACAAATTCATAATACAGAGCTACTATGTCTTTATTCAACTGTCTTCTCTGTGTAGACCGGTATAATGTCACGAGAGTATGAACCAGAAACGCATCGAGCGCATTAATTCAGTTATAGCAAAACGTCAGCAGGGTGCCGTCGTATTTGAAGATATCTACGACCCACACAATGCTGCTGCAGTGCTCCGGACAATGGATGGATTTGGATTTCAAATGGCGTACTTTATCTTTGAAAAAAGACAAAAATATAGCCCTCGCCAGGTCGGGAGAGTCTCCTCATCCAGCGCAAACAAGTGGTTGACCATCAAATCATTTGCCACAAGTCGTGAGTGCATCGAGGCGCTCAAGCGTGATGGATACACCACATACGCAACACATCTGTATCCAGAACGTCAAATCGATCTATATACACCATCACTCCCTACTTTGGGCCCACGTATCGCTCTTATATTTGGCAATGAGCACTCAGGGGTGAGTGAGTATATGTCGTCACAAAGCGATTATCACCTACACATACCCATGTCCGGCTTTGTAGAATCGTTTAATATCTCTGTTTGCGCAGCACTTGTGCTTGGAGAGATTACCCGAAAGCGCACGGTCGATGGGATGGAAAAGTACTTGCTAAGTGAGGCTGAACAAGCTAGACTAAAAACTCAGTGGATGACGACCTGATAACTTGATAACCAAGTAACCTTATGAACACACTTAAATCAGTCACAATCTTTGGTGGAGCAGTACTCGAAAAAAAAGAATACGACTACCAAGAGGCCTATCATGCAGCAAAAGCCTGTGCCGAAGCAGGACTCGTCGTCGTTGATGGCGGAGGACCCGGTATCATGATGGCAGCCACTCAAGGAGCCAAAGCAGGTGGCGGTAACACAAAGGCCGTGTATCTCGATCCAGACTATGCGACAACGTTTGAGGGTAAAGAACATTCTATAGTAGCTGACGAGATGTTTACCGAAAAAAATTATATTGAGCGCACCCGTAAACTGATGGAGCTTGGGGACGCATATATATTTTTCAATGGCGGTACCGGTACCATCAGTGAGTTTGCGATGTGTTGGGTAGTTTCTCGTATCTACTTTGGCTACCACAAACCGATCTTGCTATACGGCAAATTTTGGGAGAATATCGTCCAGACATTCGTCGACAATATGCACATCCGTCCAGATGAGCTTCGCATACTGCAAATTGTAGAGTCGCCTGCACAACTCGTAGAAGCACTTGAAAAATTTGAGGAGTTGATAGAGCAAGATCGTAAAGTATATTTTGAAAATCCTGGCGAGGAAAAATACTTTCTCTTGGGCCCACGTTGACAATTTTCGTGTGAAGTTTTATTTCTTCAAAGCTGACACGACCATTTTTGCGAGATTTTTGAGCGAATCATCATCAGCGATACTGACACAAATCTTTTCATGTTTGATAGATTTTAGTGCGGTGAGAAGCCTTTTTTCATCTTTTTTTGGATCAGTCCACAAATCACTTTTTGTAAAAATAATCAATTCCTTTTTTTCGAGCAATGCAGGATTGTACGCTCCAAGCTCAGCTCGGATTTGTTTATAGTCACGGAAAGGATCGTCTGATTCGCTGCTGATACAGTGGAGGAGGAGCGAAACTTTTTCGATATGCTTGAGGAACTTATGACCCAATCCTTTGCCCTCTGATGCCCCCTCGATGAGTCCGGGGATATCTGCAAGCACTACACGCGTATAGCCACCATCTCCGTACAGTACGCCGAGATTTGGCTCAAGTGTCGTAAAGGGATAATCAGCGACTCGGACATGGGCTGCGGTCAGAACGTTGAGAAGACTACTTTTGCCTGCATTTGGAAATCCGATGAGACCCGCATCAGCGATGAGTCGCATGATGACTTTGAACCGTCGTGTCTCGCCATGTCGGCCATCGTTGGCTCGGTCAAATAGTGCATTATTTGCTAGATTAAAGTGTGAGTTGCCCCAACCCCCATGACCACCCTTGCACAGCAAGTAGGGCAGTTGTACTACAGATAGATCTATCTCTTCGCCGGTATCAACATCGGTGAGGACTGTGCCTGTTGGGAAATAAAGCGTAAGCGGAGGCGTATCCTTGCCCGCGCAGTTGAATGTACCGCCATCTTCGCCACGATCTGATTTGTATTCTTTGCGCTCAAGATAGGTATAGAGAGAGGAGAGTTGAGGTTTGATATCGGCATAGATATGTCCACCCTGTCCCCCATCTCCGCCACACGGTTTCCCTCGGCCATTGTAAAAAGCCACGTGACCCGAGCCTCCGGGGCCTGCAATGACGGTGATTGTGGCTTCATCAATAAGCATTGTTTAGATCATTATACCATGCTAAACGTGACTCTGTGAAAATCACTTGAGCTCGAATAACTTGACATTTGACCTCATTCGTACGTACAATGGCCTGTATTCTCAATTCAAGGAGGTGAACAAACACTTATGATCAAATTCTATGACGTCAAGCTTCGCAAAACAGTCATGCTCGAGCCAGGTATGGTTGAGCGTGTGACCTACGAGCGCGTGACTAAAGCTGGAAAGAAGTCGGTTCGCTATGCATTCCGAGGTAAAACCTCAGATGGTCGCAACTTGACCAAATTCGTCAGCAAAGTCGATTACGACGCACACAAGAAATAATCATCTTGTTTGTTAGTTGTATTTCTTATTTACGAATGATTTTCCCGTACCCATAGAGATATGGGTACGGGATTGATTTACCTTTCTTTTGCATCTTTGTTATCCAGGCAATCTATTTTCAACTCACCTATGAACACCAAACTCCTGATCGGCGCCGCCATCGTGCTTATACTTGGTTTTCTGTATGTGAGCTATACAAGCACTAATCCTGTGGTTCAAAAAACATTTCCTGATGTAGCAAAGATACAAAAAGTAGCCTCAGACTCAGCGAGTATTGCCGATCATACCAAGGGTACC
>CAZIUF010000024.1:0-14387 GCA_964542665.1 uncultured Gammaproteobacteria bacterium | reverse complement strand
GCTACATAAGTAGCTACATGGAATTAATATTTTTGAAATGCATTAAAAATGAGTTGTAAATATGGTATCTGACCAAGTGAAATGGAGGTATTTGGCAGATAGGGCAAGATTACCAGCGCGATTATCCCAAAGAGGATAAGCTGCTGTATATGGTGCCATCTGATGTTATCAACGAGTGAGTGCACTTTGCTTTTGGTCGACATGATGAGGAGTACACATGCGACAAGTGAGACGATGATCTGTGGTGAAACTATACCGCTTGTGAGGAGTGAGCTCATGCCAAAGCACCAGATCATGTTCAGCTCGCTCGTTGGTCCATAGTCGCCTGTTTGTCGAGAGTCGTGCAAGTAGTATGCAACAAGCAAAGTCAAAAAACCAATTCCTATCAGTGCAGAAATCACTGGATATATAGATATGGTCAAACCAGTCAATATACCCAGAATACCTATGAGACTATGTGTTCTGACACCAATCACGCCATGATGATACTTTTGTTTACGATCAATTTGTTCGACATAACTTTGTCGCTCAAGTCCTATTGCCGCGCTGAGGACAAGGGCAAGTATGACACGCACTTCAAGGCCATCCATAGACCCATATTATATCAAAATTTGAGTCGTAAACCAGCATATTTAGTAACCTATAAAGTAGGTCAATTAGCCCCTCCAGCACAGATCATACACGCTGAATATCCAAACTCTTATACATCTGCTTGACATACATATTAGCATATGATAATATGAATATATGTCTAGCCCACTCTGTACAATACTTGGCAACCAGGTCCGCATTGAGCTCATCCACTGCCTCTCCAAAGGAGAGCGCACGGTGAGTCAACTCATAGCACACTGCGGTATGTCACAGTCATCGGTATCACAGCATCTCCAAAAGCTCCGACTCGCTGACATGGTCACCGTGCGCAAGGAAGGAAAAGAAAAACACTACTCAGTGACTGATCCCCGAATCATCGCTATCGTAAAGCTCGTACATGCATATACAAAGTCGAGATCCTGAATTATTTATTATTTTATTCTTATGAATCAACAGAAACATACCGTCAAGGTATTCTCTACTCCAACCTGTCCCTATTGTCATATGGCAAAGGACTATCTCAAGTCAAAAAGTGTTGAGTTTGAGGACATTGACGTCTCCCAAGACCGCTCTCAAGCGATGCGGATGGTGCAAAAATCAGGTCAGATGGGCGTCCCCCAGCTCTGGATCGATGGCCAGGTAGTCGTCGGCTTTGATACACCACGGATCAATCAGTTACTCGGAGGATGATATAAAGAAAGGCGTTTTCGAACTGTGCTAATAACTAAGCAATTGCTATGTTCGTCTCTTCAAAGGCGAAGGGTCGTGAGGAACAGCATTCACTGCACTTAGTATATCCTCGCTTGAAATAGCTACATGCTCAACTCCGTCAGGTGTAGTAAATTTCTCTCCTGGTTTGATGAAAGATGTTACTGAATAAGTTTGTGGCTTGACTATATCAATTGGTGTTGCTGGTGGTGGACCCGCAACAGTGTGCTTATCAAAATGATACTCCTTACCAGCAGTAGATTGCTTAACTGGTTCTTTACCTGCAAGTAACCTAGATATGCTTGATAGAAATTCACCCATGTTCTCTACTGTAATATCATCTAACGAGAAATGCAAGGGGATAGTGGTGGTATACTGCACCTAGTTGAAACACCTAGTATGACTACTTCTCAAAAAATCCTCGCCACGATCGTCCTCTCTTGCTTTGGTCTCGGTGGCATCATGATTGCAATCTTCTTCCTCTGGGGAAAGAAAAAGTGACTCGCGATAGAAGTCCTAAAGTCTGTAAAGTCCATAAAGTCTATAAAGTGAGGGAAGCAGAAGAAGCTACAAGCTGAGGAAGCTGCGATCCGATCAAGCATCACTTACAGATAGCTATCCACCCAGACTCGGTGGCATGTATACCCATCAGGAAACTTTTGGAGATAGTCCTGATGATACTCCTCTGCCTTGGTAAATGAGACTAGTGGCTCGAGTGTTGTGACGACGGAATCTTTCCATCGCTTGGAGCGATTGACAATATCGATGAAGGCTAACGCCTCCTGCTTCTCAGTATCATTCACATAGAATATCACCGATCGATATGATGATCCCCTATCATTGCCTTGTTGATTGAGAGTCGTGGGATCATGTATCCGAAAAAAGAAGTCGAGCAATTTCGTAAACGAAGTTTTTGACGTGTCATAAACGATCTCCACCACCTCTGCATGACCCTCATGATTATCATAGGTTGGATTCACCACTTTGCCACCTGCATACCCTGCAGTGGTTGATATCACCCCGGGTTGTGAGCGGATGAGCTCCTGTAGTCCCCAAAAACATCCACCACCGAGTACAGTTTTTGAAATCATATGCTAGTAAATAAACTATAAAGTTATTACGTTTGAGAATTCACTACTCTTGATTCGCTCGCAGAACTGTCGACTAAAGTTCTTCACGACTATCCATCATTTCCTGCATTCGTTGTCGTGCTGTTTGAATATCAATTTGTCCTGATCTGAGTTGATTTGCAAGTGCGTCAAGCACTGACATTTCTTGATCGGCACCTCCCGAAGCATTAACATTCGCCTTTGATGCCTGGATTGCCTTCATAACATCATTTATTGATGGTTCCTGGTCTGGAGGACGAAAAAACTCCTTCATATACCATTGATTATACCCCCGTCTTCCAGGCATGCAAATATTGCTTTTGCATTTGTGATATACACCAGTTATGATGATCATCTGAATATGCGGTTGAAACCTATTCAGAAAATCACTCGAGATCAAACACCCGCGCTGTTATAGGCGCGGTTTTTTTATACATTTTTATATTTTTCTCTATGATTAAAAAAACCACTCTCAAAATCGAGGGCAAAAAGGTCACTCTCGATTTTCTCAACCACGTCGACCACCTTGTTGCCATCAATGAGGCGCTCGTGTACGGCGCGGCTGATCACTACAGACATGAGCGTGGTTTGGTGTATGTCGATGTTCCAGCAATTGTTGGGATCACAGGAGCATGCGAGAATGTAGACACACTTTTCAAAGTAGCCAATCGTCTTGACCTTCCGCTCTTTTTCAGTCAAACAGGACAGCTCGCGCTCGAGCAAGCGCTCCAGACGATCCATGGTGCATGGACAGTCATCCACTCAGGCCGCGATGAGACTGAGGAAGATGCACGACACCTCCGTCAGTTCCGACTGACTGAAGAAGAAGCCGATTGCACGCTCGCTGGTATGACACGCAAAACATATGATGAGGACGTCATGTATGAGTTCCTCCTCACTAACATCCAAGGTACTGTGCAAGCCATGCTTGCATCAATTCTCAAACATCAGGGAGAGGTCCTTCGCAGTGTATACAAACGCGATACATCAAAGCTTGCATACGCTGCAAAACATCCGTTTGCCCGTATCCTATATGAGGACGCGGTCAAGCTGCTGAATAAAAACGGATTTCCGAAACTCGCTTTTGGCGATGATCTCGGGTCAGCTCAAGAGGCAAAAATAGTTCAACTCGTGAATAAGCCTGGCCAAGAGCTCCCGGTCTTTATCATGAAATATCCCAAAGAAATCAAATTCTTCAATATGAAAGTATCAGGCAAAGACGATCGAGTAGTGCTATCAGCCGACTTGATCTTCCCTTATGCTGGCGAGGGTACGGGTGCATCGGTCCGCGAGCACGACTTTGCAAAGCTCAACACACGACTCCTCACCTCACAGATGTACAAGCTCCACGTTGACCGCGGTGGAAAGTATAAAGACTTCAAATGGTACCTCGATATCATCCGAAGCAAATCACCTTTTCCACATGCGGGATACGGCATCGGCAACGACCGTGTGTTGCAGTATGTCCTCGGTACTGCTGATATCCATCATGGATCACTCTTTGCCCAGCTCAACATGCAAACGGGAGACTGGGATAAGGCAAAGTATGGTCAAGCAGGATTTCTCACCAAGCAAAATAAGCACATATTGTTGACGATTGGCTCAACAGAGGACAAGGCTGCGCTACGTGATTCTATTTTGCATTTATCACACGGCGACAGATATGTGCTCTATGCCACCAGACATACACACGAGTATCTGAAAAAAAAGGGAATCATCACCTCACTCGTATATAAAGTTTCTGAAAAAGGGAAACCGAATATCGCTGATATGATCGCGAGTCGGTCACTTGATCTCATTATCAATATCCCATCACGCAAATCTGATGATGATCAAACAGTTGTCACCGATGGAAAGAAAATCAGGACAGAGGCTGTAGCACGTGGCATCAATCTGATCACCGATATCGAAGTAGCAAAAATGGTGATGGAAAAGCTGTCGGGAACATAAAACATGAAACGTGAACTATGAACCATAGACCATAAAATATGGACAAGGTCACAGGTCATTCTGATCCCGCCATGGCGGGGGAAGAATCCGTTCTTACTTTAGTTCGCTCCATGTATGACCTATGCTGCTGGTCACGACGACTGGGACTGAGAGCGTGACAGCATTTTGCATCGAGGTGACTACGTCTTTGCAAAAATGTTCAATTTCGTTTTTTACTTTTACGGGGAGCCCATCAGTCGTTCTTTTGCTTGCTGAGGCATCATCGATATGTCCGTGTTGATACTCGAAGATAAGCTCATCGTGGATCTGCATGATAAGACGAGCGAGCGGATACTTGGGGAGGACATCTCTGGTGACCCGCACCATCGCTGTTTTTGTCATATCTGCTGCGGACCCTTGGATAGGAAAGTTTTTGAGGATACGCTCTTGCTCTGCGGTGAGGAACTTCGCTTGCTCCCCTACCCGCTTGCCCGGAACTCCGCGATGTCGTCCCATCAGCGTCTCAACACGTCCTTGGATTTTGGCACTGGTGAGGAGATTATCAAAGTATTTTTTTACGCCTGAATGTGTTTCAAAATATTTATGCAAGATGTGGGCACAATCAGGTACCGGTTTCCCGAGCTGTCGAGCGAGTCCATACGCCGTCTCACCATAGACGATGCCAAAGTTGAGTGTCTTTCCGATCGCCCGCTCGGCTTTGCCCACTTGGTTCAGCGGTATTCCAAGCAGTTCAGATGCCGTTGCCGTATGGACATCAAGATTTTTTTCGAAAGCTTCTTTGAGCTTTTTATCATCGGCAAGATGTGCGAGGATACGAAGCTCTTGCTGTGAGTAGTCGCAGCCGATGAGGATTGCGCCAGGAGGCGCAGTGTAGTAACTCCGGACCATCGTGCCGTACTCACCGATGATCGGTGTGCTTTGGATATTTGGATCTTTGCAGGCGAGGCGTCCGGTCGCTGCAGCGGTTTGGATATAGGTGGGGTGAATACGTCCGTCAGAGGTGATGAACGTATGGATTGGCTCGACATAGGTGCCGAGAATTTTATCGACAGCACGAAACTCTAAAATCTCCGCGATCAGAGTATGTTTTTTTGCGAGCGGCTCAAGCACATCGTAGCCAGTGGACCATTGACCCGTTTTCGTTTTTGGCAGGGTGATTTTGAGTGCGGTGACGAGCGCATCGCCAAGCTGCTTGGGTGAGTTGAGATTCACATCGCCCAGCTGCTGACCAAGTTTGGCAGAGAGAGTCTCGCGCTTTTTCTGCAAGGTTTCTTGTACCGCTTTCAACCTCGCCTGGTCGATATAGATACCCGCCGTGTGCATGTCGCTGATGATTTGACTGACAGGAAGCTCGATATCATGATAGAGCGCCGCGAGCTCAGGATACTTTTTGAAAAGTTCTCGCTGCTGAGCGATCACTTCGTCGAGCGATGGTTTCTGATATTTTTCCAGTAGCTCACTTTCACTGAGTGCGATACCTCCTGACAGGAGAAAGTGTGCGAGGGTGGGATCCCAAGGGACTAACATGCCACATTATAGACCAAAGTCTTCAAGTCATCAGGTCATCACGTCGAAGGTCAAAAGTCATAACGTTTAAAGTTATAAAATTATCCCTCCTTCGCCAAGACTACGGAAGGGCATGCAAGTCGCAGCTCACATTGTCATTCCCTTGAAAAAGGGAATCTAAAGATTGGGGTATGGATCCCGGATCTCACTTCATTTGTCCGGGATGACAGACGGGTACAGTTCATCGTTGTACGTTCTACACCATACATTTTACACTCTCCCCTATTCCATCACTCTTTTGAGGGCGATTTCAAATGTCGCCTCGCGGAGTGAGACCTTGTGCTTAAGATGGTATTTCCATACTGCATCAAATGCGTCGAACATATATTTCTTCAGTCTGGTATTCACATCTTCGAGCGTCCACTTCTCCTCGTGCATATTTTGATACCACTCGAGGTATGAGACTGCAACTCCTCCAGAGTTTGCGAGGACATCAGGCACCACAACAGCACCTTTTTTGGTCAATATATTTTCAGCTTCACTCGATACTGGTCCGTTGGCCATCTCGATGACAGCTTTTGCCTTGACCTTTGGAGCATTGTGGACGGTGATCGCATTTTCGAGTGCGGCGGGGACAAGGATGTCGACGTCGAGCTCAAGCAGATGCTCATTTGCGATACGTCTGGTACCGGTCACACCCTCGAGCTTGCCTGCAGTATGTTTGTGTTTCAAAATATGCTCAATAGACTTCAATCCTTCTGCTGCATATATGCCGCCCCTACTATCAGATATCGCAACGACCTTGCATCCAAGCTTCTGAGCAAGAAGCGCAAAGTAGTATCCAACATTTCCAATACCCTGGACTGCGACTGTTGTCTCCTCAGGTTTTTTCCCCATCTTTTTCAAAAGATCTTCGAGTACATACACACCTCCCTGACCGGTTGCTTCGGTTCGTCCTGCTGACCCATGGAGATCGAGTGGCTTACCAGTAAATGTCGCATACTTCTGCATTGGAGTATGGATAAGATCTCGAGAAACTTTGATGAACTCGTCGACCATCCATGACATCGTCTGTCCACCCGTATTCACATCAGGCGCGGGAACATCGATCTCGGGGCCGATATGAGGAGCAAAAGCACGTGCCCATGCACGTGAGAGTCGCTCAAGTTCGGTGAGACTAAGTTTTTTTGGATCGACTATGATGCCGCCTTTTCCTCCACCTAGTGGGAGATCTGCGATTGCGCACTTGATCGTCATGAGCGTCGCGAGAGCTTGCACCTCATGCTCATCAACTTGATTATGATAGCGAATGCCGCCTTTGAACGGGCCGCGCTTGTTGTTGTGTTGGATGCGATATGCTTTAAATGTTTTCTCATGTCCATCATCCATCGCAATGGTGAGATCGAAGTGATGGCTATGTTTGGGTTTGAGAAAATCCTTAATCTGTTCTGGTGTCCATCCGATCCTGCGCGCTGCATTTGATATAGAAGTTTGGGCGGTCGCCAGCATTGAGTTCATAAAAAGGTGTATAAAAAATTGCTAGGACCTCCCACTATACCACAATGGTTTGTGCAAACGCTGAAACGGTTATCTAGCTCACTGATGTGGCAACATTCAGACGTGTAAGAAATGTGCATACCTAAAACGACGCAGAATATAGGACATGTGCACTAGAACATCCTGACTATCTATACTTGAAAATCAGCCTCAACTGTAGTATACTATGGGTTGTATGACGCAAGAAAACACTCCTCCAGATGCTTTACCTCCATCAGGACACGCAAACGCCACTCCAGAGGCTCCCTATGACATTGTTGATCCAGTGACAGGTGAAGTAGCCGCGACACATGGTTCGCAAACAGGCACGGTCTTCGCAGCAGAACGACCAGCAGTTGAGAATATCATTGACCAATATATTGCAGATCCACGCGCCCTTGCTGAGGTACTCACGAATACTTCTAGGGGAGCTAAAACACCCGAACAAATGGATCAGCTAAAAGCTATTCAAACCGAACTGAAAACCTATCCCTGGCAAGAAAAAAGAGCTGCGTGTGGATTTGCAGGTGACGATTTGCAAAAACAAGATTATGCACGAGGACTCTTAGGTGTTCTTGACACAGAATTACCAAAAGATCAGGCAAAAGAAGAACGCGCCATACGCGTCGAGTTTTTACGAGGTGCTTTAAACACCATGTATGCGCCATTGGAAAAAGATGAGTCAGGCAATAAAACTGAGTTGGTGGCTGCAGATATTGATAGCGAGGTAGATTTACAGCATGAGTTGATAGCCCGGGCACTTGAAAAAAACTCAATACAGATCACCGATGCCAAAGGTACCCCCATCAAGGGTACAGTCGGAAGACTTATGCAACTCTTCAATGGCGAATCCCCTGGGATCATCAAGACGGGTGACTTCTTTCACTGGAGCGGATATTTCGGTTTGGTTATGCCGCAGCGAGATCAAAGAGGCAGATATGTGAATGATCAGAAAAGATCAGGTCAAGCGAGGCAGAATTTAAATGCAATCAATGATTTATCTATTAGAGAGAAAATTCCTGCAAGATATAAAGAATACATGAATGAATATAGATTTATTTGTCGGGCAGGAGACGTATATGCCCGAAGAGTCGATAAAATTGCTTCCCGCCTGCCAACATATATAGAGCTCAACAAGGCTGTCAAAGTAGAAGCAGAAAATACAAAGGGGGAGTTCTATGATTTGGGTAGAAAATTTAGACGTGATGTGCCTCTGATGTTTTACAAACACATACTCGATGCTGTTGGGGACGAAGAGTATGACTTCTGTACCCTATTTCTTGATGTCACCCAAAATGCGAGTCCCCAAGATTGGAAAAAAAGATTACAGCTTGTTAACCCCCAAATGTTAAAATTAGTTATTGAATCTACGGGAATAAATGAGGATGGCTTGGCAAGAATAATAGATAAAAATAGTGAGAATTCTGACCTATTCTCAAGATCAGTATATTGGTATTGCGGTCTTGATCCGTCCAAGGTGCTGGGTATGTTAATGACACCGATGATAGAAAAACAGACAAAAGGGCAATCAAAAGAATCATTTCAAGCTGTTCAGATACACAAAGCAGGTGAAAAAAGTAGTCGAACAGTTTGGATACCCAACGATCAAAGACAGGCAAATGTTTACGCACAAGCCTTAGCGATAAGTAAGTCAAACCCAGACTTGAAACCTGACTTACACGCAATCACGTACGGAGGTGGTAACTACTTGATGGCACAACCATATTCAGATGGAAGTTTTATGATCAGAGTAATCGTACCCACTCTTCCCACCGGCGAAAATGCGCTCGCATTTTATACAGATGTGAATATAGATAGCTACGCGTTACCAGATGGAGTGAAAAAGGGGCCTGAAGGACAAGAAAAGTACGATCCGGGAGCAGATCTGAGACACATAATGGTTCGTCTAAATCGGCCGATTCACGACAGGCCTGATGTATATGAGCTATCGAACCATCCCACCCTTGGTAAGTTTGCAGAGCGAGCAGCTGTGAAGCCGAGCGCAGATGGATACGAAGTGATTTTTGCTCTTGCTGGCAACCCGTCGATATATCCGAAAAGTGATGAGCCGCGCATCACTTGTCACATCAGACTCACAGACAAACAAAGAATCGTTGAGCTTGATGCGGAGTCTACAAAAGCTTTGCGACCAGAGCAGAAAGACTACTTGACATGGCTCGGGCTCCGATTCTTTGAATCAAGCTCAATTGTATCGTCTTTTCAACACGAGGAAGAAGTGGCCATGATTAGAAGGATTAAATACCCAAAAGGACAAGTCAGCAAACCACATTACATGGACGGAGAGAGTGCGTCTCGTCTTGTATTTATAGGTAATCACTATCACGACGGATCTGCGGGCGTGCCTTCTGAAGCGAAAAAAAGAGAGTTTGGGGATCATCACTTGGGTAAATTTATGTCACTAGATGAACTTAATGCGAACATTCATTTGGCAGGAGAGCATAGAAATAGAACTCTGCGTCGTGTTACTGCTGGCAATGGTAACACTGACGCTCAGCTTGTTGCAAGAAAACGTCAGGCGCTGATTGAAAGCGGGATGATAAAAGTGATGGCTGGAAAATACAATCCCCATCTCCGTCGTGAGCTACCTGCGGGTTTCCCCCATGGTCATCAAGTGATCGAAGAGTAATGTGCATTAATACAATCTAGATCCACACTCAATAAACGATGTGAGCATGCGATGATTTTGTTCTTGCAAATGTCGTAAGATGTGTGGCATGATGTGAGGATGACCATCCACGACGCTATCCTCGGCTACCTCGAAAACTGTGAGCTTGATCGTAATCTTTCACCCAAAACAGTGCGCATGTACGGTCAATATCTCCAGCTCGTCGAGGCGTGGTTACTCAAAACATACGGCGCAGCTGGACCGGATATGGATGTAGAAAAATTTGACGATGGGGTCGTCCGCAAGTTTCGCCTTTTTCTCTCCCATGACTACCGCAACCAGGTACGAGGCTCGCTCAAGCGAGTCACCCAGGTCAAGTACCTGATGGCGATCCGGGGTATGCTCAAGTTCCTTGTTAAAAAGGGTTTCAAAGTGCTCGCTCCTGACATGATCGAGCTAGGTAAGCTCGGTGATCGAGCAATCAAGTTCCTCCACGATGACGAACTTCAGAGATTGTTGACTTCTGTCGATGCCGGATCGACCAATGGCCTGCGCGATAAGGCTATCCTTGAAACGTTATTTTCAACAGGTTGCCGGGTAAGCGAACTGACGGGGATCGATCGCAATCAGGTCAATCTCAATACCGGCGAGTTTAGCGTCCGCGGAAAAGGAAATAAAACGCGCGTCGTCTTTCTTTCTGAAAATGCGAAGCACTGGCTCAACTCATATATGGAGTCGCGCACGGATCCCTACAAACCACTTTTTATCCGGACTCGTGGCCCGAAGGGTAATAGCGAGCTGACAGATGAAAAGTTTCGCCTCTCTCCCCGCTCCGTTGAACGGATTGTGGAGTACTATCGAGTCAAAGCCGGCATCGTGACACACATTTCTCCGCACGTGCTGCGTCACTCATTTGCAACTGACTTGCTCTCACATGGAGCTGACTTGCGCGCGGTGCAAGAGATGCTCGGCCACGCCAACGTCTCCACGACCCAGATCTATACCCACGTCACCAACGCGAGACTAAAAGAAGTCCACGAGAAGTATCATAGCGGGAATAAGAGTTGATACACAACCATGTCGAACGAACAAGATCGACCTTACATATACAGACAATCTACCGCGCCCAATTTGGCCAATCCTGCAATGAGGTTTTATGATGATCCAAATTTCCATTACAAATCTGAAGATGCCCATCGAGATCAGTGGCCCAGCGATGGGGTCCCTACATATCCAAATGAAGATTTTGTAGATGAGTCTCCAGCCGATAGCTATCTAAGATATGTATTTGGACCGCTGCTAAAGGACGACGAGGCAAAGCAAGGATGGAGAGGTTTGATAGAAACTGTTCGTAGGCGCAGTGGAGCATCACATATACTCGATCTAATGGGAGGAGCATATTGCATCTCACCAGATGTCCTCGCTGATGTGGACTCACTCACAGGATTACGCCTCGAGGATATATCTAGGGAATATAGGGCAGAAATCGAAAGTAAACTGGTGGAATTGAGAAGAGAAAAAGTAATGTATCCGAATTTTGAATACGTAAATAACTATTTGGGTGCAGCGGAACTCGAACTGAAAACTTTTGACCGGTTGCAGTCAGCTCAAAATAGATCATGTATATACGGTGATGTATGGAAGAGGCAAACTTGGGACGCTCTGGATCGAAGTATGGCTGCAAGAAATATTCCACGTTTTGATCTAGTTCTTTGCAGGCCGAGTGGTCCTTTTGACAACGATTTTATTTTTCAAGATCCACCTAATCAAGATAAACATATCAGCTATGAGATGGGTTTCATACGTCTGCTTTCTGAATCTGTCAAGAGAGTGCATAGAGATGGTGGAACTCTCTTGACACAAGTGCCCGAAATATTTTCAGGATCTACTATCGAAAGATGGCAAAAACACCTTCGCCAAGACGAACGATTTACAACAACCATACGAGAGATAGAACAAATTACATCAATCGGAACAAGGAGTAAAGGAAATGTCATGAGGCTTGATTTCCACGTGGATAAAGGTGGTGCAGACAGTGACGCTCAGTGATACATGAGTTATACTGATGCTATGCAGTCAGCTAGTCACTCCCCTATCCTCACCGTTTCGCATCTGCGCAAAGAGTATGGAGATTTTGTGGCTGTAGATGATATCTCATTTCAAATACCTACCGGCAAGGTAGTAGGATTTCTTGGGCCCAATGGTGCAGGTAAAACCACGACGATCCAAATGCTCACGGGTATCACGACTCGGACTGGTGGGAAAATCACGTATTTTGGACGAGATTTTGATTATGATCGCGAATATTGTCTCCAACATATCAACTCTACCTCAGCTTTTAACACGCTCCTCGGACGCATCACAGTGCGGGAAAATCTGAATGTATTCGCCCATCTCTATGCTGTTAAAAATGTAAAAAATAAAGTAAACGAGCTACTCACCTATTTCGAAATCGATGATCTTGCCTCGAAACTGTATCAATATTTGTCCGCAGGTCAAAAGACTCGAGTCAATCTGGTGAAATCCCTACTTAATGATCCAAAGCTTATCCTCATGGATGAGCCCACGGCATCGCTTGATCCAGATATTGCTGACAAGACACTGTCTCTCATTGAGAAACTCCGCGATGAGCGCAAACTCTCGATCTTATTCACCAGTCATAATATGGATGAAGTCGCCCGACTGTGTGATTGGGTGATCTTTATCGATCATGGACGGATCGTGACCCAAGGTACACCCGAAAATCTCATCAAGATGATCCCCGAGGTGACTATCACCGCGACATATGAAGGCGGTCACGAGAAACTTGCAGCCTATTTTCAGATGATGAAGATGACCTATCACTTTCACGAACACCAGAGAGTGGATGTGCAAGTGCCACATGGACAAGTTGGTATCTTTTTACATGATTTAGCTGAGCATGTAGATCGTATCATCGATATAGATATCGTGAAGCCAAAACTCGAAGATGTATTTATACAAATTGCGAGGAAAGAAAACGGAAGTTATCAAGTTGTCAGGTTATAAAGTTATAAGGTTCATCGTTATGAAATTTCCCTCTCTCCGGCGCATCTATGCAATCTTTTTGCAGGAGCACTATGTGCATATTCACTCCCTGGAGAGTATTTTTGATATTTATATTTTCTCGTCAATCTCTCTCATCATGTTTGGTTTTCTTTCGAAATACCTGATGAGTGCAGGTGATGCAAATGGCCATACTCAGCAAGCAGGAACTTACCTCCTGATAGGCATGCTCTTTTGGGAGCTCGTCCGCATCGCCCAATACACCATCTCTGTTGACCCAATGTGGAATATCTGGTCGCGCAACCTCAGTAATATGTTCATCTCGCCATTGCGTGTGTCAGAGTACATCATCGCACTCGCACTCACTGCCTGTGGCCATGCGCTCGTACTTTTTTTGGGTGAGTCAGTGATTGCACGATATGTATTTGGAGTAAATGTGTTTGTTGTGCCACTTCCCTACCTTTTATTTTCAGTCTTTATGTTTTTGTGGTTTTCTGTTTCCATCGGAATATTTATCTTTGGTCTCATTTGCAAATTTGGGACCCGGATCCAGTCTTTTGGCTGGGGCATCGTGCCGATGTTGCAGCCGTTGACTGCTGCGCTTTTCCCTGTCTCAAGTCTCCCGGTACCTCTGCAGTATGTATCGTATGTCATGCCCACGACACATATATTTGAGATGATTCGGGGGAGTATATCGGGAGTACCTGATACGATACTACAATCAATGGCGCTCAATGGTTTCATTTTGAACTGTGTATGGTTCACCGCATGCATCTTAATCTTTCGTAGACTCTATGCTAGTTCTCATGTCACTGGACAGTTCGCGCGAAATGAAGGGTAAGCCTGAGATTGGTAGATGAGTTCATTTTTATTAACATCTACACCCTTCGCTCAGACAGAGATACTTCAAAAAATATACTCATCTACCACATGGTATTTATAAGCCATCTTTCAGCTGAATTTGAGCATCGCCTGGTACACTTAGAGCATGCTGAATAAGCTCATCAGGCGATCAGTCCGACCGCAGTCGATCGTCTATCTCATCATACTTATCTTCGTCATATCTTTTTCTTATCTTGCGATAGCACGATTGCATCAGCTGTGGGCATCATACTTTGATCTGGGGATCATGCATCAGACGGTTTTTAATACGTACAAAGCTCTACAGACGGGTGACCTTACTCGCATACTGGAGCTGACAGATCCGCATGGTTCGGGCTTGCAGATCAAGCGCATGGCCATACACAATGATATACTCCTTGGTTTGCTGGCTCCACTGTATTTCATATATAGCGGTCCAGAAACACTGTTATTCGTCCAGATATTTGTGATAGCCA
>CAZIUF010000023.1:4282-14653 GCA_964542665.1 uncultured Gammaproteobacteria bacterium | reverse complement strand
TCGATCGGACGCTACTCATCGTCGATGAGGGGTCGATGGTAGATGAACGCATCTGGCAACACCTTTTGTCATACAAAGTACCTATCCTGGTGGTTGGCGATCATGGACAACTTCCCCCGATCCAAGGAACTTTTTCACTGATGTCTGATCCACAGATCAGACTCGATCATATCCATCGACAAGCAGCCGAAAACCCGATCATTGGTCTTTCGATCCAAGCCCGAGAGCATGGAGTAGTGCGGATGGGGACATATAGCGACACCGTGATCAAGTACGATATGGCATCATCAGATAGTCAGGACGCCATGCAGGAGTTACTCGCACAATATGACGATGATACGCTTGTCTTATGTGGATTTAACGCTACTCGGACTAAGCTCAATAAACATATTCGTGGTTTACTTGGGTTTGAATCTACGGAACCAGTGAGAGGTGACCGCGTGATTTGTTTGAGAAATAATAACAAAGTAAAAATTGCCAACGGTATGCTTGGCACGATCAAATCGATAGAACCACTAGGGGATGCTCCGCACGTAGGCGACGCCCGGAGTGACTGGTACCAAGCGACCATCAGTATGGATGATATGGATAAAGACTACAGCGGACGTATTGCCCGCAAACAGTTTGGCGCAACCACAGCTTTGAACTTTACCGATAATCGTGCAGCGACAGCCATCGGTGACCTATTTGACTTTGGCTATGCGACCACGGTGCACAAAGCCCAGGGCAGTCAAGCCAAACGCGTGATCCTTTTTGAAGAGAGGTCAAAACATATGGATGATCTCACGTGGCGCCGCTGGCTGTATACCGGCATCACCCGTGCAGAGGAAGAGTTGTATGTGTTTGGGCGGGAGGCGAATTCAGAAGCGTAGGGAAACACGATCGATTGCGTATGCATTTGTCATGGTATTTATACTTGTAATGACATTGAGATCCTGCCTATAATCCGCCTCAGATGAGAGAGCCACAGTTCCCAGCGAAAGTATTCTATGAAAATATTCGGGACAAAATGCACAATCCATCTGCACTACTGCAGATGGAAGAACAAGAGAGGATAATTGCCAGAACCCGTGTGTCAATGTATGTTTGTGGACCACTCAATCATTATGGAGCTGCCCGCTTTCCGGATTCCAATGGAGCGGCTTTCCAACAAAATGCAGGCATGATGGAGCATGTTGCTAGGCTACTCACACAATCGACTAGCCACAGCTCATTTGTCCTCCCACATCATATGGGCCGGCGACCAGGATGGGATGAGTTTTATTATAACCTTCACTGGCTGGCTTTTCTTTCAGGGACACCCCATGAACAGGCCGGTTATGTGTTGCGGAGATGTCGGGAGGGTGCAGTCAACCACGCCCTAATCGACAATAAAACTGCCGATGCTGAGCAAAGAAGAGTCGAATATCACAAGATGCTTTATGAATTCAAGCCTGTATGGGACTGGGCACAAAGAGCAAAAAAACTTAATCCTATATCAGGTATAGTCGTCTTGCCTGATGTACACATGTCACTTGGCGGCAGGATGGAGGTAGCTGCAGCTGACTATTTGAAAATCCCTACGTATTACCCAGAGTTTTCTCCTGCAGCAATAGAAGGCACAATATACTCACGCGCAAGAGAAACTGACGTGGAATTCGATCCCCCAGTTCGTGTGAATTCTCGGCAAGAACAAATGATAAGACTTGTGGCGAGGCAAGGCACAGTGTATCAAGCAAATTGAGGTCTCTTACATATTCACACCTTCACTCCTCAGTAGTTTTCTCTTCCCCTCTGTCCCGCCTTGACCAGAATATTTGCCGATGGTGCCGTCTGATCTGATGACACGGTGGCAGGGGACTGCAGGGGTAAAAGGATTTGCGCCGACTGCCGTGCCTACCGCCCGGACAGCTTTTGGGTGGTGGATATATTTTGCAAGTTTTCCATATGACCACACCTCGCCACGTGGTATATCGAGGAGTCCTATCCATACTTTTTTTTGAAAGGCAGTTGCTGTATGCGCGTCAATCTGTTTCCGTAGTGACTGTTTCGTAGGTGACATAGGAAGGTTATTGTATACGACTTGCTCATTTCTGGGGAGCAGATTTCTTTTTCTTCGAGGGTAGGGATTGAGCTACAGAAATAAGTGTATTTTGAAACGTGTCTATATCGCGCATATCTCGCTCGGTGATGATCCAATGTGGTTTTGCACCTGGATAGGGTGGGCCTTGCTCGTGATCATTCAATCTTCCTTTGTTTGTCTCGGTAATTTTGACATAAAGCGTGTCATCGCAAATCAATGCCACAACCTTTTCGTCAGCATAAAGTGCATACTCACCAAACATCGCTCGGACGCGAAATCGCGGGCTGTTTCCTAGTTGATCGAGGATAAAATCAGTCGTACTTTTGGATGTACTCATGCGGTGAAGTATACTTAATGAGCTTAATTATTTGATAAATGATTGCGAAATCAACAATACACATAAAATATGACTGAAGCACAACTAGTTCCCGAAGATGAGGTTCAGCAAGTGAAATATAGCGCACATTATGATTCGTTCCCTCTCATAAATGATGCAGCACTGAACAAACAGGTCGACAAAGAAGATACACGAACGAATCGCGAAGCATTTGAAATGCTATTTGAAACCATAATAGCCCACGACTTACCTCGGTTAGTCAAGATGCGTGCTAGTCCATCTGAGATCACAGCACATGATGTTAAAGCATGGCTTCGCACATCATATATGCGCTATCATGAAGAGCCAAGCGAGATACCACCTGAAAAAGTGGGAGAACTTCGAAACAAAGTGGCACAATTGCCTGGCGAGGATATTACTAAACCGTATCTCGATGCGTTGATCAACACACTTGAAATGCCATGGGGGTTTGATGAATTTGGCAGGCAGCAATTGCTGCGAAGGATATGGGAAGCTCAATTGCAAAGTCTTTTGAAAAGCGGTGGGATTACTAATGAGGTTTCAAATACCGCTCTGAATCATGGGGGATTTTTTGCACTTGGAAGTTCAGTGAATCAAATAGCTACTGCAACCGGACAACTGAATGCTGTGCCCGGAACTCACACGCGCTGTGACGAATTTTGTGGAGGCAAGGCTACAGAATTTACCGCACTTGTTGAGCAGTGTACTACCTATACAGAAAGACTGAAACTTTTAAAAGATTATCGTATGCGACTGTTGATTTTATTGGAAGATTTTATTGAAAAACAAATTAAAAAACAAGATGAAATTGCTAGACAAAAGTCGATTCTATCTGGCACAACTAATCCATGATTGCCTATGTACAGCAGTCTCATCAACTCAATCACAAAAGACCTCCGCTCAAAAGCAGACGCAAAGAAAAGCATGCTGCTCGCGCGCTTTTTCAAAACTGGTCCTTGTGAGTACGCCGAGGGCGACAAATTTCTCGGTCTCACTGTCCCAATGACTCGCGCAATCGTCAAAAAGTATGTTCATGACGCGACACTCGATGATGTGGGTCAGCTCATCCAGAGTGAGTATCATGAGGAGCGCCTAACGGCGCTCCTCATGCTGGTCTATTTTGCAAAACACAAAAAATATTCCGTGTCAGAACTTGGTAAGTTTTATATGTCTCACGTCAAATACATCAATAACTGGGACCTCGTTGATCTTTCAAGTCCCCACATCATCGGTCCGTATATATGCGACCACATGGGACACGACGAGCGCAAACAGTTTATCGATGACTGTCTTGCTAGTACTCACCTTTGGACGGTGCGCATCATCGTCCTCGCATCATTTTATCCAATAAGTTTAGGTAATGAGAAAATGTCACTATATATAGCTTCACGTCTCTTGCATCACAAACATGACCTGATTCATAAAGCCGTCGGGTGGATGTTGCGAGAGGTGGGGAAGCGAGTCGACGAATCAAATCTGACTGATTTCCTTGATCAACATGCCGATGAGATGCCCCGCACGATGCTTCGGTATGCTATCGAGCGACTATCGATAGAGAAGCGAAAACACTATATGAATGTAAAACATAAAGGATAAACCATGAAATATAAACTAATCGTCAGAAATAGAACGTATACTCAGTACACATGAATATTATTACCTATATCGCCTTTCTCCGCGGGATCAATGTCGGCGGTCATCACAAGATCACGATGCTCGATCTGAAAAAGATGTTTGAAAAAATGAGCATGTCAGATGTGCAAACTGTGCTTGCAAGTGGCAATGTGCTTTTTAAATCTAAGGAAACTGAACCAAAAATGGTACAAAGGAAAGTAGAGGAGACACTGAAATCAAGTTTGGGATATCACGTCACTGTCATCATCCGCACTCAGGAGCAAATACACGATCTTGTCAGAAGCGCGCCATTTTCGGGTATCAAAACTGATGCAAATACGCGACTCTATGTCTCATTTCTTTCTACGCCACCTACCACATCCGTACGCATCAATTCAGGATATTTTGACATCATCTCATCATCCGATACCGAGGTCTACTCGGTACTCCAGCTCAATCCAAAAGTTGGCTCAACAGATGGCATGAATATCCTCGAGAAGCATTTTGGCAAAGAAATTACTACCCGAAATTGGAACACGGTCGTGAAAATCGCAAATCATAAAGTTTAGTCATATCAATACGCGACATAAATAGTAGTTGGTTTGAGTCAAGACAGCTAGATCTTCCCCTCATTGACACTTACGCACACAGATATATAATCAAAGCATGCTCTGGAAAATATACTTCTGGGCCAGCCTCATTTTGAATGTGATGGGTATAGTGATTCTAGTGAGCACATACCCTCTTGCTCCTATCAATATCGTGAGCCTAGCATGGACAGTCATCATGCTGTTTGCCGCGTACTCTTTTGCTTACCATAAGCACACAATAAAACAAAAATATTGGAGAGTTGTCCTTGGGATGATCGCCTTCTTGTTTATGGTTTCGCTCTTTGAACTATTTGTTCTTCCTAAGGATTTTCTCGTAACCACATTTCCAGTACTAAAGAGTAACGTCAAAACAAGTGCTGAGGCGAGCATACTCGGATTGATATTTGTGTTTCCATCTATTTACGCGACCTACAAACTCTCAAAACTCAAGCTTTAATATGCCTCAAGAAATCGAGGTAAGATTCCTCAAGACTACGCCAAAACAACTTGCCGTAAAGCTCAAAAAATTGCACGCGATTGATAACGGAGAGGAGTTGCTTGATGAGATCATTTTCTATGATCAAGATCAAAAGTGGCGAGATGAACATAAGTACGTCCGTCTCCGTAAGTCAGGCGATGCGGTGACTATGACTTACAAACACAACACTGGTCAAACCATAGATAGTATGAAGGAGATCGAGGTGCAAATAAATGATTTCTCCGGCGGCATCCAGATCATCGAGGCTACTGGCTTGCAGATTGTGCGTCGCCAACAAAAAAGACGCCATACATTTATCCTTGGTGAGGTCACGCTTGATTTCGATACCTGGCCCGGATTGCCTACGTACCTGGAAATCGAAGGACCAAATGAAAAAAGCATACAAGAGGCAGCCTCCTCACTGGGTCTTGATTGGAAAGATGTAGTGACTCTCGATGCTCGAAGTATCATTGAACAAATCTACGGGATCCCTGTCAGTGCAATGACTGAGTTTGTGTTTTGAACAACTGCGTAATCTACGAGCTTGCAGATTGATATCGGTCCAGCACTACATGCCACGTGTGGCGGGCAACTGCAAATGACAAGCAAGCCACCCCACATGCATAGGCGACCATGTCCCATCCGACTCCACCAAAGAGACTAAATGTTGGGATACTATTGATCAAAGCCAGCGGGATAAAACTAAAAAAGACAAACCGGAGAAGAGGAGTATATACCGTATGTGGCGCATCTTTAACAAAGATGAGTTTCTGACCGATCGACGCAACACTATCTGATAGAAAATACATCGATAGTGCCGAGGAAAATAAGAGGAGACTATATCCTGCCACCTGACCAGCAATGAACAAGATCAGAAATTGGATGAGTCCCATACTGAAAATCCACGATATATTTACATATCCCGAGAGATAGATGAGATATGCGCCAGGTACCATACTGATAAAAGCACTGTGATAGGGGTACGCAGCGGTCAGATGGTAGAGCGTGTTTATGGGCTTGAGGAGCAGTCCATCCAGATCGCCGCTGCGAGCCCGTGCCGCGAGTAGGCGCATATTAAAGATATAAAATATCCCCATCAGTGTCTGGCTAGTGACGATATTGAGTCCCATCAAGAGATACACCTGCTCACGACTCAGATTCAAAAAGGCAGTATTGTTGGCAAATATCACACTGTACGTCAACATATACATGACGACATAAAACACTTCGACGACGATCTGAATGATGAAGTTGGTCGAGTAGGCAAGCGCACTTTTTAACGCATAGACAGCAAATACCCAGTGCAACCGTCCATACCTGATGAGACTAGTGACCATATGCTTCATACCTCCCTTTTCCTTTTGCATACAGCAGCTGCATGATGACGTACAAAACGATGATCCATGCACATAATATACCTATGGTATAGGTTAGGTTTTGAATTGGTTTGCCCATAAGTATTCTGATAGGAATATAAAAGATATATTGAAAGGGGAGATATTGAGCGATTTGCTGTATCCATGGAGGATAGATATCGAGAGGGAGGATAGATCCACCCAGAAATCCCAACATAAAGTTTTTAAAGTGTCCAAGACTCCAGACATCGGTCAGCCAAAAAGCCACATATGAAAGCGCGAGATCAAGCATAAAACTCAACATGAATACCAGCGGGACAAGCAGAGCAAATAAACCGATATTTGCCAGGTCAGGCATCTGGATCTGTGTGCCTACGATCAGAATTGCCACGATGAGCATGGTTGGGACGATTGTTTGGAGGAAATTGCTCACTTTACCCGCCAAAGTCAGAGTGAGGATGTACTTTGGTAAGCTCACTGGTTTGACGAGGTAGTTTGAGAGCTCACCCGTGCGCACCCACTCAGACACATAGATCGTACAAAATCCAACATTGAGAAAAACAGAAACAAAAGGCATGTATACGATGTAGGTCAAGACTGAGTGTTGGCTTGGACTCTGACCATTTCCCCAGTACACATATGCCGTTATGACTGTCACAAGGCTATAAATGAGATTTGCATATATTTCAGTGGGGTATGCAAAGTTACAGATGTACTTGGTATAAAAGAGATGAAGATATTTTTTCATAGTGTCCGCACCACGTCCTCCAGTGATGGCTCCTTGATATCCATATCAGTGATGTCACACAGAGATAAAAGTTGTCGCACTATCTCTGTGGTTTGATCGCGAGAGGATTTGACTACGAGTGTTGGATACTGGAGATCATGAGGGCAGGGGAGAGAGGAAAGTGAGTCCACGCCACGCTTGCTTGCCAACTGAAGCGTAATCGTTTTGTGGGGGATATGCTTTTGAATAAGTTGCGAGATGGATCCGTCATACATTTTTTTACCTCTGTTGATGAGGATGACGCGGCTACACAGGTCTTCGATGTCATCCATGCTATGGCTGGTGAGGATGATGGTTGCTTTATATTTCTGGTTATATTCTTTGAGAAAGTTTCTGACCTTTGCCTGAGTGATGACATCCAAGCCGATCGTTGGCTCATCAAGAAACAAAACGCTTGGTCTATAAATAAGCACATTGATCAGCTCACATTTCATCCGCTGTCCGAGTGAAAGATTTCTTACGGGTTGATGGAGCAGAGTTTTCACCTCAAGTAAATCCACGAGTTCATTGAGTGCCGAGTGGAACTTCCGATCAGGGATCTCATAGATTTCTTTTTGTAGTTTAAAACTTTCGATTACAGGAAGATCCCACCAGAGTTGATTTTTCTGACCCATCACAAAACCAATTTGCTTGAGGTATTTGAAATCACGCTCTGAGGGGGTGTACCCCAAAACATTGACTGTACCTGAGGTAGGTGTGAGTAGTCCTGATAAAAGTTTCATCGTGGTCGTCTTGCCGGCGCCATTTTCACCGATATATCCAACTATTTCACCTTTTTCTATCTCAGCATCGATATGATCGAGCGCGGTGATAGATCGATATTTTGGTCTCACTACGTGGAGGAGTGCGGGGAAGATTCCGTCTTTTTTGTCTGGCACTCGATATATCTTGGTGAGTCCGGAGATACTAATCATGAGATACAGTATACATCCGCACACCATCAAGCACGATATCTAGTCTATATTTGAACAACGTCAGATAAAAAAATCCCCCCCGTATTCAGGGGGGATTACTCGTCATATCCTCAGACTTTAGTCTGTGAATGTCCCCTTTACTTTTTCCAACCCATGCCCATCCCTCGTCCACCCATGTGGCCACCTGGTCCACCGAGATGTGGCTGCAAATACTGGATATCTATCCCGTTATCTTTAGCCCACTTTTCCATCTCGGCACGTTTGGTATCCATGAGCGCTCTTCGCTGCTCAGGCGTCTTGTCTTTGAGTGAGTCGCGTTGAGATTGCATAGTCTTTTGCATCTCTTCGTGCTTGGTGATCATCAGTTTTTTTTGAGCTTCTGTGATTTTCCCATCTTTTACTAGCTGTGTAAGCCGATCTTCGTACCGCTTCTCCATCTGAGTCATTCGATCCTGATGAAAACTATCAAATACAGATCGAACGTCGGCTTCTTTAAGTCCGAATTTTTGAATAATCTTTTGGATCAGCGAATCGTGATTCGCAGATCCATACCCTTGGGCGAATACCCCTGGGACTACTGTGATCAGTGCTGCACCAAGTGCAAAAGTTGCGATTACTTTGCGCATGTCAGTTTTCATAGGAATGAAAATAAATATGTAATACAGAGAGTATAGGTACCAAGACTGAAGAAGAGCTTAAGTAATATGTCAATATATGGTCTTCTTATACAGGGGTGCTTTGGCTTGCAGGAGCAGCCAGTTTCAAAAATACACTAAACGTTGAGCCAACACCTTTTTCTGTTTTTACATGTATTTTGGTGCCATGCATATCAGCAATTTTTTGGGCGATCGAGAGTCCGAGTCCATAGCCTCCTGACTCACCGGTGCGTGTGCGCGCACTGTCAGCCCGATAAAAACGGGTGAAAATATGTGGAATATCTTTGTGATCTATCCCCATCCCATGGTCAGTGATACCCAAAACAAGATGTGAGTTGTGTGTAGTGGTATATATTTCGATCTTCCCCAATACCGCCGAGTACTTTATTGCATTGTCCAGCAATATGGTGAGTAGTTTTACTAGCAGCAGTTCGCTACCGACGACTTTCTGATTATGCACAGTATGATTGATAGTGATTGATTTACTGGAGGCATGTGCAGACACAGTTTGTAGAGTTTTTGCGACTATTTTTTCGATAAATACATGCTCGTTAAGCACTATTTCTTTACGATCATACTCTAGCTTGTTCATCTGAATGAGCGTTTCCAGAAGCGACTGCATTCCATCGATCTCACTCAAGTTTTCTTGTATCAGTACTTTTGCATCCTGTACTGTAGGTGATTTGTCTCGCAAAAATACCTCAGATGCGATCCGCAACGAGGTCAGTGGGGTCTTAAGCTCATGAGACGCATCACCGATAAACTGTTTCTGTGACTCCATCATGCCTTGAATTGGATCAAGTGTCTTACCAGCAAGGATATATGCCAAACCCCCACCTGCCAGGAAGATACTTCCATTGAGGATGAGGATAATCATCGCTATTCGTTGCTTTGTTTCCTCGATGAGCTCCTCATTGACAGGAAGTCGTGGTGAAAGTCCACCCCCACGAAATGGCATAAACATTTGTCCTATCCTGGCCTCAGATCTTGAGCGTTGAAATGCTTCAAAACGTACCACCTCGACGACCACCATCCGATAGATGACGATACTAAAAAGTATACTCACCGTCATGAGAATTCCGAGGTACCAGAGTGTGAGTTTGAGTCTTGCTGAGTGAAACATGATGAAAATACCTGAACCAAATACTAAACTCTAAATACTAACCCTAAATTCCAATCCGCTGTTATCCACCGTCAATTACTTGTTCTGCGTTTTACGCTGTACGTTATACATTATCAACTATTTGATATCTTATACCCAAAACCACGCACTGTTTGGATGAGAGTGGGGGAGGGTGCAAATGGTATATCGATTTTCTCTCGCAACTTTCTCATATATACCTCGATCGTATTAGGCAGGATATCTGCGTCAAAGTCCCACACATGATTGATGATCTGTTCCTTGGTCACTACTGTGCCAACATGCCGCATGAGGTACTCTAGGAGCGCGTACTCTTTGTGAGTCAGACGAATATCTGTCTTTGCTCGGGTGACCGAAAACGTATGAGGATCGAGAGTAAGGTCGGCTATCTTAAGAATACTCGTCACCTGGGATGC
>CAZIUF010000023.1:0-4272 GCA_964542665.1 uncultured Gammaproteobacteria bacterium | reverse complement strand
GGTCGACGGGTCACTGCTCGTATCCGTGCGAGTAACTCCTCAAATGAAAAAGGTTTCGTGAGATAGTCATCGGCACCTGCATCAAGAGTCGCGATGATATCACTTGTGTTGTTTTTAGCTGTAAGCATGATGATCGGAGTGTAGTTGCGTGATTTTCGCAGAGATTGACAGATCTTGAGGCCATCCATCCCCGGAAGCATATAGTCGAGGACGATTGCGTTATAGGACTCAGTCGAGGCGAGGTCATATCCACCTGTGCCATCTGTGGCCATATCCACCGTGTACCGCTCTTGGAGGAGGCCTTTTTTGAGTGAGTTAGCGATTCTGAGGTCGTCTTCGACGACAAGGATTTTCATATACGCTCAAATCGTAACATATCTAGCTGAAAATACGCTGTATTACGCGAGTACAAAGGGGGTCATTTACAATGCGCTTGCTATTATTTCATCATATAGTCTGTTATACTATGTATGATCTACACAAGAGTTACGTGTACGTATGCTTCTAGTTACAGAACTACAGTCCAGACACTTCTTGCTCGTCAGACGGAGAGGAGGTGTAATACATAATGGATAATAAAAAACTTTTCGTTGGCAATCTTCCTTGGACAGTCACTAGTGACTCACTCCGAGAAATGTTTGCTGAGTTTGGTGAAATCGTAGAAGCGATGCTCATCACCGATCGTGAAACCGGTCGTTCAAAAGGATTCGGATTCGTTACTTTCACCACTGAAGAAGCTGCACAAGCTGCAATCAGTGCAAAGAACAATTCTGATCTCGAAGGACGCCCAATGGTCGTCAACGTCGCAAAACCAAAAGAACCTCGCAATGATTTCCGCGGTGGCGGAGGCGGTGGATATCGTGGTGGAGGCGGTGCTGGTGGCGGATATCGTGGAGGTGGTGGTGGTGGCGGTGGAAGCCGTTACTAATCACATTGCAACGCAAGTTGCACCTGATCAGATAACCAACAAACTACCTGTCTTGGATTTTCGTAGAAATATGAAACTCAAGCAGGTAGTATTTTTTTTGCCTGAATATTGCAGGGGGGCAGTATCGTTTCTAAAATAGAATATGCAGTGCACGTAAGTTTTTTTTCTTCATCTAACTCGCTTCGCTCAGACAGAGATTCATCAAAAAATCTTACGTGCCCTTTCCCCAACTGTGCAGACGTAAATACTTTCGACCTACTTGCCCTTCCGACTTGTCCCGCTCTGCGGGGGCGAAGGAAGGATGACTCAATTACCTTCTTCCTTCTCCACTATTGCTCTATTAATATCCGCATACCGAAACCCTTTCCCCATGAGCCACCGGATGAGTTTTTCTTTTTTCTTTTTGTCAGTAAGTGTGTCGGGGTGATACGAGAGCTTGTGAGCGATCAGATGTGAGATTGACCCACTCGGATCTTCAGGAGTCATCATCGTGCTGATAGTATCTCGATCGATTCCATTTTGTGCAAGTTTTTGGCGGATCCACATATCACTTTTATGACGTTGCCGCATCGTAGAAATAAGCTGTGAGGTATAGGCGGTGTCATCGAGCAACTTATGTTCATTGAGATAGGCGAGTGTTTTGCTGACCTGATCATCCACAGCATCTATCGAGTATATGTGGGGGAGTTTTTTTGCTAGTCTTTGATGTCGCATCTGCAACTTTCGCTTCATCGTCGCTGATGAGTAACTCCGTCGGGCGAGGAGGGCGAGTGCATAAGCGAGATGAGGGATAGGTGACTCTGACATGGCACTATGATACCTCACAATCTGATACACTTACATCATTCAATTATATTTGTAAGTTTTATCTTTTTATATGAAATCTACTAAAAAAATTCATATCGTTATCATCGTTCTTCTCGTGTTGGTTGTCGTGACACAGATGTATATCATCTTCCGCGCTATCAATCCGCTCAATGATATAGCCGTAGCAACCGAGCGCAGACTTGTCGAAAAGATTGCCAAAGACGCTGGAGTCAGTACGGGTGAGTTTCAGTTTATGGCTGAACTGGGGAAAGGCCAAGGATTTGAGGACATTGATAAACTCAAGAAATTGAGCAAGTACAACGAGGAGGTCTACAAAGATGCCAAGATTGGTGATCGCGCAGTTGCATTTGCAAACAAGATGGTCTTGTATAGACCATCCAACAATAAAATCATCTACCAGGGTGAGACGCCTGCCCAAAAGCAACTCAAGGATCAGCAGGCTGCATTAAAAAAAATCGTCAATAAAATCAAGGAGGCTGGATATCTTGCTGCTTCAAGTACTGAGGTGCCTCAGGTTGCGACAGTGAATAACATCGAGCAGCTTCAGGACAACGCTCTGTACACTGGAGCAGAAAATGGTGATTTTGTCCTCATCTTCAACAATGCAGGCGTAGTAGCTGTCTACAGCACCAAAGGTGATAAGATCATCAATGCAGCACGCACGCAGCTCGTCCCATTGACCTCAACTGAGCCAACCACAATGATAAAGAAGTAAATATATCAATACAAGAATAACTAACCGCCACGTCAAACGTGGCGGTTTTTTATTGGTATTTACCATAATTGACTAATTGATTCACCTGATATACTCTGCAATACTCACAGTTTGAAATCTATGCAAAAAGTTACCGAACCACTGACCATCGTGCTTGTTGGAGCCACGGGTGATCTGGCTAAAAAAAAGATACTGAAAGCTGTCTACATGCTCTATGAAAAACACCTTCTTCCTGCAGATTTTCTTTTGTTGGGCAACGCTCGCACAACATATTCTCGCCAAGCATTTACTGAGTATGCTCAATCGATTGTGAATCCCACAAATCCTGAGATCTGGAGCGGGTTTACTACACATATCGACTATATATCTGGTGATGTGACTGATGAGCAAGTATTTGCTGATATTAGGCAATATCTCGATGATAAAAAAAGATTGGGTAACTTACTTTGGTATATCGCATCATTCCCATCGCTTTATGACGATATTATTAGACATGTCGGCAACTGTTCACTCAACCGTCGACCTGGGGGTTGGGTTAAGTTCATGCTTGAGAAGCCATTTGGCACAGACTATGCATCAGCACGATTACTCAATTCTCATCTTCTCAAGATATTTGATGAGGAACAGATCTATCGCATCGATCACTTCCTAGCCAAAGAAACAGTGCAAAATCTCCTTGCCTTCCGGTTTGCCAATAGCATGTTTGAGCATCTTTGGGACAGATCATCAATCGATCATATCCAGGTTAATGCTGTCGAGGATTTTGGTATCACGGGACGAGAGCGTTTCTATGACAGCACCGGGACTGTTCGTGATGTCGTGCAAAATCATGTGTTGCAAATGATTGCTATGACTCTGATGGAGCAACCCAAGTCATTGGGCGTATCAGATATCCGAGCGGCTCGACGGGACCTGCTCGCTCAGATCGCTCCGTTGAAGTATGAGGATGTTAGTCGTATTGCCCGCTTTGGCCAATATAGCGGGTATACGGAGGAAAAAGACATCTCTTCACAGAGCAAAACCGAGACTGCCGTGGCTTTCAAACTCGAGGTAGCCAACGACAGATGGAGGGGAGTGCCTATCTACGTGCGAGCAGGCAAACAGCTCAAGCGGTCTGTCACCGAAATCACGGTTGTGTTTAAGCCAAATAAAAAATCACTCTTTAACGACTCAACTAGTATTCGTCGTCCTACTGCTCTTACCTTACGTATAGGTCCAAATGAGGGCGTCATCATCCATTTGGCTGTGAAAAAACCGGGACTAGATTTTAAGATTGATGAGGTACCGATGCAATTTTGCTATAAAAATGAATACCAGATGGATCTCGTGGAGGCATATGTAAAACTTATCAATGATGCTATAGCTGGTGACACAACGCTATTCCAACATGCCGATGGGATCGAAACCTCTTGGCAATATGTCGAGCCACTATTGAACCATATTCAATCCCCTACGTTTGTCCCAGAGCTGTATGACTCAGGGAGTTGGGGACCGGAATCATTTGAAAGATTGCTGATTGCCGACGGCAGGTCATGGCTCGAGCCATCAGAAGCAGTGTGCCAGATTAGCAATTTTAAAAGATAGCTCAATCACTTTATGGACTTTACAGACTTTACAACTCTATTATTTACACTATTAATATGATCATCCACTATATCGGTCTTGGAAAAATGGGTAAGAATATGGTTCTGAGATTGCTTGAGAAAGGTCATCAAGTACATGCCTGGAATAGGTCACAAGAACCTCGTCTAGAGGTAAAAAAGAGCGGTGCAAAGGTGTATGAGACAGTTGAAAAACTCCT
>CAZIUF010000022.1:752-15002 GCA_964542665.1 uncultured Gammaproteobacteria bacterium | reverse complement strand
GTAGTTTCGCATATTTTGCTAACTTTGGCATCATGGCTGGTGAAGTCAACAACACGTCAAAGTCTATGATACCTTTGTCTAAAGCATTGAGCACCGCTTCATCAACGATTGCAACTCGCGTAGACTTGCCATTTGAAAATGGCAAAGCAGCCTCACCTTTATACCCGACCTCAGTAACATTGATGTGCAGCTCAATTGATTCATCAAACTTGGCAAATCCCACTGATCTTAGGGTGCGGATGGCATCTGCGGATGACATGGGTATTTTGTGAAACTCTTTGAGCTTCTTGGCTGACTCGACATATTTAGCGCCTCGTTTAAAAGGTGTTGTGGCTTTCTTGGCTTTTTTTGCCTCAGTTTTTTTGGGTGACTCGACGGCTACTTCTGCGTCGCTAGTCTTTTTTTGATCTTCATCAATGCGTGAACTCGCTTCCTCAGAAGCAATCTGCGCTGCGGTTGGTTTTATTTTGGCTGACATAACAAGAAAATATAAATTTAGGCTAATTCAATACCCATACTTCGAGCCGTGCCCGCTACTATCTTGCATGCGGCAGCTAAATCATTTGCATTCAAATCAGCCATTTTTTCTTTTGCAATTTCTTCCAATTGTGCTTGTGTTAACTTACCAACTTTCTCGGTGTTTGGCTTTCCTGAGCCTGATTGGAGAGAGAGCTTTTTCTTTATCATGGCCGCAACTGGGGGAAGTTTGGTAATAAAGGTAAACGAACGGTCGTCAAAAACCGAGATCACTGCAGGAATGATGTTTCCCTTTAGTTTTGCTGTTCGAGCATTGTATTCCTTGATAAACTCCATGATTGGCACACCATGGCCTCCAAGCGCTGGGCCTACAGGAGGAGCTGGAGTAGCTTCGCCTGCGGGTAGATTCAGCTTGATAAGTGTTTTTAGCTTTTTTGCCATAGTATTTAAATTTTATGAACTTGCAAGAAATCAATTTCAATAGGGGTCTCTCTGTCGAAAATAGACACAAGAACGGTTAATTTACCTTTATCATCGTCGATTGATTGAACAGAACCAAGAAAATCGGCAAACGGGCCGTCGATAATCCTTACTGCTTCACCTGGGCTGAACTTTGTCTTAAACTTTGGCTGTTCTTGCGATACGAACTTCATGATGGCCTCAACCTCTTTTTGGGATATGGGTGTCGGTTTTTGACCTACTCCAATAAAGCCAGTAACACCTTCTGTCGTGCGAACAACAAGCCATGTCTGATCATCCAGCGACATCTGAACTAAAATATATCCGGGGAACACGCGCTCTTCTTGTTTTGTTTTCTTTCCTCTTTTGACGACGATTATCTCTCTTGTTGGAACAATAACATTAAAGATTTTGTCGCCCACTCCAAGCGACTCAACTCTTTGTTGGAGGTTCTTTTTGACACGATCTTCATGACCAGTTTGAGTGTGAATCACATACCAACGCGCAGTATCGGGCGCAGTATTGATTTCTTGAACATGTGCTGACATATGCTATTTTGTGAGAATTATTTTGTTAAAAAACCAAGCATTTGAGTCAAACCTAGATCAAGGACTCCTACATACAAACCTACGAACAGGCTGACCAAAATGACCACAAGTGTGAGTCTCGTAGTCTCTGAGCGTGTAGGCCAGGATACTTTCTGAATTTCTTCAAGGAAGTGGCGCGACGAAACAGAGGTTGACGGATTTTGTGACCCTTGCATCGCGTTATTGTACCATACTATCTAACTTTTCCAACCGAAAAATAGTGTGCGACTGAACTATTCTCGACCTAGTTATGATCAGCGCCGTGGTCAAACTAGTTAAATATCACCGGAATAGCTTCAGCCTCGTAAATACCAGTCACATCGGCCGATTGATCATTGGTGGGAAAGCTGATAAATATCTGCCCTTCTCGTAATGATAGCTGTACGGGTATTGTCTGGCCCGAAGTGCGCTGGATAAAGGACCGATTGCATAGAGATCTATCCTCTGAACATATCCCCAAAGATGTTATTGGTGTCGTGGTCCAGGCACGTAGTGAGGTGGGGATCAATGTGTCAAGATTCAGCTGCTGACGATCGAGATGTGCGCTAGACGTCCCTACTGATTCGTACAAGTACGATCCTTTAAGTGAAAATTCTTTTTGTTGTTCTTTTTCAAGCAGGAAGGGGTTTTTATTTTTTTCAACGCTTGGGGTATTTTCGACGATCTTTAGATCGTTGATGATAATGTCGGTTCTTGGCATGTAAACGCCTGTATTTTCACCCGATTTTGCATCATTGCGTATGACCAGGGTAGCAATGAGATTCATACTGAGTAAAATAAGCCCAAATATACCTAAAATGAGTATAGTCACGCCCATTTTTTTTGAAGTCACATCCATATATTCAGTTTACTTTAAAAAGTTCTGAGGATTAAGCAGGGTGCTTCCCTGACGTATCTCAAAATGTAAGTGTGTTCCTGTTGATCTGCCTGTTGAACCCATGGCGCCAATTTGCTGGCCCTGCGAAACAGTAGCACCTTGCTCGACATCCCTCCGTGATAAATGTCCATAAAGTGATCGGAAGCCATTGTTGTGGTCGATTATGATATGACACCCATAGCCCCACGAGAAGCAACCCGAGTAGATAACTGTCCCTGCATCAGCAGCAAGTACTGGTGGTTGTGAGGGGTTGGCTATATCCAGAGCCATGTGGTAAGATGCGGGATACTGCGTGATGATTCCGTTTGTCGGCCAAATGAAGCTTGATGACCCGCTCACACCTGCTTGGACTTGAGCAAAGTTATATGTGTCAGTAAATATGGGTTGCTTTGGTTCAGCGATACTCCCTCCTGGTATTATAAGTTCTGTACCAGCAATCAAAGTAAATGCATCATCTTTAAACTCATTAAAGGGGAAGTTGACTATATTTTGAGCATCGACACCATATTTCTTTGCAACTAGATAGATGTTTTCTCCAGGGTCTACAACGTGTACTACCCCGGTAACTGGAGCTATTCTCACGACTGTCCCGGACTTTAGAGTAGTCCCCAAGCTACTATTGGCCCAGGTGATAGTTTTTTCAGAAATATCAAACTTCTTTGCTATTGACTCGATCGTGTCTCCCTTGACGGTTTGGTAGGTAATCACCTTGTCGCGCAATCCACCCGATCGGATCGTGCTCACTGATATATCCTGCTCATCAAGAAAAACTTCTGCCTGTGCAAGCGAGGTCTGAGATATTGTTCTAATATCTTCGGACTGACCAAGTGGGTGATTTTGAGCGATCGTGGGGGCACTGATTACGATCAATATCAGTAGAAATATGAATGATGTGTTGACGATATGTGAGGAGTACTTGCCTCTACCCTGGATCAGGGATGCGGTAAGGAATCGTTTGACATATCCGAAGTGACCTGCGAAATAAAGTATCCTTGATATAACGTAGTTTATGAGGAACGTAATGAATTCTGATTTATATGTCATGAGATTCTAGTCAAATAATCCAACAGACCTAACACTTGCAGCTTATGAGTCATCATTGCTCAAGATATCTCTCGATATCAAGAGACGCAGCAACACCCATACCCGCTGCAGTTGCGGCTTGACGGTATACACTATCAACACAATCACCTGCCGCAAAAATGCCTGTGATATTTGTGTGTGAGCTGAAATATCGAGACCCCTTAATATCCTGAATCCGCTTTGAATATGTACTGTCTATATTTTGTAAAACGTGCTCCGCAAGTCTGCCATTTGTCATGATATATCCCTTGGCATCAAGGTCAAGTAGATCCTGGCCAAGTTCTGTATCCGGTTTGTGTCCAATCGCGATAAACACTCCTTCGAGAGGTATTTCTTTGGATTGTGTCCCGTCGGAAGTTTGAACTCGAAGACCGGTGACTTTCTGCTCCCCAAGGATATCAACAATCTGTGTGTTCAGTAGCAGTTCAATCTTTGGGTTAGAAGCGATGCGCGATTGCATAATCTTGCTTGCTCGCAGTACATCTCGGCGATGGATAAGCAAGACTTTTGACGCATACTTGGTGAGATGCAGAGCTTCCTCGACAGCAGTATCTCCCCCACCTACTACAGCAATTGTTTTGTTTCTGAAGAAAAATCCGTCACATGTAGCGCATGCGCTGACTCCCCTACCACGCAATCGAGCTTCATTGGGAAGCCCTAGCCATAGTGCTTTAGCTCCGGTTGCAATCAAGAGTGACTTTGTTGAAACCGATGCAAAATCACCTTCTGCCTCGGTGTGTACTTGTACAAGTCCTGAATCGTGAGACAAGGACTTAACGTTGGCATCCAGGAGAATGGCCCCAAATGATTCTGCTTGCGCTCTCATGCCCGCTACAAGCTCAGGACCCATTTTTGAGGGAAGGCCTGGGAAATTTTCCACCTCAGTTGTCAGCATGAGTTGCCCTCCAGGAGGAGATCCTGCAAAAACAAGGGGTTTAAGACCGGCGCGCGCAAGGTAAATAGCCGCTGAGAGACCCGCTGGTCCCCCTCCAATGATGACGGTATTTTGAGATCCTGAGTTCATAAATATAAGCAATGCTCATAAAGAGATAGCTCTATGCACCATCTCAAGTATTTCCTTTTTTCGAATAGGAGGAATATACTCGATGATATCTTTCATTACTACCTCTTCAGTGAGACTGTCAATGGCTTTTTTCACCGCGGATACCTGTTGGATGATTTCGTTACAATCACGACTCGCATCCACCATCTTTTGGATACCTTTTAGTTGACCAATGATGCGATTTACGCGTTTTGAGATCTGATCGGTAGTGATGGCAAATGCACGAGTGTCTTTTGGCATAGTTCGTATGTCAAACTATATCATACGCTTATCGTGCGAGTTGATCAAGGAATTCTTTATTCGACTTAGTTTTTTTGAGCTTCTCAATCATATTGGTCAGTGCCTCTTCGGGGTTCAATAGCGCAAGCATACGCCTCAGTGTGATGATCTTTTTGTATGTGGCTTCATCGTAGAGCAACTCCTCTTTTCTGGTGCCAGATTTGAGTATGTCGATAGCAGGAAATATCCGCTTTTCAGCAAAATGCCGATCGAGGTGGATTTCCATGTTGCCAGTACCTTTAAACTCTTCGTAAATGAGGTCGTCCATGCGGCTTTCAGTACCTACCAATGCGGTGCCGATGATAGTGAGTGACCCGCCCTCTTCACAATTGCGGGCAGCACCCAAGAACTTCTTTGCAGGAAACATGGCCGATTGGCTCATACCACCTGACATCGAACCACGGTTGCTTTGACCATAATCTCCTCCTCTTTCTTGATAGCCATATCTTTTTTGTCCGCGATTGCGTCCATATCTGTCATGATTGCCAAAATTCTGTTCAGCAGGTGCTTCGTCCATCGGACCTGCGAGGTTGTAAGCTCGAGCAAGGCGCGTGATTGAGTCAAGTAGGACAACGACGTCTTTCCCTTGCTCAACGAGTCTCCGAGCTCGATCAAGAGCCAAATTGGCTACTTTCACTTGTTCGCGTGGTGGCTCATCGAAGTGTGACGCCGCTACTTCACCTTTGATAAATCGTTTTATCTCGGTGACTTCTTCGGGTCGCTCACCAATGAGAATCGCAAGCAGATGTACTTCAGGATGGTTAATCGCAATACCTTGAGCTATTTCACGGAGAAAAGTTGTTTTCCCTGCTTTCGGTTGAGAAACTATCAGAGCTCTTTGGCCGAATCCGATTGGAGAAACCATATCGACTATTCTGTTTCCGATAATATCTTGGGAATATTCGAGTTTGATCTGTCGGCTCGGATGTACTGAGGTGAGATTGTCGAAATCGACACGTGATTGACTTTCTTGCTCAGTCATCGACTTTCCGTTGATCTTCTGCACCAGGAGCAAGCTGTGGTATCTTTCTCCATTTTTAGGCGCACGAGCAACTCCTTCGATCATATCTCCCTTTCGGAGCCAAAACCGTTTGATCTGTGAAGGAGAAATATAAATATCTGATGCTGGATTGAGTTCAAAATTTTTACGTAGAAAACCGTATCCTGCAGGTGTCAACTCAAGTATGCCGCTCGCTTCGTAGCTAACTTTTAGATCCTCTTCAAGCCTATTTTGCTGCTCTAGACCTGGATCATACGTGCTTTGTCGAGGTGGCACCCGATATGTTTCTTGAGGCTTTTGTTCTGCTACTGGTGTTTGGGCAGGCTGACTCGTTTGTGCAACTGGTGGAGTTTTAGGTTCATTTTGGTCTACAGGAGTAGGCGCAAACTGCAAGGTGTCCAGGATGTTGTCTATTTTTAAAGAAGGTCCCGAAGGAGTGGTTGGTTGAGAAGACATATGTAGTGAAACTGGTAAAAACAACTAATAAACTAAAGTAACTTTTTCGAAGGCTAACGTAGGAGAAAATATCCTCCTCGACCGTACTGGATTATGGACTTTTTCTCGGTAGAAAATGGGTTTAGGCTGACTCGATTACATCGAAATGTTCAAGATCAAGCTTTAAGTGCACTTCGTGCATTACCCTAAAAATTGTTGTCAAGAAAAAGTTTCTAACGTACGAGTTCGTATGGAGGACATACATATGATAACAGTATGCATCTGTCCTGTCAATCTCCACCTAACGAGGGTTTAAATGATCTCACTCCTAGATACCTTTCTCGCTATATAATACTTTTGATATGACAAGACGAAATATACCTTTGGCATTTTTGGCTTCTCTAGTTTTGCTCCTCCTCGTGGTCATCTCAGTGCGATATGGCATTTATGTACAGAAAAGGACTCAAGTAAATGAGTATCTATTTAACATACAAACGAAACTCTCCCTCACTCCTTCGCCTGTTCAAAAAATGCCCTTGTTGAAAAAGTATATTGACGAGCCGTGTGGGGTGACCTATCTTTTGCCAAATACAGCAACTATTTCCGCTCAAATCATGTGCGCTGAATCAACAGCATCAAATGCAGGTGAACTCAGTGCGCTCGGATACCAGTCAACCGTCCTAAATGCACGAGAAATATTTTTTAAGATTGATGCTATAAATCAGGATCTTGTACGACAATCCCTCTCACTCAATTAAAATACGTATGATTCGCATAGCTTATTTCGGTAGCCCATCTTTTTCAGCAGAACTACTGCGTAAACTGGTGCTCGCTCCCGAGCATGGAAAGGACTTTCAAATTGATTTAGCTGTGTGTCCACCAGACAAACCAGCTGGCAGGGGGCTTATCCTACAGAAGTCTCCCACGAAACATGCTGCTGAAGAGTTGCACATTGCTGTTTTTGATGTTTCCGCAAAACAAAACTCGCAACAGCTTATTAATGTTTTGAGTGAGAAAAAAATAGATATTTGTCTGGTTTTTGCATATGGAGAAATAATCAGCTCAATGGTCTTGAGTTCCGTCAAGGGTGGGTTTATTAATGTCCATCCCTCACTTTTGCCTAGATTTCGTGGCCCAAACCCAGTGTGCATGCCTCTATTGCTCGACGAAAAGGAAACGGGCGTCACTCTCATGCAGATGGATGAACACATGGATACTGGCGATATCATCTTTCAAGAATCGTTTCCTATTGCTACAGAAGCGACAACTCAATCCGTATTAACTCAGGCGATATCCATAGCATTTGAGGGAATTATCACGTTGATAAAGTCAGGTTTTAAGATCGTTACAAAGCCTCAGAATAGCAGTCTTGCTACATATACTCTCCTCCTAAAACGAGATGATGGGTATATTTCTTCAGAAATATTAAGCGAAAGCCTCAAGAACGGTCATGTTGAAACATCGATTCTGCCCATATACACCAAATACCTCAATCGTAACAAGATCTCCACAGAACAAATTCCTCGACAAGTAAGCCTGTATACCCTCTGGAAAGCGCTTCACCCGTGGCCAGGCTTGTGGACCACAATAAACCAAAATGGAGTTCAAAAACGACTTAAAATCCTGAGTGTTGACCCAAGGAGCCCGATGAAAATACTGAAAGTACAGCTTGAAGGGAAACAGCCCATTTCTTGGGGTGAGTTTATCCTAAATTATTCGCTTTAGTTTGCCTAGATCCTATCTGCTTCCACTTCTTCACGAATGCGCCCCATCAAGCGCTCCATCTGAATGAGATTGTGAATAGTTGCGTATGTATATCCCAGTAATTCCTTCTGCTTAAATAGGTGATGTAGGTATGAAAATGTAACGGGTGGGTTATTGGCTAGGCCAATAATAGCTTTTTCCGTCACCGCCCGGTAGGAATTTTGGGTTATATCAATCTCGTGAGATTTCCACTCCGCAACTGGTTTGTCGAGGTCGGCAAGATCAATTAGAATTCCCATCCGAGCTAGTCGTGTTGGCTCAACACAGTCAAATGTATCGATGCCATGATGGACAAGATCAATAATATCATCAATATGTCCAACTCCCAACAAATGAACTGGTTTATCCGTGGGTAAACAATTTCGTATCCATGCAACTTGGTCTCGCATATCTTGTTTGCTTTCTCCCACGCTCACCCCGCCTATCGCAACTCCATCAATGTGCTGTTTTGTCACAAATTCTGCAGATTGTTTACGCAAATCCTCGTACATGGAGCCTTGAATGATGCCGTAGAGGTACTGTTGGTATTCAACATGTTTATGTGTGGAGCGATATACAATGCATCTGGTAAGCCAATCATGAGTACGCTTCATCGACTTTTCGGCATACTCATGTGTCGCAGGGTGATAAGTACACTCATCAAACGCCATGTTTATATCAGCGCCTATTTCCATCTGATATTGCATGCTTTTCTCAGGAGTGAACTCGATGAGTGCCCCATCGTAGACTGATCTAAACATGACTCCTGATTCGTTAATACTTACGAGCAGTGGCTCCTCATCGCCCCGAACATGTGCTCTCCGAGAACGTTCGGCAAGTGAAAACACCTGGAATCCTCCGGAGTCACTCATGAGCGGTCGCTGCATACCCGAATATGTGTGGATGTATCCTGCCTGCTGTATGACACTCGATCCTGGATGAGTAACCAGGTGGTATGTATTCACAAATGAAATTTGTACTGGAATATCAGATATTTGTGGGGGAGTCAGTCCCTTTATCGTCCCTTTCGTCGCGACTGGTACAAATGCAGGTGTCTGTACTTGGCCGTGTGCAGTCGATATGACACCGCGTCGCGCCCGACTTGAGGGTTTTTTTGACTGGTGAGTGTTGGTAAAAAGTGATTGCATAGATTTTAGATAACCATCATGGCGTCTCCGAAGCTATAAAATCTGAAATTGGCTTTAATAGCAATCTCATATAGCTCGAGTAATGATCTTTTTGATCCTTTTGCGGTTAGTAAAGCTTGCACCAGCATCATAAGCGATGAGTTGGGTATGTGGAAGTTTGTAACGAGTATATCAACGATATGAAATGTGTGACCAGGTTTGATAAATATTTGAGTCGGTTGGAGTTCAAATCGAGGTGTTTTTCCTGCCCATGACTCAAGTGTTCGAACAACTGTCGTACCTACCGCAACTATTGAGTGATTTGATTTTTTTGCATCAAGAATCTTTTGTATACTCCCAGGGGGTATAGTACACCACTCGCTGTGTAGCTTGCCTGTGGCTAACTGTGACTCGGTGAGTGGAGCAAATGTCCCCATGCCTACCTCTAGTTTCACATGAGCCACATCTATTGATTTATTCCTAAGGTTATCCAGCACTTGGTTGGTAATATGAAGACTAGCTGTTGGAGCAGCGATCGATGACAGTCTTTGCATTTCTACCTCCATATCATCTTGTGAGAATACGGTCTGGTACTTCACTTTCAGATCTTTAGCGCTCAGTTGAGTTCCTCTCAGATACAGAGGGATTGGCATAGTTCCCTGCTTTTCTAACAACCCGAACAAATCCTGTCGAGATATGCGTAGCGTTGCAATAAACACTGACCCATCATGATGGGCAGTAATCTGGGCAATTTCTTGATCCAAATGGTATAAAGATTGGCCGATATCTATCTTGCGATCAAGCATCACTTTCACCTCATTTTTCGTGCTTTCGGGCTCATTTATAAGGAATAGACAGATGATTTTGCCCCCGCTCTTTTTATGTAGCTCAATACGCGCTGGAGAGACGTGAGTATCATTCAACACGACAAGTGAGCCAGAAGGGAGATAGTTAGCGATATTTTTAAATATATCCAGTTGGATTCTGTCGTGAGCAGTATCATATATCAAGAGTCGAGATTCATCTCGTGGCTCATGAGGCGCTTTAGCAATGAGATGGTCAGGAAGGGAGTATGAGTAATCCATGATATATATAGTGTTATTCCATTGTGGAGTGCCTATTATATAATCAATCTCGTATGAAGATACGCTATGTCGCCTTACGCTCAACTCAAGCTCACGAAAAGCGTGGCGGCATATCATTGACACCTGAGTTACTAGCTGCGACCGGCGCACGATACTCACGCAATAACGAAGGACTAGATCAAATAGTATCAAAGATCGATTGGAACAACGTAGACAAATCAGTTGATGGTATTTTTCGGATGGTTGACTACGGCCATGCATCTATCGCTGATATGGCACCAGTTGCGATGTTTATTGACGGGGTAACTGTTTTTGCTGCCTACTACCTCTGGGCACAATCACCTACTGGATCCGGACAAGAATCTTCAACGCGGTATATAAAATACAGTTCAGACAGTATCGCCAATCCAAAGTCCCTCGGAATAAAGAACAACAAAGCTTATTCCGCACACGTCGCTAAAGCGTTTGATCTGTATGAAAAAGCAGCAAAGATCTGGACGGGTCTTGTCAATAAAAATCCAAAATTGTTGAATCTTCCCCAAGAAGTGCTCGCAGACTCGTCTGAAAATGGCACCAAGCGACTTCAACGCATGGTGCGCAACTTCGTATTTGATCGTGCGCGTGTATTTTTACCAGCCAGCGCATTGACCAACCTCATGCTTACCATGTCAGCACGAAACTGGGTTGAGCTCATCTCGCTTCTCCTGTCTGTACCCTATCCTGAACTGAACACAATAGGTGAGAAACTCAAAGTAGAGTTAGAGTTTGCTACACCACGTCTCATCAAGCACGCTACATATAAACAAGAGACACACGATGTGTTTTTGCAATCATTTGAGGCTCTGAAGAAGTCTAAAGTATCTGTTGGAAGTGATGATGGAGCATATTTGAGGCTCTACGAAGACAAAAAGATGAATCTAAAAAAAGACTTGAAAAACCGCAAGAACAGGTACTCACTCTGTGGAGATGCTGTCCGCATGTTGCCCATCACGTTTGGATGGAAGCGAATCGCATTTGCCGAGCTTCGCGATCTGAATCGCCATAGAACGGGTAACAAACTCAGTCTGTTCAAGCCCAATGGCTTTCATACGGTAGTCGATCAGGCACCAGATGCCAAATCAAAGAAAATGCTACTACAGCTCTCAAAATATCCCCTACAGCTCGTGACCCAGATGCAAAAAAAGATACAAAGGGGAGATTTCACCTATGTGTATGACTATCTGCTTGGTCATACCATGCCGTTCGAGCATGTTACGACACTCGAAAAGTATATTTATGAAGCAGAGCTACGCACTGGTATCGGGGCACATTATCGATATGCAGCGCATATGAAAAATACGCTTAAAATACTCTACAAACTCCATCCCGAACTCGAAGGGGTGATCTTTGAAGGAAGTGCCGAACCAGAATAAAGCTTCTGAAAAAGAGTGGTACTTTTGCTATAGAGTCTCCCGAATAAGTGCAGCTCCTCTTTGTTATAATCCACCGAAAATCATATGCATCAAGCATTTATTGTAATCGCCGCTGTTTTGTGGGGTTTAGACGGACTTCTTCGAAGTAAATTGTACGCTGTGCAACCTGCAGTTGTCGTATTTGGGGAGCATATCATCGGCTTGGTACTTTTATCACTCATAATCGTGCTCAAAAGGCATCCGATTGACCTGTCTGGATTTACAAAAAAAATGCTGTTTGCAGCTCTTTTTGTCTCTCTGTTCTCTGGGCTTATCGGAACACTTGCATTTACCTCAGCTTTGGCTAGAGTCAACTACATCCCGTTTAGTATTGTGTTTTTGATCCAAAAAATACAGCCGCTCTTTACCATAAGTGCAGCATATGTCTTTTTGAGGGAAAAACCCTCAAAATATTTTTTCGTTTGGGCACTGGTTGCGATTTCTGCCGGTATTTTTATGACGTTTCCAGGTGGACATGTCACGATCGACCCGCAGTCACCATATACGATTGCGGCTGGACTTGCTCTCATAGCAGCCATAAGTTGGGGTGTTTCAACTATCTTTTCTCGATATCTACTCCAAAGAAAATCAATGGTTACAGTGACTTTTATACGATTTGCATTAACAGCTATGATCACTGGTGTTGTGGTGTTGGCAAGCGGAAGTCAAAATGTACTTTTGACTTTGAGTTCCGACCAATATGTATCGCTTGGACTCATCGCATGCAGTACAGGTATGGTCGCTCTCCTCATATACTATAAAGGTCTCCAGCATGTCCCAGCGCATATATCATGCATACTTGAACTTGCTTTCCCGATCACGGGACTAGTAATCGATGCGGTGCATGGAGCCTATCTTTTGCCTTCACAATATGTAGCAGCCCTGGTCATGGTCATTGCTATGTACAGGGTTGTTAGGCAACAAAAAGCTGATAAACGTACGTCTCAGACCATTATCAACCCCCGTCCCCTCACATCATGAAGCTATTTACAACATCTCAAGTCAAGGGGCTTGGTCGAGGAAGTAAAGTGCTCGTCCCCACAATCAATTTGGCGATTCCACCTGATTTTGAATATGCGCACGGGATTTATGCAGGATATCTCATCCTTACGGATAAAAAGTCGCATGAAAAAAAACAATATGGAGCGGCCATACATTATGGCAAAAAACCAACCTTTACAGATAAAGACATATCACTTGAGGCAAATCTCATCGACATAGAGCCTCAAAACATAATCGACTATGACGCAGAACACATCTCAATCGCACTCGTCTCATACATCCGCCCCGTACAGACATTTATTGACGCGGCATCATTGCTCCATGAAATACACAATGATATTGCCCTTATAAAGCAGGCCCTCGCAAAGAGCTAGGCCGAGGTATAATGAGCTACTATGCAGCAGGTATATCTCTGGGAAAGCGCCAGCAAGTCATCGACTTTTCGTGGAGTTGGTCGGTATGTCTCACTCCTCAAAGAGTCAATCCCCGATCTCATCCCTCTATCTAATCTTGCCTCAGCAGCTACTCCTTCCACCATCATCCACCCATTTTTTAACCTCATAGGTCAGGTCGCAAAATCATATGTTGAAAAAATAAATACCAAAAAGATTGCGATCATCCATGATATCGTACCTCTCAAATACCCCAAGGCATTTCCTCTTGGGATACGTGGCAGACTACGAACCCACCTCAATATTCGACTCGCCAGAAAGTTGGATATGATCGTCACCGATAGCGAAGCTTCAAAACAAGATCTTGTCAAAATCTGTGGTATTGCTGGCGAAAAAATCCACGTAGTGTATCCATATGTGACTGAGCAAATAGGCAATCCAAAAGATTCAAATGACGAGAGTACGCTCTCCAAATATCAACTTAAAAAGAATGGGTACTTCATTTACGTTGGTGATGTGAACTGGAACAAAAACATACTTAATATAGCAAAAGCATTCAAAAACACATCATATACACTCGTTTGCGTAGGAAAAGCATTTCTTGAAAAAACAAAGGGCACTCCTCATCCATGGCAGAAAGAGCAGGTTGCATTCCAAGAACTGATCGCTGATGATCCACACTTTGTATGCACTGGTCATATTGATGACAAAACACTGGCTCAGCTCTATAAAAATGCCGTCTATAACCTCCTCATTTCTCGTGATGAAGGCTTCGGTTTTTCATACCTGGAGGCTGCCAAACTAGGTACTCCTTCTATTTTGGCTGATCGGCCGATATTTCGTGAGATTTCTAAAGATCAGGGCGCACTATTTGTCGATCCTGAAAATGTCGATGCTATTACTCAAGCGCTCATTACGGGTGTCGAGCATGAGCTAGAGCACGAACATAAGTCATTTGAAGCACAAGTCCGACAAGAGGCGTTTAGTAAAGAAAAATTCACCGAAGACTGGCGAACAATTCTAAGCCTACCTGTGCTTGCGGAGTCAGATTCTGTGGTGATCACAGGAAAGTCTTCATGTGCTCCATATTCTTAGAGTTGATACAATTCGTGAGCGTTACTTGTGGTCCTCGTAGCAACCTCATCAACACTGACATGAGTTAGTTCGGAGACCTTTGCTGCAATTAAGGG
>CAZIUF010000022.1:0-742 GCA_964542665.1 uncultured Gammaproteobacteria bacterium | reverse complement strand
GTTGTCTTTTCTCACTTCTGATTGGTTCAGGGAGGATATATGGGGCATCTGTCTCCAAAACGAGCCGCGAAAGCGGAACTCGACGGATAAAGTCCTGTTTTTTAGGGTCAAAAGTGACGTCGCCATCAACTCCAATGAAAAATGAGTGGCGTACCGCAAGATCTAGTAATCGATCGTCACTTTCACAACAATGAAGCACTACGCGATTTTCTAAGGCTTTTTGATCTGATTGGGACAAATTATCGAAGAATTGCAATAGATCATCCGCGCTTTCTCGATTATGAATAATTACTGACTTACTGTGCTTGATCGCTAGGTGCATCTGCAAGCTCAGCGCCCGAAGCTGAAGTGCAAAATACTCAGGAGAAACGGTGATATCGGGCCCGTGTTTTGAGATTCTGTATATATGTCGATCAAGGCCTATTTCACCAACCGCCACAACTTTATTTTTGATGAGTAATTTTTCCATGTATGAAATATCCCTTTCCAGAGCCCCAGGCTCTTTCAAATACGTTGAGATGTGATGTGGATGGATGCCAACGGCTGCGTAACATCCCGAAAACTTTTGGGCAATAGCTATAGCTTTTTGTGAGGTTTCTAGATCAGTACCCGGTATGACAATCTCTGTTACCCCAACTGCAGCAGCACGAGTAAGTATCTTCTCGGTGCCTCCTTCAAAGGCGTGAAAATTGAGGTGACAATGTGTATCGAAAAACATGGATGTAGTATACTCATACTACGT
>CAZIUF010000021.1:0-15925 GCA_964542665.1 uncultured Gammaproteobacteria bacterium | reverse complement strand
TGGTCCACGTGGACTTATGCCAAACCCAAAATCTGGCACAATTTCGCCAAATCCCGCCGACTTGGTGTCAAAGTTTACGGGGAACACCTTGCGCTATAAAACAGAGCCCAAATCGCCTATTATTCATATTTTGATTGGCAAGAAATCATTGACAGATGATCAACTAGTCAAAAACATTGAAGCAGTACGCACATCACTCAATCAGGCAATGGTAAAATCGATCTACATATGTAGTTCGATGTCACCATCACTGCAGATTGTGGTATAACTTGAGTGCATGTCAGACTCTCCTCACACGTATAGCGATCACTCATACTGGGATTATCTCTCGCTGACCCAACAAGATTTGATTCGAGAAGGAGGATATATTTACCAAGAGATATTTAGTGACGCGAAATACAACTTCAAGGACTACGCATTTGTTGTTTTTCCCTTCGCGAAGGCCTATGAGGGATTTTTAAAAAAAGTATTCCTTGATATTGGGTATATTAACCAAAAAGAGTATATGTCCCCACATCTCAGACTGGGCAGACTCTTATCTCCGGATACATTCTTCAAAACCAGAGAACAATCACTCTATGTGAAGATTGAGGAGGAGTTTTCGACAACACTAGCTAGTGAGATATGGCACGCCTGGAGATATTGCAGAAATGAACTGTTCCATTACTATCCCCATAACGAAAAATCAACATCTCTGATCGAGGCGAAAGAAAAAATATCCGAAATTAGCATGGTTATGTCCAAAATATATAATCGTATGATTGGACAAAACCGTTAGAGCCATATTACAGTAAAAATGATACAAAAATGAGACTGGCAGTCTATTTAGATTACTGATAATTAGGAAAAAATCAAGAAAAATCACATAAAAATTGAAAAAAAGAAGTAAAAATGGACATTGACGATATGTATTGTACGGAAATACTATTTCGGAGCATATTCATAACTCAAATGAACTTGGAAATCATAAAAAACAGCGGAAATTATTAAAAATGGCTATAAGATAATAAACCAAGATATAAAATAGATAAAAAATCAAATATTAATCAAGAACAAGAAAATTTAAAAAAATAAAATAAAGAAAAATATAAGAAAAATGTGTCTTAAAACTCTCAAATACTACATATTTTGTACAATAAAAAAGTACAAAAGTCGAAAATTAGCAGAAGTTTTAGAATACTGCCAGTAACTAAGTAGTAGAATTTAGATCGCCAAAACAGTCTAAAAAGGCAAAAAGCAAAAAACTTAGTTTAATACCCTTCGAGCGATGAATTGAGCATCAACAAAGACATCGACATAGCCGCTAAAATCAATTAGTTCGTTAGACGCATCCTTATCCGTTGATGTGCATGAGGATAGTGGGACACTAATAATGTTGATTTTAGGCTCCATACTTAAATACGAGACAGGACAGTAGATGATGAGTGTGCCTGTGCCCTTTGTGTCACGAATAAATTTGAACACAAAAGAAGAACTATTGAGGCTATTTGAGTTCAAAACAGATGAAGATGGATTGAGTTGGATATTGATGCTCTTGGTAGAGTTAATAACGTAATATTTATCACGCGAGGAAAGAGGACCTAGGACACTTGGCACTATAAGATAAAAAATATACAGCAATATACATGTTGCTAGAAAAATTAATGCATAAAAAGGGTACTTATTGCTCCTAAACCTATCACTATGAGTAACAGGTAGGTTGAGTAGAGGCAAACTATTGCCGTTGGCTTTAGCAGATAGTGCACTTTGGAGCCAAAGGACAAACAATTTTGCATATTTTAACTTGGATCGTAGGTTGCTTGCTGCAGTATTCAACGAAATAAGATGAGAATGATACTGACTAAGCAAACTCTCCAAATACCCTACAGTTAAGATGCTACCTTTGTCCGTTGTTGCATCTGCCCACCTACAAAAATAATCGATAGAAGAACGGATAATACGCTGAGTATTAGCGGGATATTCGTTTATTGAAATATCTTGGAGATATAGAGCCTTATTGTCAGAAATTTTTAGCATATTTACTTAGTAATAATAACGATATAAGTAAAATTAATCAATAGAGAAGTGGTGTAGCAATTCATTACGTAATAACAATAATTAATACAAATTACCAAAAATTTATTTACTTGTATTAATTACAAATGCGCACATACTAAGTGCTTTTACAAAGCCCTATTAGTTTAACCTATTTTAGTATTATTAATATATTTTGGCGGATAATTTAGATTGATTTTTTGTTCAAATATTTTCAAATTTCTCGAGCAATTTATGTAATTTTTTAACTATGGGATTTATGCACGATTCTTTATTGATCGATTTATTCCAAGATGTGGCAATTATTTTATCTACTGCTATCACTTTTACTTCAGGGTTTAGGTATTTATAGCAATATGCGCTTGCGATGAAGCGTAATAATACGTCTTTTTAAGGTTAAATTCTGCTATTTTTATAGCATTTATCAAATATTTTAAAATATCAGGTTTTTAGTGTTCGATCCTCATTCTTTTTCTTGTTTTTAGATAATTTGTTCATTCGATTATTGAAATTCTGCGTCGTTTGATAGTTTTTGTCAATCAATGCTTTCTTGAAATTGGAAGAATGCTAGGACGAAGTACAAATTTTCTATTTTGATTAGCACGCAATGCTTATCGTCCCTACTTTTTTATGCTTATATTGAATTTCTTTAATAATTGTAATTGCGTTGCATTAAGTTGATCGAAATATTACATATCTATTGCTTTGAAGCTCCATATGAAAATAGAGAATATATCGATTGTGGCACAATTTTTCCACAATTTCATGAATTATCTACTGCAAATAGTAATTTTAGTGGGTATTTTGAGTTGCAATATTCTTTTTATTGTTGCGTGGCTTATGACTTGTTTCTTTTCCATCTTTGAAAATGGCCTTCTTTTGTGCTAATCCTAAACACTCTGTATTTAGCAGTGTTGTATTTCAGTGATATTGCTTCTAATACGTGATTTGGCCATATGGAAGTGAACTAAGCAGAACAGTCACAAACTCAAAATACTGCATGATATAACTTAGAGGCAATGTCAGGAAGTGACCCAATTGTGGGAACTGACTTGTGATGAGGATATATGGTAGACCCATGACCATAATCAAGGGAACTGTCCAGCTGACCAGTAGATTTGCAACTGCTGATATGACAGAGATGCTCCCAAAATGGTAAAAAATGATTGGTGTTGTCAGTGATTGGGCAGCTAGTGTGGTACGTAAAGTGCCCAGAATGTACTTTTTGGCCATATTTTGATCATTTTCAACAATGAGCTCTTTTTGATCAAAAGTAGCTATGCCTATTACAGCTGCAAAAGAGAGCTGAAACGATATACTCGATAAGTAGCTGGGATCAAATATAAGCATCAGTAGTCCACAAAGGATAATTACGTGCAATTGCTGGCTTGCCCGACTGGACAGGCTTGCTATCAGAGGAATTGTAGCCATTATGACGGCTCGAATCGTTGAAGGCTCACTTCCAAAAATAAACGGAATGCATCCAAGAAAAATGAGTGTACTCATCGTGAAGTACCGGACATTTCTTGTGGGGATAATGTTTTGAAAGAAACGGACGAGAAAAGAAATGTTGGATCCTGATAGTACCAACATGTGGGTGAGTCCAACGATCTGAAGTTGTTTATCAAAGAGACTTTTGGGGGTATCAATTCCCATGACCATACCGAGTAGTAGTTTGACTTGCACCTCAGTCATATACTCCCTCAGAGTATGATAATCAACAATTTGCATGAGGCATTAAAGATCTAATTGATCCTTGATTGAGTCAAACAGTGCATCTTTCAAAATATCCTTATCTACGAGTTCATTCACTGTCTTATATGGTCTGCCTGCAATGATCCGTGAAGCGGTGATAGCGCCTACCCCCTTTAAGGTCTCCAGAAGGGCTTGACTTGCTGTATTGATCGAAATTTTACCATTTGCACCTGAGGCCGGTTGCTTGGCTTGTGTAGTAGTTTGACTATTGTAGGCAGAAACTAGTTTGTTATTTTCCAGATATATTCCACTAACAACCTCATTGACACTGGGAGCATAGATTTTGTCTTGATCATGTAACACCATCGCTAAGTTGAAATTGCGGTAAAAATATGATCTATCTGCCAACTCATTTAATCCTCCTGACGCACTCAATATCTCAAATAAGCGCGTGTTTTCAGGTACTCGATGGACTTTAGGATCAACAACAGAGCCAGATAGATCAACATAGATATAATTCGCAGAATTATCAGGGTCTTGTGCAGATACCTGAACTGTATTTACTGCCAGTAGGTCAGTTTTGTGGATGCTAGATTTGTACCACTGGATGAGCAAAATAGCCAGAAAACAGATCATCAAGACCACAAGAGGCTTCTTAAAAAGTATTATCAATCGAGCCTTATTGTCGTCAGCTGCTTTGACCTCGTCTATGAGTTTAGAGAAGATTTCTGAATACTTATTGGTTTCCATGCACGAGTGTGCAAATAGTTAAAGTATATGTACAGTATACAACCAAACAATACTAGCACCAGCCCCACAATAAAGACAACTAATGTCTCGGACAACACAAAGAACGTTGTCTGGCTATAGAGCTTAATCCGATCTGGACCGGGGACAGTCAACTCTGCAAACGCCTGGTATCTTCCAATTTTGAGCCGATTTTGAGGGAACCAAAGCGTTGCGTTACCATGAACCCTGTTGATAGAGACTTTTTGGACATCTTGAGAAAATATTGCAGTTCGGGGCACACTCACAGTCTCAGTCTGACCTGAGGGATCAATAATTTTGACAGTTCCAGAAACATACGTCATATGTTTTCCTGTATTTTGCACCATGAGATCAACCGTTTGATCGGTGCTATTCACCACCACATGTCCTTGGGGATTCTGAAATATACTGATCCGTGGTCGCATATCAAGTGCGCCATCTTGAGTATGACTCAATACAATCTGAGAATATATTTGGGGCTCAAGATCAATATTTATACCAGGTCGGTGTGTAGCAAAAATATTTTTTGACGATGTGATAAAGGTAACCACACTGTCATTTTCAAACAGATGATTTTCATCCTGTTTTATATTCAATTTAAAATCTAATTGCATGTTTCTCTCAAACAAGATCACATCTCCCAATGAGACTGACTGAGGCGATGATGACGTGACGACAGAAACAGATGGGTCATGTTTGACACCAAAAGAGAGATATGCGGGGTCTCCGAGATTTATTATTTTGAGCTGTGCTGAGGCGCTCGCACCCGGCTTCACAATGTAGTGTTGAAGCCGAGGTGACACGTCAATATGGACAGTATCGACCGCATATGCCCCCCGAGCAAAAAAACCAAAGGAGAGTAATAAAAAAATACCCATAACAATTAAGGGCATTTTGTGCATGGTTGAGCTTGACATCGCATCGAAATTATACTACTTTGAATGGAGGTATTGGGGTCGTTACAATGGCCAATAAACTTCACATGCTATCGCAAAAACTTACACATATTGAAGAGTACTCTTTCTTGTTCGGTATCATGGCCTTTATTTTAGTTATTCTAGGTCTGTTTCTATTGCAAACACAAATCAATTCATCCAGAATATATCAAAACACCTCAAGTAGTACCGCTGACGGCATCAATAAAGTTTCAGCAAACGGATCCGTTCCTAAGAAAGTCGTGGATATATACATATCCAACGAGACAGGGTTTAGTACACACGAAGTAGTTGTGCACAAAAATACCCAGTTAACTCTACGATTTAGCAGATCGCTTGGTGAAGACCAGGGGATATTTTTCCCAGCACACGACCAAAAAAGCTTTCAATTCACTATTGGCGAGTCAGCGCATACCGTCGTATTTGAGCCATTTCTACAAGCTGGTGAACACGACTTTCTTGCCAGCATATATACCGGTAATTTAAGTGTCTTTAAATCAATGAAAGGCGCCATTAAAGTGACGGAGTAACAATATCTATGGCCACTGAAACGATCAAAAAAGATCATCCACACCAAAATAGCCAGATCTGGTTCATTCTTTTGTGTATGACCATAGCCATCATGACCTCAGGCTACGTGATGGCACTTATCAGAAGTGTGATGCTCGATACTACAAAAATAGCATATCAAGAGTACAGAGCTGCTGCGACTGAGACAAAAACCGAGGGTTTAGGCACGAGCTTGATGACTAAATTATCAAGTATGTATGTGAGCATGAGTGAGTATGGGGAAAGCTTACTCAGTAAACGCAACAACACCCTCGATAAAATGATCGTGATCAAGGAGGGCGACAGTTTGTTTACCGAGATTGTTGTGCCTACAGATAGTCCAGTTCTTGCCCCAACCAGCGTTAGCAACCCAACAGATTCAGGCGCTATCACTCAAGGATTCAATCTCACGGGTCCGATTGATGTGTCCGATGACTCTGCTGCTCAGAAGATTCTCGATACTTTTAAAACATCAGGCGATGCGACTTTGAATGTATCTACAGGCAAAACAGCAACATTTGACGATCTTGCCAAGTCAGAGGAATATCTCCGAACAAAAGGGACGAGTTACGCGAATGTTGAGATGATATCTATTTATTTCGACCCCTCAACCCCCTCAACAATTGGGGTAGAGCAGGGGAAATCAAATGCTAAGAAAATCATGGATACGGCCCTAGCACGACTCAAAAGTGGAGAAGTGACGATGAAGTCACTCGGCCAAGAGTTGAGCCAGTCCAAAGCAGTCCAAGAGATAGATCCCGGCTATGCACAGAACACATATGTTGCCTACGATTTCCTTAAGCCTACAGATAGTTTTGTCGAGGATATTGCAATACAGAGCCTTATTTGGTCCCAGCCAGTTGGTTCATATAGCGAAGTAGTTACGGGGAAAAGCTATCTCGATCAAAAAAAATCAGAATCATACGACTCGTTTTACGCCATTTTACAGATTTCAGATAGACAGAAAAGAAGCTCAGACTCAATAGACGAATTACTAGAAAAATGAAATATATATCTTTATCAATCGTATTTTTGGCAACACTCCTAAGCTTGTTGCTAGTGCCACCAGTCTTTGCCACGCCAGGTGAGGGTAAAGGGGTTGTGAAGATCTGTCTTGCTGGCCAGACATGGACGACATGTGCAAAAGATACTGTACCGCAGGCAGAGGGGGATATCTACATACGGAGGTTTGAGTTTGGTCGACCTGATAAGTCTTTGCCTTCGATCTGGCAAGAAGAGGCAAATATATACGTCAAGGCAGAAAAGGCAAATGGGAAATACACGATGAGTAACTGGGAAAATAATTTTGTACTTGCAAGTCAGCGGAGATCAATTTCGAAGCGGAATGACTTTATGTGTACTGTGTATAGTCCGCTTGAAGAGGGGAGTCCCAAGGATGTAACTACTGGGCAATACAACGAGAATTGGTGCGGATTTAGCTCTGACCAAAACGGATATAGGCTGCAAGCAAGCTTTAGCCCGAACTTTAAGCTCCCCAAGAAATATGTTGATGCGGGATATAGCCACACAAAAGGGCACTGGAAGATCATGAATAACCAAGGATCATTTATTGATCGAGCTGAATACAATACGAAAGAAAATGGAGACAGGAGAGTCGGCGATGGGGGATCGATCAGCACATATCACTTTATGTTTGTGCTTGATTCACCGCAACCAACTCTTACTACCACTCCATCGCCAACAGTAGCTCCACAAGCTACTCCCACATCGGAAGCAATACCTGTTTCAGCAGTAACTGATGTTCTGGCCTGCCCATCAAATCTTCCCACGGCCAAAGACGTCTTTACACCCGGTTCATCGATCGATATTGCTGATTCAAATAAAGTAAATCATCCCCTTCAAAATCCTGTTGGTGTAGTTGGCAAACCGATCATCCTAGCCTCAGGGAACTGTTCTGCAAAGGGCACCGTGATCACTGCAGGGCCAGAAGAGGGTCAGTGCAACTTCACCGTGACCTGGACAACAAATGACACCAAGTATGCACATCCGTATGTCACGTGCAATTCCAGTCTTTCTATGAAAATACGTCCTATACCTGTATGCACAGCCCCATCAGGACACGCAAAAATTGTGTACCCGGGCGATTCTTTTGAAGTTCTCAAAGGATCGGCGATACATACTGAGGGTAAACCTGTCATATCTACATCTCCCTCTACTACATGTGCATATGACGCAGAAACAAACAAAATCAAAGTGAGTGCAGAAGCGGTTGGAGACGAATCATGTACGTATAGATCCACCTGGTCTGGCGTTGAGTATGCCACACCAAATACTGTAAGTTGCGAAACAACATTCGATGTGTCTGCTCCTATACGGATATTGAAGCTTAAACCAATATTAACATGTGCTGATGACCTCATTACTCGCCCAGGCAACCTAACACTCGCATTTGATAAAAAAACGACAGCTTCAGGACCTGACAAAGATGGTGTTTATTCAGTCAGTCTGAGTGGTAAAGACACCGTGCACATAGCAGAAGCAAAATCGGGGAGTGACACGGTTAATATCGTAAAAACATCTCAAAGGGATTTTACATACGACGATGCAAAAGATACTACTGTTCGGACAGTTGCGCTGAGTACAGACAATGCATCTATCTGTGTTCCTGGAACAAAAACAGTAAAAGTAAAGCCACTATTCGGATGTGCCAACGGTAAAGTGATGACCATATCTCCACTGGTGCAGTTTTTGGGCACCCAACCGGTTTCAAGCACACCTGATAGTCAGGGATATTACTCGATAATACTCACCATTGACGATCCGACAGTCACGATCACTAGTAGTCTATCTGGAATCGCGCTTATACCTGGTGATGCAAATACATTTAACCACGCAAGTGCAGTTGCACCTTATGAATACACAGTTCGATTTGCCTCAACAAATGCAAACGTGTGTGGCTCTGCACCGGTACGATCGATATGTCGAGCAGAAAAATGCGTTAATGCAAATGCATCACCTATCATTAATACGCCTCATACAGTGGCTGAAGGGCTCAGGAAAAGTCTGCTGCAAGACACAACTCACCCACTACATGTGCAGCCATTTCTTGATCCCGGTGAAACAGATGAGTCCAATGCGCGATCTTTCACTCTAACCAATTCTGGGAGAGCTGGAGAACAGGTCGGTGACAAGGAAGTTCACATCCGATATTTTCTCGACTGCCTCTCAGATGACGGTACAAGCACAGACACAAATAGATTGTCACAGTTACCCTGTCAAGATAAGAAGGGTGAAGCAACTCTTGCCCCATATCAGGATATCACTTTGGGCTTGGGGGCAGTCTGCTCTGAGTGGCAATTAGGCGTTAGGTATAGCTATAACCCAGATGACCCTGCACTTCAGCAGGATTTTAATAAACAATCACCCAATGATACTGGACTTATAGTCCGCTCTGTTGCGCGTGATGAGGCAAGATGTGCTCAGTGTAGCTCCTTTAGATGTGTTCCCGTTGCCGGAGATCTTCCAGATACGTGTAGCTCTGATGTGACCTGTGCAGTGACAGTCAAGCCGAAAATAAACTTTGATTTGCCACCTGCAGTCTGCGAATACGAGTCAAACCAATTGAAAATCCCAGGAACGGTGACTTTGCCGGACGGCACCTCAGCAAAACTGAAACTTGGCTACAAAATCATTGCGCCGGACAGTCTACGCACAGATGAAATCATCACGACCTTCAACGCAAGCCAGGTTAAAAATGAGAGTCCGTTTGTCTTTGAAGTACAATGGCCGGGTATCCGTGCAGTTGACACTTTAGTTGATGTGCGCATATCCGGATATCTGTACGATATTGACACTGGTCTACCTTTGTTAACTCATCCGACCAACGTCCATCTCCGATGGCAACCCTCGACTGATTGTCCTAAGCCTGAGGCTAAATCGCCGTCTTTGACACACCGAAAAAAAATTACGAATATTCACAAAGAAAAGGGTGACTCTGATCACTATATCGTCTCATACACGGGGTATGTGCTCAACGATGGAAATGTCCCGATAAACCAAGTGAGGCTTGAAGAGTTTATTAAGACAGCAAACGCTGAGGTACTGCATCTTCTGACAAACCAATCATCAGTGACAACGGGATCCCAAATGATTCTCGATAGCCATTCATTGCAACCTGGTCAAGCAATAGGTTACACGGTAGCTGTCAGGGTCAACGCCCTCGAGATGAGTCAGATTTGCACGGAACAAACCTCTATGGGTATGTATGATGGCCTGCTTATTGCTCCAGACCCATCAGCAAGTTGTGCCAACATCATCTCTTCAGTTAGCAATCTGCTGACTGTATCAAACGAAGAATCCCCCATTTTCGTAGCAAGTCGGGCGAATGGTGATGTTCAAGGTGTCACCGATACAACTACAAGCACCCCTCAAATCAATCTTAAGATGCGAACCATGATCCTATTTACGATAGGATGCGGACTGTTGCTTGGAGCTATCGCAGTTGAAGAATCACGTTTGCATACCAAAACCCACAGAATGATGAGGGAAGATGATTAAAGCGACATCGAGCCCGTCAAGTTTCTTTTGAGAAAACCCTTAATCTCCATCTTGGAGAGATACGTTGTTAGCATAAAGATCTCGATATTGAGATCGCCCGCCAGATCATCTGGATATACATCTTTGTGTTGCCGAATATACTCATATATTGACTGTTCGATAGGATCTTCGAACGTGATATTTTGTGTAGAGGTGGGTATTTGACTCAATCCAAAATCACCCAAAACATCTGAGGCATCTGTGATGAGTCGTGCGCCTTGCTTGAGCAGGAGCAGAGGAGCCTCCGCATGGGGAGAGGTTACTTCTCCCGGGACTGCATAGACATCTTTACCCTGCTCAGCTGCTATACGGGCAGTGGTGAGGCTACCTGAGTCTTTTGCACCTTCAACGATGATTACTCCTTTACTGATCCCGGCAACAAGCCGGTTGCGAGCGATAAAATAACCAGGAATTGGACGGGTTCCAGGTATAAATTCGGACATCACTATACTACCCTGGTCCAGGATGCGATCATAAAGATGTGTATTTTCTTGGGGGTAAATCACATCCACACCACACCCCAAAATAGCGACGGTATGACCCTGAGAGTCCAGTGCACCGATATGCGCAATCGCGTCAATACCAAGAGCCATTCCACTCACAATCGTAAATTTATTTATTGCTAGGTCTGTAGCTAGTCGATGAGTCATGGTTCTCCCGTATGATGAGTGTTTTCTGCTGCCAACTATAGATATGTGGTGATCAGTATTGAACCGTGCTAGATTCTCAGCTCGTGAGGTGCGGATATAGAGGCATATCGGAGGATCTGATATCTGCAATAGACTTTGAGGATAGTGTGGGTGAGACTGATTTAATACCAATACCTTCTTCTTTTTTAGCTGTGCAGCTACCTCAGTGTGGATATAAGCTTTTCTCCACGTGACAAATTGACTTGCGATCTGGGATGAGAGAACTTCAGACAAAGACCTCTCGGGAGCCTCAAATGCTTTCTGTGATGAACCAAAGTGTTCGCATAATTGTTTATATCTCAAAGGACCAACTCCGGTTGCATATGAAAAACCCAGATCAAATCTCATTTCTGTGGTATCCATGCAGATTACTATATCAAAGTATATGTCAGAGGTGCTTGATACAATACATTCAGGTACAGCCGTCGTAGCTCAATTTGGATAGAGCAGTCCCGTCCTAAGGGAAAGGTTGGAGGTTCGACTCCTCTCGATGGCACACAAAGAGTTGCGAGGATATTTGGAAATAACATCATGACCAACCAAGAAACACACACTATTGATTGGAATAGATACCTCAAGCACTTTGAGGATCGGCGATTTATTCGCATCGTGACGCTACGTACGCTTGGCAACTGGCTCATACTCCTATCAATATTTTTTACGGTAAAAATATTTTTTGAACCGGTCATCTCAGAAGTCAGCTATTTCGTCAATACAAATCTCATCCAAAAGCAGTATATTGTGGCTGATCCGATGAAGGAAGATGAGGGAAAACCTACCCCTCAACCGCCTCCTGAGAGTCAATTTGCTCGATTTTTTAAGCTGAATCAACGTGAAACGCTCACCCCAGTTGATCCAGAATTTTCGATAGTTGTCCCCAAAATTGCGGCAAATGCACGTATTATCCCCAATGTAAATCCTGCAGATGAGAAAGATTATCTAGATAAGCTTAGATTTGGTGTTGCTCACGCTGCAGGGACCTACTTTCCAGGCGATAGAGGACACATTTTCCTATTTGCCCACTCGACAGACTATGTGTGGAACATTAGTACATACAACGCAGTTTTCTATCTTCTTTATAAACTCGAAGCTGGCGACGAAATCAATCTGTTTTATCAGGGAAGAAGATATGTATATATAGTGGAGGGGAGTACTAAGGTGAATCCAGATCAAGTTGAGTATATGACTCGTCAAACAGACGAAGAGCTCCTTACACTCCAGACGTGTTGGCCACCAGGTACGACACTTCAAAGACTTCTTGTTTTTGCACGGCGAAAAGTAACCTAAAATAGTAAAAAGGGTGCACTTTGCTGTTGTTTATCTTATCCCAACAGCGTAGAGATCGCCGAACTTGGCTAGTTCGGGATTGAGATTGGTCAGTACGAAAATACGCCCATCACTCGAGATTGCAAAAAATCGTGGGTCAAAAGGTCCAGAATATACTTTGTATTTATTTTTCCCATCAAAATCAGAAATACTGATCGACTTTGATTCATTAAAAATAATATTTTTTGAGTTTGGATGAAGTATGGGAAGAGATTGTTTCTGAGCCTCAGAACTACTGATGATGGGATAGTTTTTATCTTCCTTAACATCATACAGATACACATTGTTTGGTTCAGTGTTTCTAACCTCACTCGTTTGATTACTTCCGATCAGCGGCTGCTTGAGTATAGGCGCGAGACTTGCTGATGCAGTGGCTTGGTACAAGATACGGGTTTTATCCTGACTGATATCGAGGATATGTGTGGTTTCCTTGAAAAAATCACCCAATGGGACATCCATCGCTTTGGTGAGTGTACTGAGTTGGCGATCTTTGGTCTGCGTCCAGGCATCCATCAGAGATTCAACCGTTTCAGTGATATTCAGTGGTGTACCATCGGCCTCATCAATATTCACAAGGAGTGCCTGTATGAAACTTTCGGGTGGAGTATATCGAGGGTAATACTCATTGTACTGCCGGTATGTGCTCCGGGTGTTTTCGGTAGTGGTTTCAACGGTAAAAACGATCATTTGTTTTCCATCGGGTGAGAAAACGATTTCTAAATCAAGCGGATTGAGCGCTGGACCAATCTTGTCATAGGAAATGATTCGTTGTAGATTGGGCAAAAATGAGATCACTCGTCGACTCGCGTCGTAGACATAGATACCTGCGGTCGACCCATCTGAGGAGGGTGTAGGCTCGGGAAGAGCGGGTTCCTCAGTCGGGACCTTTGGACTATTATCACTAAAAAGGATGATGCGGTCTGACTCTGTGCCTATGGGTATGGCTTTTACGATGCCGATATTTGTCAGCGGGTTGAGCGATGAGTTGACCGGATAGAGTATCGCATCAAGACTCTGGACTATCTCACCTTTCAGTTTGACGGTCTTTTGCCAGGGGAAATAACCTTCTTTGACGACCGTAAACGTGTATGTACCGGGCGCAAGGTTGAGGCTGAGATCAGTAATGCCTTTTAGTTCACTGTTGACGTATACTTTGGCGGTGCGCGGAGTGGATGTGACTGCCACGAGCCCTGTGGAGGTGATAGCAGTGCTTGAGACATCCAGTCGATATCCACGAGCATATGCGACAATACTTACTAAAATTGCAACAAATAATATCGCTGTGACAATCCGAATGATCATGTATATATTATAGCAGAAAGGGAAGGCAAGCGAAGTTCATAACTATATAAAAATGAATATAAGTATATCAGAAGTACTCAGATACTATGGAATGCAAGGGAAAAGGTTGACACAGAAAGATATATATAGATATATTCAGAAGTCTTTTGATATAAAAAATCTGAATAAATCATTACGTGCTGCCGCCCAAGATAAAAAATATTCCTTTGACGTCACAACAGAAACGTACACCGAAATCTGGCATGAGATACCAGGTGAACAATATCAAAAAAGAATAGAGGAAACCAATAGAAAACTTGCATCGATACACAGATTTCTACAGATTTGTCAGGTTATCCCAACCGTTTCTTTGATTGCCTTAACAGGGAGCTGTGCGTTGTCCAATGCCACGCCTGACGACGATATTGACCTGATGATGATCACCTCACCACATCGGTTATTTATCACCCGACTCATTGTTTTGGGAGTGGCTCAGATATTGGGTGTGAGGCATAGACGAGGTGCTAAACATGACCCAAATAAAGTCTGTCTCAATCTGTGGCTTGATGAAAGCGACCTGATTGTGCCATCCTCCAAAATATCTCTCTATTCGGCTCGAGAAATGGCCCAAATTCGGGCTCTGTATGACAGGCGCAACTATTATGAGCAGTTTCAAATAGCAAACCCCTGGGTTAGCGCGTATTTACCAAATTTTACCTTCACCCAGTCAGGTGATGTCCCCATTTCAAAAAGGAGCAACAGACACATATTACAACTCCGAATATTTGGTGATGTACTCGAAAAGTTAGCTAAACGGTTTCAACTTCGCCGGATCAAACGTCATCTCACCAGGGAGTATATAACCGATACCCAACTATGGTTTCACCCGATCGATCGGACTCGAAACGAGGTATAATACACACCTGTTGTATATGCCGACGTGGTGGAACTGGCAGACACGTACGTCTCAGAAGCGTATGCTTTACAGCTTGAGGGTTCAACTCCCTCCGTCGGCACATCAAAAAAAGCATTTAGCTAATAGCTTTTAGCTACAAGCTGATTGATAGGAGGTATCGCATAGATGGCCTATTGCGAAGGTTTGCTAAACCTTTGAGCTTTACCGCTCACATGGGTTCGAATCCCATTACCTCCGCTGAGTGCAGAGTTTGTAATGGGATGAGAAGTTTATCCGCCTCAGGCGGAAAGCCCATTACCTCCGCCTTCGTCCCGCTTGAACGGGACTACGGTGGACAAGTCTGCCGCGTCAAACGCGGCTTCGCCTTTTTAATGCGAAGCCTTGGTTTATACTTTACATTTCATAACACATGAAATACCAACCCCAAACATTTGAAAAAAAATGGGCCGATCAGTGGGCGAGTGATAAGCTGTATCAGACGCCTCATCTCGCAAAAAACTCAAAGAAACGTTATATCCTTGATATGTTTCCGTACCCATCAGGGGCCGGGCTCCATGTGGGGCACATTGAGGGATATACTGCGACCGATATCTTTTCACGCTATTCACGCATGAAGGGATACCAGGTCCTGCATCCGATGGGATTTGACTCATTTGGCTTACCTGCTGAAAATTACGCCATCAAAACGGGTGTGCATCCGGCTATCAGTACCGAGGATGCCATCAAGACTTTTACTGCCCAAATGCAATCAACTGGCCTATCCTATGACTGGGATCTCGTCCTCGCTGCTCACCGACCGGAATACTATAGATGGACACAGTGGTTTTTCCTCTTTTTGTACAAACGCGGGCTGGCCTATCGTAAAAAACAAGCAGTGAACTGGTGCCCAGGTCTTTGCCAGACAGTGCTCGCCAACGAGCAAGTTGTCGATGGGAAATGTGAGCGGTGCGATACTCCGGTCATCCAAAAAGATATGGAACAGTGGTTTTTCAAAATCACCGACTATGCTGAGCGACTATTGCAAGATTTGGACAGACTTGACTGGCCCGAGAGCACCAAAGCCGGTCAACGCAACTGGATTGGTAAGCGGGAGGGGATAGAGATCACCTACGCCATCAAAGAAGAACCTAAAAGCTCGGTAACTGTATTTACCACTCGACCTGAGACAAACTTTG
>CAZIUF010000020.1:0-16238 GCA_964542665.1 uncultured Gammaproteobacteria bacterium | reverse complement strand
AATCCCTCGAGTCGTTAACGCCCAAGCAGTGATAAGCTCAATTGTGGGTAAATTGACTACTATAGGATATATATCTGAGCTCAAAAAGGGGCGAACTTTGCATATGGTTTGATCGAATTTACCTAAATGTAAGCCAAATCAATATTAAATCAATTGGCTTGTCACCAAAGGATAAGTATAGCAAACCTGTGTAAAATGTCATCAGTCTACTCCATGTGCATTTACCCCCTAAATTGAGCACAAAATGTGGTATACTATGGGCCTGTCTTTACTAAAAAAAGCTTTTGGATGAAAGGCACTGTACTTTAACATTTCGGGAAACGAACAAAACTAATAAGAATTATATATTTCTACATGAATACGAATCAGTGTGTGGAGTGTGTGTGATGAGTCAAAAGTGACGGGTACTTGTGAGCATAGCTATCTATCTTCACATGTACCCGTCATCTACGACGCGGCCAAAAGTTTAATTCTCTCTATCCCAAAAGGATGGGGAGCTCGTTGGGGATAAAAATACGATGAATGAAAATGAATAAGAAACCAAACCACGCCTAGGGCCTAAAAAGCCTGAAGCAAAACCACGCCAACAGCAACGCCAAAGCCTTAAGGAGGCATCCATGAACACGACATCAACAAGATACCTTGCTGCGGCCTTGATGGCTACAGGAGCACTGTTTTCGGTGGGGACGCCTGTCCTCGCCCAAGATCCGAAGCCACCGGCGCCGCCGGTGGTAGACATCAAGAGTCTCGAAAGGGCCGACTTGCTGAACGAAACCGTTACGAAGACCACTTCATCGAGAACGGTCTGCTCTGTGACGATTCCAAAGCAGGTCCCCTTCGTGGAGACCTATAGGTCCATCAGCGTTCGGCAGTTCGAATCCTCGCTCGGTGTTCTGAACCGGGTGAGTGTCGCACTATCGTCGACAGTGTCAATCTCGGAGACATTCGTCTCCAAAGACGACACTACTACTTCGACGCTCCAGATCAACCACCAGGCACAGAACGTGCTCTGGATGGATGATGGGCAGACCTTAACGAACAAAGTCCAAACCCTTGAGCAGAGAACCCTTGCTCCACGCGGGGATTCATCTGGTGCGGACACTTTCGTCAACCAGATGACCTCGACCATGATAACCACCACTGAGACCAATCAGCTGAGTGGTTACGTTGGAGAAGGGTACGTGACCTTCCCGTTTTCGACGATGGGTTCTACCTCAGTGACGCATGATCCTAACATGCGCACCGAGGTCGACACGTTGAGTTCGGTGACTGTCTGTATCACGTACGACTTTGCTCCGCCGACCTCAACCCCAACGGCAACGCCCACGGCGACTGATACGCCAACGGTGACACCGTCAAACACGCCGACGTCCACTGCGACGCCGACGGACACGCCTACGAACACCCCAACGGCAACGCCCACGGCGACGAATACGCCTACGGCTACGCCGACCGAGACGCCGACGTCGACCCCGACGCCGACGGACACTCCGACCTCGACTCCGACTGCGACACCCACGGCGACCAACAGCCCGACGGTGACGCCGTCCAATACGCCGACGTCCACTGCGACGCCGACGGACACGCCCACGAACACACCGACGGCTACGCCAACGGCGACGAATACGCCGACCGTGACGCCGTCCAACACGCCGACGGCTACCCCAACCCGGACGCCGACGGCTACCTCCACCGCGACAGCGACCTCGACCCCGCACTTGCAGATCGGCAAGTCGGCCGTCGACAGCTTCTCGGGTGGATCGGCAGAGAACGTCGTCCAAGAAGGTTCGCTGATCACGTACACAATCATCGTCATCAATGACAGCGGCTATGCCCTGCCCGTGGTTGATGTGATTGACTCGGTCCCATTCGGGACAGAGTATGTGAGTGCGAGTCCTGTGCCGCTCATGGTAAGCAACACCATGACGTGGCATGTGGCACCATTTGCAGATGGCGCCGTCTTCACAGCAACGTTCTCTGTCCGGGTTCTGCCCGGATTCCAGGGAGTGATCCCGAACGTAGCAATCGCCTCGATCGGCGACGTCGATTGGACCTCTAACGAGGTCCTGAACGTCACGATCCCGACGGCGATCCAGCTTGTGTCGTTCAACGCGACGCGAGACAGTCAGAATGTGGCTGTTCACTGGCAGGTCGCCAGCGAGCAGAACACGCTGGGCTACCGGATCTACCGATCGCTGACCGGCACGCGCGCAAGCGCGACGCTGGTGAGCGGCGGAGTGATCGCGGCTACAGGCTCAGGCGGCAACTACGCATGGGTCGATGAGGAGGCTCCGACTGGGGCCTCCTACTACTGGCTCGAGGAAGTTGAGAACAGCGGGGCGGTTACGGAATACGGACCGGCAGTCGTCGGTCCGATGCTTCCGTCAGGGCCGTACCTGCCGCTATCGCTCACCCGCACCCTTACCGGTGCGGTTCAGATCGAACTCACTCCCCCGCTGACCTACATGCTGGACATGACCGGAACGGCCCCCTGGCCTGGGAGCCTCATACAGGTCAATCGATACCAAGTGCCCAGCTACATCTTCGTCGACGTGAGTGGCCTCCTGCCGATCACGTCCACGACTTGGACTGAGGTTTCTGCCCCCCGGGCGGAGACACAATACTGGGTACTCGTTCGGTTTGTTGAGCCCGGTGGGGCCAACTACACCGAGCGGTGGTTCACCGGGATCGCCCCGGCCTGGGACCCGGCGGCAGGCTTGCCCATCAAGACATTCATCCCGATGGTTCGCCGATAGGCGATCCGGAGGGACAAGTTGGGGGGTGGCAACTGCTACCCCCCAAGAACATGAAGTGAAAAGGGGGGTACCGTATGGTACCCCCCTATCACAAAAGTTCGTTTCCCGAATACCTTTTTTATACAAAAAAGGAACTACATATCGCTTCTCCTCTATTTTTTATCACCTAATTAATTAACTTCCGGTCCTTTATCGTGCATTCTCGGTTGCATATACACATATACATTTAGTATTATGCGCACACATGAACAAAGGTAATACATTGTTGTATGTAGTCATAGGCCTACTTCTCTTAGGTCTCATCGGAGGCGGTGCATTTCTTCTCGGTCGACGCACCTCATCATCTAGCTCGCCCGTTCTACCCGGCGTCGTCACCTCGACCTCACCTACGACTACTCAACAAACCGATTCACTTTCCCCAACTACTTCGCAACAAACCAAAAGTAATTTATTCGAGGGCAAGGTCACCAAGCTTTCTAGCGATTTACAGCTCTTCAAGGTGACTGAAAATGACGTAGCCAACGGCACATCTGACTATTTCGTGTATTTCTCAGCAGGTACCTATGCCAAAGGTGAGTTTGCTGGCTATACCCGTATCATTGCAATCAGACCGGCAGAGGGACCAGGACCGAGCATGCAATACATCCTCGCCACCAAAGACTACAAATCGTATCTCCTCGATGACCCGATGGATAAGACGACCAAATACGCTGAAACTGATTGGGAAAACCCTTACCTCTATATTGACAAATCCAAGATCTCCAAAGCAGTCACACTCGAAACTGATCATCCCGCAAGAATCAACCTCGAGAAGCCTTTTGCTTTGATCAAGCAAGAGACTATCCTCACTGAAAATAAGGCGGCAGGCAAAAAAGATAAAAATGGCAACGATATCTATCTCGATTATCCGATCACCGAGGTAGACACTACACATCTGCTCACCACATCGCAAAGTCAACTTTCGATCTACTCTGGTGGGACCAACTGGGGAGATGGCAAGGGATACACGGATACAGAAAAGAAATTGCTCGAGATACGCAAAAAATATCTTAGCTCGTCGACATTTGCACATGCGGTGGATTCAACCGGACTCACCTACTCATATATACTCGCCCCTCAGGCTGACATCGATGCATATCAAAGCCAACTACCTACGTATGAGCAAAGCCTCATAGACTATAAGAAACAAGTCGCACTTTTTGAAGCAAAGAAGCTGAGTGAGTATCCCAAGTCTCCTCAATACCTGACTTTCCCTGGTATGCGCGTCACCAAAGCCCAAGCTGGACTACCTGATGGGTACTACAATACCTATGATGTAGCTTTTCCTGGAGCATGTGGAGGGAATCAAAGCACCTTTATCGTCGATGGGCTCAAGGATGAGGATCTTGTTGTAGTCTCCTCTACTTCATCATTTCCTCTCTATACACTCACTGATAGTAATCATCCGCTCTATGATCTCGCCTATGCGAGCAAGTCCGGATATGACGAAGAGTCTTTCAAGATGTCTAACGATGGCAAGTCTCGACCAACGATCAATGAGTATGTATCCAAACATCCGCTCCTCTTTTTTAAAGATGCCTGGGGCAGATGGGGCGTGATGGGCGAGTTTGATATCAAGCTTATGGGTGGATGTGGTAAGCCAGTCGTATACCTCTATCCTGAGCAGCCAACGACTGTCCATCTCTCTTTCACTTCACCGGTATCACTCGACACACAAATACCCACCTACCATGATGGTTGGCTGGTGAAAGCTCAACCTGATGGGACACTGACTGACCTCCAGTCTCGATTTACAGATTGTTCGCTCATCGATAGTGCGCGATTTGGATCTGAGTATGCAAGAGATGCATGTGAAAATAATGTGTATCCATATATTTATTGGTCAGGGAAAAGTGTTGAAAAGAACTATCCTGCAGTTGATGGAGGCTGGGTAGTGCGGAAGGAAGATCTGGCAACATTTATGAGCGCGAAGTTAAGTGAGATGGGACTCACACGGAAAGAATCAAGCGATATGATCTCCTATTGGGTCCCGAAGATGAGTGAGAAAAATACTCCCTACTATCGAGTGAGCTTCTTCCAGACCAGAGAGATGAATGAGTTCATCCCGATGGATGTGTCTCCCCGACCAGATACGGTACTGAGAGTCTTTCTCGACTATACGCCACTCAGTAGCAAACCTGCGCACGATCTAGTACCACAGCAGCTGCAGCGCGTCGAGCGCACTGGCTTCACCCTTGTTGAGTGGGGCGGACTTCGATAAGCCTTCACCATTTCTTCGCTCAGATTACAACGGTCCTTTCTGTTAAAATATACCCACCTTGGCACGATGGTGAAGTGGAAACACGGGAGTCTGCAAAACTCTTATTGCGCGGGTTCGATTCCCGCTCGTGCCTCACACAAGTTGCTTATTTTATTTGTCATCCCGGGCTAGTCCCGGGATCTTTTGTATATGACTTTGGGGTCAGCAGTGGGTATAATATAGCTTGTTAGACCAATGGAAAGGTGGTGGAGTGGTCGATCACACCAGTCTTGAAAACTGGCAGGCGAAAGCCTCGCGAGTTCGAATCTCGCCCTTTCCGCCCGTGATTTGCGAGATGAGAAGTTTATCCTGAGCTTGTCGAAGGAAATCTCGCGCTTTCCATAGATTGAAACATCTGATGTATACAATGAGTCTCAGGAAATTTATGGAAAACAAAGATATCACAGACAATGGCTTCAATAAAGTATTGGGAATGATGAGTTTGAATGGGTTCGCCATGTCTTTTGTAGCAATCTTCGTCCCTATTTTTCTTTTTAATTTGGGGTACTCCTTTCAGATGGTAATGGTATGGATGATGATTCATCATGCCACTCTTCTTTTGTTTGCTTTTATCACGGTTAAAGTATCGAACAAAATAGGATTAGTACACTCCTTGCATGTAAGATTTGGATTATTGCTCACGTATTTCTTACTTCTTATGTTTGGATTGAAAGATACGCCCATACTCTTTTATATAATCCCAATTATTTCTGGCGCAGAATCTGCATTCTACTGGATACCCCTTAATATCCTCTTTGTGCGCAATACTAAAGAAGAGAGCATGGGAAAATCAATGAGTAAGTTTTTTGTTGTACCGAAAGCATTATCTATGGCAGGTCCTCTTGTAGGAGCATTCATAGCTATCCATTATGGATTTAACATTTTGTTTGCCTTTGCTATGTTGATATTATTTTTTACTTTTCTACCAATAGTGTCATTGAAATCAGTAAAAACAAGCTTTATTTTTTCAAAAGAAAGATTTATTGAAATCTGGCAAAAAAACAGGCAGTACTTTGTACCAGAAATCATTGACAACTTAGCTGAAGATGCTATGGCCCTATGGACAATATTCATTTACTTACAGCTTGCAAGCACTCTAGAAGTGGGAATCATTGCAACGATTACATCGGTTGCTTCACTGTTTTTCACTTTAACTTTAGGAAAGCTAACAGACCAATGGAACAAACACACACTTATAAAAATAGGTGCATTACTTGTAAGCATCGTTTGGCTTATAAATTTTGCTATTGGAGAATTTTTCCCTAACCAATATTTATTTTATATTGCTACCATTTTTGCTACTTTGTCACTGAAGGTATTCCTCGTACCTTATAGCTCGCTCATGTACAATCAAGCACGTAAAGATGATGCACAATTCTTAGTACTACGTGAAATACCTACCGTACTCGGTAGACTAATATTGTTTTCCATAGCAATACTTCTCCATGACCACCTACCACTTATTTTCTTGTCTGTCGGAATCATTTTCATTTATTTCTGGTTTCTTGATACCAGAAAATTAAATTGGGTGCGTGCTTAAAGAGAGCAATTAGTCACCACGACCAGTAGCAGAAGGTACATGGGTTTAAAGCTAGCACTAAGCGCCAAGAGGGTGCGCATCATTGATTTTTTTGCTCAAAATGACCTCTCACAAAGTCTGCTAGTTCACTCCTCGTGTTTTGCGAGATGAGAAGTTACCCTGAGCCTGCTTGCCTCGCATTGTGGGGTCGAAGAGAATCTCGCCCTTTCCGCTCTCGTTTTACTTTGCCGGACAAAAATCTACAGGCAAATTATCCCGCGATGAACGTGAGCGCTTGCCCACCTTTACCCGCACGACCAGTACGACCGATGCGGTGTACATAGTCATCATAGGTAGCAGGCTCGTCATAGTTGATGACGTGCGTCACATCAGGGATATCGATACCACGAGCAGCGACATCAGTCGCTACGAGGATATCTGTCTGATAGTTTTTGAACTCTCGGACTGCGATCTGTCGGGCGCGTTGTGGCTTGTCACCATGGATAGCTCCTGCCTGAAATCCTGCGTCGAGCAACCTGCCAGTGAGGTCATCAGCGCCACGCTTGGTACGGACGAAGATCATGACTTTGGTGAATCCATCTTTTTTGAGGAGTGGCTCAAGTACCTGCCATTTGGTCATGCCATGAGGGACTCGGACCACATCTTGATTGACCGTATCTACAGTCGAAGATGTTGACTTGATTCGGATAGTCACTGGATCTTTAAGAAACTTTGCCATGACTTGACTGATATCAGGTGAAATAGTTGCTGAGAAAAAGAGTGATTGACGTACCTCAGGGAGTAGGGATACGAGATATTTGATATCTTGGATAAATCCCATATCTACCATGCGATCTACTTCATCGAGGACGAATACGCTGTAGTTGCTCATATTAAGTACCTTGCGCTCTATCAAGTCTTTGATGCGGCCTGGTGTACCGATGACAAAGTGTGTATGACGACGGAGACTCGTGATCTGGCGGATCATAGATGCTCCACCGATGACGAGAGTTGAGTAGATCTCAATACCTGTCGTGAGTGAGGTAAGTTCCTGTTGGATCTGCTCTGCGAGCTCACGGGTGGGGACGATGATCAGCGCTTTGGTCATCGGATTGTGACCGATTTTTTCGATCGTCGGGATGAGGAAAGCTCCAGTTTTACCGGTGCCTGTATTGGCGACGCCTACGACGTCTTTACCCGCCATGATATGAGGGATGGCCTGATCTTGGATTGGGGTTGGGTGGATATATCCTTTTTTTGCAATATTTGCAAGGAGTGATGGATGGAGTGGGAAATCTGTATATTTAGTCGTTGGGATCACTACCTCTTCGGCAGGTTTGATGACTGCAGCTCGGATATAGCGACTAGTGGCAATACTTTCTGATCTGCCTCCACGACGTGATGCTTGACCTCGAGGAGCAAATCCACGGGGTCCACCATATCGACCAGCTGGGCGACCAGATCTACCTCCTGAGGGGGCAGCGCCATAGGGTCTTGAGCCCATAGGACGTGAGCCATATGAACGACCTGGACGAGCAGCGTCACCTGAAGGACGGCCATAGCCGTAGCTTCCGGTCGACCCTTCGGCTCTCCGAGGTGATTGGCCATATGAGCGTGCGGGACCAGATGATCGACCAAAACGAGATCGTGTTGGACGATTTGAAAACGATGATGAGGCAGGTGTGAACATAGAAAGAAAATAAAAGGAAATATAACTGTTGCAAAAAAGGGAGATCCAAAGATCTCGATCTTGAAGAGGAATGCCTACAGATTAACGATGTGGTACTCCGCTTGTGTCAGCTGGAGTCCTCGAGAAAAAATAAATGGAGAGGATTCTGGCTGAAGATACGTGCATACTGCATATAGCAGTATCATTTCTTACAATCTAGTACATAGTATATCACAAAATAGCTGGATATGTGGCCTAAATTGCTGTGGTGTATAATCTCCACACCATGATTCTGTCAGACGTCGATATCAAAAAAGCGCTTGCGTCAGGAGATATTAGTGTGACACCCTATGACGAGAAATATCTTCAGCCCGCATCTATCGATCTACACCTCGATAGACACTTTCTCGTGTTTGATACCACACAACACGCTGTCATCGATCCTCGCAAACCCGTCGATCACATGATGAAAGAGATCAGCATCCAAGGTGACAAACCATTTGTTCTCCACCCAGGCGAGTTTGCACTCGGTATGATCTATGAACAGACTGGTGTGTCTGCTGAATACGTCGGACGACTCGAAGGCAAAAGCTCAGTTGGCCGTCTTGGCCTCCTCATACACATCACCGCAGGTTTCCTCGATCCAGGGAACAATCTCAAGATGACGCTTGAGCTGCACAATGTTGCGAATATGCCTATTCTGTTGTATTACAAAATGCCCATCGCCCAGATGGCATTTGAAAAAATCTCTACCTCAGCAGCCCATGCCTATGGGAGCAACAAAAGGCTCAATAGTAAATATATGGGCGATGTGAAACCCCGTGCAAGTCAGATGTGGAAGAACTTCGAAGTGAAATAAATCTGCGTCCTTAGGACCATCTAGTTTACTCCGTGAAATATATTGCCCTGCACACAAGTAGGAGCCGTTGCTTGCAGTACTTTAAGTTCTGCCGCCAGCTTTTCTAGCCTTTCCTTTTCCCGCAACTTTCTCATCTCCTCCTCGTGAACTGCACGTGCATCATTATCATCTTTAAAGTATTTTTGAGCTTCTACTAGTGTTTCGCAGTATCTATATGGACCAGATCCAAATGGTCCAATTGGGATCAAGGTTCTTGAATCATTGTATACACCTTCATCACCCCGAGGTACTGGGCCAACTTTAGGCGCCAAATGAGATGCAGCTATGAATGTGACACCACTTAGATCTGTCGGAGGGGCATCTTCTGCCCAGCAAATGGACATAGATAGCTCTATCCTAGGACGATTACGTAAATACACAATACAGCAACAATCCGCATTTACTGCCTGTTGTATACTTATCTCGTATGAACAAATCTATTGTGTGCGGTGTATTAGTTAAAAAAGAAGACAAGTTTCTTCTCGTCAAAAAGCAGCCAAATATCGGACCTTATCCAAATATGTGGACAGGACCTGGGGGACATGTTGAGGAAGGCGAGACACTTGATGAGTGTGTGGTACGTGAGCTCTATGAAGAAACTGGTATCAAAGCAAAAAACTATCAGCGACTTGGATTCGACGATGTAGTCACTGAGAATCATAGTGGCGAGATGGTACATATGATCGCACTGGCGTATCTTGCGGATTATGCAGAAGGAGATGTGGTATTTCGAGATGCTGAGCTGGCCGAATACCGGTGGGTGACCTATGACGAGGCTCAATCACTTCCGCTATCCCCTACTGCGAAGTATTTCTTTGAACTTGCACATAAAATAGATTTATAGTGCAAATAACGTTTTTGTCCCGATCATTTCCCCACTTTTTGACAAAATGATATTACCTGGTACGATCTGAGCATGAAAAATAAGTCGACAACTCAACAACTCGCAAAACTCCTCCGCTATTACTCGCTTGTATCGACAACTGAGGCTGGCTCCGGACATCCCACATCGTGTCTATCTGCGGCCGACCTCATGGCGGTATTGATGTATGAAGGTTTCTTCAGATACGACACTGATCACAAAGACAATATTTGGAATGACAGACTGATCTTTTCCAAAGGTCACGCTGCGCCACTTTTCTATGCTCTCTGGGCAGTTGGCGGCGCATATCCCAAAGAAGATCTGATGAAACTCCGTCAGTTTGGTTCAGCCGTTGAAGGACACCCGACGATGAAGTTCCCCTACACTGAGATGCCAACTGGCTCACTGGGGCAGGGGTTATCCGTGGGACTTGGGATGGCACTCCATGCGAGACTATTCACTCACACCGATAGCCGCACTTATGTACTGCTCGGAGATAGTGAAATGGCCGAAGGATCAAATTGGGAAGCTATGCAACTAGCCTCACACTACAAAACAGACAACCTCATCGCCATCCTTGATGCAAATCGTCTCGGTCAACGAGGAGAAACTATGTTTGGTCATGACCTCAAATCATTTGAGGATAAAACGACAGCATTTGGTTGGTGGCCGATCATCATCGATGGTCACGATCTCGATCAGATACGTGGTGCATATCAAATAGCACATACTGTGAAGGATAGACCGGTTATGATCATCGCCAAAACATTCAAGGGTTATGGCGTAGCATCACTCCAGGACAAAGATGGAAAACACGGTACCGCAGTCAAGCCAGAAGCACTCCCCGCAGTGTTGTTTGAACTTGGTGAGGTTGACACCTCTTTGGTAGGTACTATCACCAAGCCAGCAAAGGTCGAGTCTGTAAAGAAGTTTATCAATGAATATGAGCCTCCAACATACAAACTAGGTGAACTGGTTGCTACCCGGGAAGCGTACGGTGCTGCACTCGCTGCCGTTACACAGTCAAATCCTGCAGTAATTGCACTTGATGCAGAGACAAGCAACTCAACATTTGCAGACGGAGTAAAAAAGTCTACCCCAGAACAATTTTTAGAGATGTACATCGCTGAGCAAAATATGATTGGTGTTGGGACGGGACTTGCACTCAGAGATATGGTCCCATTTGCATCAAGTTTTGCAGTATTTCTCACACGAGCTTATGATCAGATCCGGATGGCAGGTGCTGCTGAGTCAAATCTGAAAATAGTCGGTTCTCATGCAGGAGTCTCCATCGGTGAGGATGGTGGATCACAAATGGCACTGGAGGATATCGCCATGATGCGTTCTATCTGGGGAAGTATTGTATTTTATCCCAGCGATGCTCAATCAACTACACAGCTGATCGAGTACATGGCCCACACAAAGGGTCTCATGTATATGCGTACCACTCGTGCGAAAACTCCGGTGATCTATGGACCAGATGAAGTATTTACCGTTGGCGGATCGAAAGTCCACGGAGCAACAGATGGTGCAAAAGATGCAGTGTTGATCGCTGCTGGGATCACCCTCCACGAAGCGCTCAAGGCACAAAAAGAACTCGTATCAAAAGGCAAGAAGGTAACGGTGATCGATCTGTACTCTGTAAAACCTGTCGACGAAAAGACTGTCAATACAGTATGTAAAGATTCCAAAAAGGTCATCGTCATTGAGGATCACTATGCTGAAGGTGGCATGGCAGAAGCTGTAAAGAGTGTGTTAAAAAATATCGATTGCGAGTTTATTTCTCTCGCCGTACGAAAGATGCCCTGTAGTGGCAAGCCTGCAGAGCTCCTCGCATATGAAGAGATCGATGCAGCGGCTATCGTCCGAGCTGTAGATGTTTTGTGATCCATCGTCATAAGTAGAGACACTCCTCCTAGCTACCGAGGTCTGGTTTGTATTTTCTGAATTCATCTCTGTCTGAGCGAAGCTAGTTTACTAATCGTAGCCATTACAATTGCGAAGCGAGTTAGATGAAGAAGAAAATATGAACCAGACCTCGCTCAATTTGGTGCGTCAATCTGATATCATGTTTGCATGTCTTCGATTAAGCATCTCGGTACCCTCCTCCCACTCAACTCACTCTCCTCTGAGTCATTGCGCACTGATGACTACTTTGGGATGGCCAAGCTATTCGTCGACTGGCTCCACGCTACTGGACAAAGCATCTGGCAGATGTTGCCACTGAACCCAACAGGTTTTGATCCACAAGTGAACTACTTTACCTCGCCATATTGGAGTTGTGGGATCGGGATCAATCCTGCGTATTTGCAATTTGATATGCAGGAGAAAATCGATAATCTCTATATCGACAACTACACTCTCTTTGCATCAAAAAATGCGTATTGGCTCGATGGATATGCCGTATTTCAATGTCTTTGTGAGAAACATGCCACTGATGACTGGAGACGATGGGATCCGGGGTTTCATCATCCTGATGATGAAAAGATAAAGCATTGGACTTTGAACTTTGCGCGTCGTATCGATGTGATCAAGCGTACCCAGTACATCCTCCACCAGACATTCGAGGAGCTCAAGATGTACGCTAGGAAAATGGGCGTAGAGATATGGGGTGATCTTCCTTTTTTTCTTCCCATCGGTAGTTATCACTGCTGGCGATATCCGAATGCATTTGTTTTGACTCCTGAATACGATCTCGAGTATGTCGCCGGGTCTTTGGGTGGACGGCACTGGCGCAATCGACAAATCTGGGGTTTTCCTCTCTACAACTTTGATCACCCAGACACATTCACGATGTGGGATGAACGCATGCGCCATACGATGACTTTGTTTGATCGCGTGCGCATCGATTCAGCAGTGCGCTTTTACGAGTATGAGATGTTTCATGTCTCTGACACCAAGAAAGACAAAATCATGCAGGGCCCGGGAGCGATATACATGAAACACTTTGTGAATATGGCGAGCGAACTCAAGTCTGGCATATATATAGAGGATATTTCCGAATTCAGCATGAAGCAGCTTGAGGCCACGGCCCATCGTCTCGGAGTGCTCGGGGTTTCGGTAGTTACGCTGATGTTTTCTCAAGCATCCGACGTCATCGACCAAAAAGACTTTCTTCTATTTGACGGTCAACCACATATTTATTTCAGCTCAACACATGACACGAGCCCACTCGCAGAATACCTCGAAGGTCTGACGCCCAGCCAACAAGTCAAGCTTGCATCGATTCTGACGATCCCACAAGTGCCCTATACATATCGTGACGTAGTTCAAGGTCTGATCAGGCATACCAATATTGCTATCATCGCCATGCAGGACTGGATGGGGTCAACGACGCGCATCAATGTGCCAGGCATCATCAGCGACACCAATTGGAACTATCGGATGGAAGTCCCGATTGAGAAGCTACCAAAAGAAATTGCTTCTGCAAATTAAAGCCATCTTCATTAAATAAGTTTGTGTGTAGTATGAGGATTTTTCGATGAATCTCTGTCTGAGCGAAGCGAGTTAGATGAAGAGAAAAATCCTCATACGACATTAACCCAAGTTAGGTTCTACGTTATACATTCTTCACTCTCAGTTATTCAACCACTATCATCTTTGGTCGCATAAAGAAGTTGAAGTCTGTCGCGTGCGATGCTCCTGCATATGCTCCCATAACAGGAGAAACCAGAAGGTCGCCCAGCTCCATCTCTGGCATGAGGATATCTCGATACATCACATCGATACTGTCGCAAGTAGGACCTGCAAGAGTTGAGTGCTTCATCTCACTATCTGGATTTTCAAGTTCTTTGAGTGAATAGATGAGATAGTGACCGTGGTCAAACAAAATACCAGAGTAACTATTGTAAAGTCCATCATCGAGATAGTACATCATCTGTCCATTACGGATATTTTTACCCATGACACTACTAATCGCAACGACAGATGGTCCAGCGATGAATCGTCCTGGCTCGCTCAATATCTCAAAGTCAGAGAAGAAATCATCCAATGCCTCCGCAATGGGAGCTACAAAGTCTTCGATTGGCATAGTTGGCTCAATGTACGTCACCGGCCATCCTCCACCGAGGTCGAGGGTAGTAAGTGTGTTGATACCTGCAGCTCGAGCTTGATCAACGAGTTGTTTGGCAAAAGTGATCGCCTCGATATGCTTCGCAGGTGTCTTCATCTGACTCCCTACGTGAAAGCTCAAACCACGCACATGATAGCCCATCTCATGAGCTTTCTTGAGGAGAGCAAATGCATCTGCAGGGAGCACGCCAAACTTAGATGAAAGATCACACTGGGCTTCGGGATTTGGAAATGAAAGACGCATCAACCATCTTGTTCTGTCTTTGACTGCTGCGTGCTTGACCAGCTCATATTCATTTTCAAATACAAATGTGTCGTTCCCAAAATCGAGCGCATACTGCACATCGTTGGGTCGCTTGATGGGGTGACTGTGGACACATCTTTTTGGATCAACACCTGCTGAGCGCACCACATCTACTTCTCCATTGGTGGCGAGGTCAAAATATCCATCCATCTCCATGAGTGCTTTTACTACCTCAGGGTGAGGTAAAGGCTTGAGTGCATAATAGTGCTTTACTCTCGGAAGAAGACGTTGCAAAGTTGCATATTGCCGCTTGATTGATTTGATTGAAAGGAGAAGGAGTGGAGATCCGTACTGTTTCACGTATGCTTTCAGTTGATCAGGAGAATACTGTTGAGTGAGGAGAAGACCTTGAGCACGACGCCAGCCAGGGTCATCGGGTTGGAGAGAAACGGTTGTTTGTGACATAGAGAATATATGTTAAAGTATTTTTGTGGAAAATCAATAGATTGATTGGGTTTGGATCATTTATCCAGAGAAAGAAATTGGATCGACGTCGGATAATGGGCAGGTTTGCCTCTCAGCCGTTCGTAAGCTATCTTACATGTAAAGAATGCCCAGACACAGATGTATATCGTTAGTGCGGGCATCAGAACTGTTGGGATCATAACAGTCAGTGGTGTTTCCTTTTCAGATGCGGCAACTCCAGACAGTTCTTTGATAAAGGGAAACGACATCAGTCCAATCGCTGTAGTCAGCAGGACGAAAATGATCATATAAATCGTGCAGGTAAGTTGAAAGTTAAAAGCTTTCATCGCATCTTCGGCAAAGGCGTCGTCTTTGTGATTTTTTTGTATTTTCCAAGCAATAAGAGGGATGATTATGTGTGCCAATGGCAAGACGCCAGCGAAAAAGCTCAGGTGAATGAGGCCGTTTTGAAGGTGCTTCCGATCATAATGAAACGACTTGCCAGTCCGGACAATATGAATCGCTTCCTCTCTGAGAAACTCAGGGAGCGTCTGGACACTCTTGCTCATTTCTCGCGATGGGATGACTATGTCCGTGCTGATAGGCGGAGCTGGTTGAGCTATTGCTTCTGACATACATTCACTATACATAAAAACAGGGAGAGAATGCAAGAAGTTTTATCACGCAGAATGTGTGAGCGGGCGAAGGTTTGCACGAGCAGTTCACAAACGAAAGTGAGTGATTACAGCTCGTTAATCCCGCTGTGGCTGGTCTGTCCGCCGCCATAAGCGGGCACGCGAACTTGAGTGAGCGGGCGAAAGTTTATCCCGCAGCAGGCGGGAGGAATTGAACCCTCTGTCTCCCCGCCGTGGCGGGGCATTTTACCTCGACAATATGCTTTTGAATGCATTACCTCCTTTGTATGATTTAATCTGCCTTTCCCTAGCGAGCGCAAGCTGTCTTGAAGAATGCTCTTCTATATACACAACAGCATATGGGCCGCGATAACAGGTAGATTTTCCTTTATTCGTATTGTGCTCTTTTAGCCTACGATCTAGATCTGAAGTACAACCAATATAGTATCTTTGAGTAGTCGTTGATTGGATAATATAAACGATCCAAATCATGTGAGCGGGCGAAGGGAATTGAACCCTCTGTCTTCTCCTTGGCAAGGAGACATTTTACCGGTAAACTACGCCCGCGATTTATAAAAATGCTTGTCTTTCTAAACTCAGGGAACCCTCTGTCTCCCCGCCATGGCGGGGCAATTTACGGTAAACTACGCCCGCCTTCGTCTCCGACTTCGGCGGGTAAACCCGCTAAAATCATGAGTTCATTTACTTCACTTTCTTGCGCTCTGGTGCCTGCACCGCGGAGCTTAAAAGAGCGAAGTGGTGCCAAGAGCGTGAGTCGAACACGCATCTGACGCTCTTCAGGCGCCCGCCGTGACCACCT
>CAZIUF010000019.1:0-16810 GCA_964542665.1 uncultured Gammaproteobacteria bacterium | reverse complement strand
CGACTCCCCCCGCGCGCACAAGAGCCCGACCATACATAGCGAGGATTCCCGTGATAAGAGCAGTTCCGATGTCGAAAGAAGTGATAGTAGCTGGATGCGCCATGTATACACTATAGATAGAATGCTAGCGAAAATCAAATAGATATGAGACGCTCGTCATTTCTCTGTAATCACACGGTCAAACCGAAAGTCTACCTTTTTGTATTGCTCTGTAGTCCTGGTCAAAACACGCATAAACTCATCCAGCGAGGCTATTTGACGCGCAATATCTGATTTATTGCTCAGTATGAGGTGTGTTTCTTTCCAGTTGATATCGATCCGTGCAGTATCATCGATTTGAATGGTGAAGTTTGTGTACCCATAGCGAGACAGCACTGTGGCAATCTGAGCTGAAGCACGGATATCAGAGTATGCGATGCGTGAGCCGATCTCATAGTCAGTACTGACCAATTTTTGATAATAGGTTAAAATCGGGAGTTCTGTAACTGGCTCAAATACAATTTTTACAACCTTCGCGTCAGAATCAAGCAAAACATATTGCGAATCGCTGATATAGATAGAAAGTACTGCACGCGCTAGGTGCACATTAATTTCAAGAGTCTGTGGAAATACTTTGGTCACTGTGATCAGGGCAGCATCAGGATTTGATTTTTTCAGGGTATCTTGTATGGATTGTGTAGATTGCCATATCATACTTTGACCAATGAGTTGATTAGTATTTTTCAAAGGAAAATCTCCTGGAGTGTCTTTTATGACAATGATCTTTTGAATCGTAAAAAAACTATATCCAAAAAATATCATCATAGAAATGATCGTTGATACGACGATATAGAGAGGTACTTTGCCAGTGACTGAAAGGATGTGTGATGGCAAACCACTGATGGAAGAAGCAGTATGCTTCAAGAAAGCAAAGGGATTGAGTATCATAGACTTTTGTTGACTCTTTGAAGACTGCAGGTACTCTGAAAGCTTACGCTGGCGTGAAGACAATGGCCTTAATGATGGAGTTCGCCGCGTCTGGAACATAGAGATGCTGTAGTGTAGGATATTTTTCAACATATTTCGAGCGATTATCAAAAACTCGCATAATTGCTTCATGCAGCTTGGCTGTCCCAGCAGTCTGTTCACAAATCTCACCAACACCAGCATCATGCAATATCTGAGCATGTTTACGTTGCTCGCCATGTGCAGACCATGGAAGAGGTATGAGAACACACGGTTTCTGGGCAGCAACAAGCTCAATGAACGTATTTGCACCAGATCGTGAAATAACTATCGAACACTTTGACAATATGTAGCTCCATGCATCAGTGGAAAGATACGGCAATGGAACATAATGTGAACGCAAGTTCTCATCAAGCGCGCGTTTGGTTTCTACTGCAGACTCATAATCTCCGTATGCTTGGATGTTACCCGTTTGATGTACGACCGTAAACGTCTTCAATAGTTGTTGAAGTATTGGAAAAATCATAAGATTGATTGAGTGAGATCCAAGATTTCCACCTGAAATCAGCAATATAGGTTTGTCATAAGGGATATTCAGGGGAGATTGGATAGGCGGAACTAGGATTTGTCGTCTAATAGGATTTCCTGTGTATACATATTTCCGTGAAGTAGTTTTTGTATCTGGAAAAGACAAGAATACTTTTTGAGAGAGCCTGCTGATGAATCGATTTGCAGTACCCATGACTGCAGTCTGCTCATGGGTGTATACGGGTACCTGACACAACCGCGCTGCACAGACAAATGGCAAAGCAATATATCCACCAAAAGATAGTATCGCGTTGGGACGATGCTTTTTGAGTATTTGAAGTGAAGTTATGAATGCCTGGGGAAAAGAAATAAGACCTTTCCATCCTCTCATAAATGCAACGGGAATAAACTCAATTTTTCGTTGAGTGACTTCGTCATATTCGTACGTCTCTAATAACTCTTTTGAGTTTGCATATTTTCTGCCTGCAAACACGACCTTGATGTTAGGAAAGTTTTTTGCACACTCGTCAATGACAGCTAGTGCTGGAGTTGGATGTCCGCCGGTGATAAGTAATGTATGTGCTTTCATGACTTGTACTTTGCAAAAACTGAGTGTCTACTGACACTGATGACTATGCCTACGAGTATATATGAAACAAGCAAATTCGTCCCACCACTTGATATAAATGGCAGCGGGACTCCAGTCAACGGAGCTAGCTTTGTCATCGCGGCAAGATTAAGAATAGATTGGATACCAAAAAATATGAGTATTCCCGAAGCCAACATGAATCCATATCTATCTTTCGTTTGTACAATCACACGATATAGATAGTACAAAAATAATGCGTAGAGTATGATGAGTCCGATTGCCCCAATAAAACCCATTTCCTCAACAAATATTGCAAATATACTGTCAGTGTGTGCTTCTGGTAAAAACAAATTCTTCTGTTTGGAGGCTCCGAAACCAAGTCCCAGTAGTCCTCCGTTTTGGAGCGCAATCGTCACCTGCCTCACGTGATATCCGATACCTAACGGATCCAGGCTTGAGTCAAACAATACTCTTAGTCTGTGCAATCTATAAGACGCGGATTGCGCGGTCACCACTGCAATCCCCACAAAGACAGGAAGTACCCAGAGTAGCTGACGAATCTGTACACCAGCAATGAAATACATACCCAAAGAAAGCGAGACGATGATGATTGCAGTACCCATATCAGGCTGCAACATAACCAACCCAGCGAGTAAGAGTAACAGTGCTATAAATGCAAATATTCTCTGTTTTTCTCGCTGACGAAACCACGCAGCTAAATACAAAATCACAGATAGTTTCACAAACTCTGCAGGTTGAAATCCAAGTGGTCCAAGGTCGATCCATCTACTTGCTCCATTGATCTTAGAGCCAATACCGGGAATAAGCACAGCAACGAGAGTGATCAAACTAAAGATGATTGCAGGAAGGGCAAGTGTGCTCAGACGTCTGTAGGAGATACGGCTGACCAAAATCATACTGGTGATACCCAAGCCACACCAGAGTGCTTGACGCTTGAGGAAATAGAGATCATCTCTGTATGTTTCGATCGCTCGGATAGAAGAAGCCTCATATACAAAGTACAAACCAATCAGCGATAAGATGATTGGAAGGATGTATAGGTTGTTGTACCAGGCTGAATTTAACTTTTTTCGGTCCATTATTTGATTATATCAGAGATGAGTTTATTAAATCGATTTCCCCTATCAAATTCATTTTTAAACTGAGCAAATGATGTTGCGCCAGGTGAAAAAAGAAGATAACAAGGTTGATTGAGCTCTTGAGCATATTGTGTTGCAGACTTGATCAGTTGTTCAAAGTCAGAGATCAAAGTTCCCTGTATCGATCCATGTATTTCATCAGTGAACGTACCTGGCATAAAAAATATTTTTTTTATCTGTCTTGCACTGATAATTTCGGTAATCAGATCTGCGAGAGGTAGTTTTTTTGCATTGCCTCCCATAATCAAAATAACTGGTTTGTCCACATATGATTTCAACGCAGTCTGAAGAGCGATAGGAGTGGTAGAAGTTGAGTCGTTGATGACCGTAATATCATCAAATATCGAAATGATTTCCTGTCGCATGGGCAAACCCGATACAGACGATATGGCAGAGTCGATTGCTACACTCGATGAATCGCCAAGAACAGCAATACATACTGCTTTTGCGCAAGATTTATTGTGTTCATGATGATTAACACTCGACATTTTCCGTCCATCGATATACACATCTCCTTTTTGTTGGTACTGAGCAATTGCATTTTTATCGTGCTCGTACTCGGTCATTCCAAGATAGTAGTTGAGGTGATCTGGATAGAGATTGGTGAATAGTGCAATATTTGGTGATATTTTCTCGTGATGGAAGCCCGATAGTTGCCAGGATGAGAGTTCTAAAACAGCAAGATCATGATCCCTCACTGTATCAAGCAGCGCAATCGCACAGGTTCCAGGTACATTTCCGGACATGTAGACTTTTCCTTTTTTATATAGTTGGCTTAGGGTTTGGAAAATCAGGTTCGTAGTTGTTGATTTCCCTCGAGTGCCCGTGATACCTATTGTTTTGCAACCAGCGTACTTTACAAAAAGTGCAGTCTCCATGGTCACTGGTATGCCGACTTGCAAAGCTTTCAAAATATATGGGTTATCCCAACGTACAGATGGTCCTTTGATGATCAGGTCAGTATTTAGAAAATCGTCGTTATGGTGTCCACCAAGATGGTAGGTGATGTTTGGTAGGTCCTTGAGTGCGGTGATAGAATCTGATAATTCTCCATGCGATTTGGTGTCAGTTACGGTCACCAACGCACCATGACGACTAAAGAATCGAGCCACTCCCACACCCCCACCCTGGAGACCAAGCCCGACCACAAGGACACGCTTACCTTTGAGCGATGATATGAACATCTCGCAGGAGTTGGACTTACTCATCGTAATAGTGCAGTTGCAACACCAATAATGACTAATAGTATAGCCAATATCCACATCCTAAACACAACTTTTGGTTCTTGCCAACCTTTGTGTTGTAGATATAGATGAAATGGTGAAACTTGAAATATCTTCCGATTTAAAAACCGTTTTCCCAATAGCTGCAGTCCAGATGACATCACTTCGATCACAAAAACACCACCAATGATTGGGAGTGCAAATGATTTACCAAGCATGAGACCAATCACTGCAAATGTTGCACCAAACGCAAGTGCGCCAGTATCTCCGAGCCAAATACGAGCCGGAAATACGTTAAAGTATAGAAAGGCGAGCAATCCACCAAGCCATATAGCAATAAATAGTGAGGTCGGAACGTCTATGATCGATCGTGAAACTATCCAAAACCCAATAAGTGCAATCATCAGCGTACCGCTCGATAGTCCATCCATACCGTCAGTGATATTGACCGCATTTGCAAATGCAACGATTACAAACGTAGCAAATAGCACATACCAAAAAGAAAGATGTAGAGTGCCAATAAACGGAATGTGAATGATATCAATACCTAGATAGAAATACATCGCACAGGAAACAGCAAATGCGACCGCCAGCTCGAGTACGAGCTTGTGGCGCATGCGTAGGCCAAAAAAGTTATGTCTACTCCACAAAAATATTTTTGACAAGTCATCATAGAGGCCTATAAAGCCAAAGCCAAGCATAGTGATAGTCAGCAAGACAACACCAGAAATCACCGATGCATAGTTTGAAGTAACTACTCTACCCGCATAAAAAAACCACATGAGGTACCCCAAATAAATAAGTATCGATATCCCAATGATCAGTATTCCTCCACCAATAGGAGTACCAGCTTTGTGTCCATTAAACTTGTCAAATATGGGAGTCCTTCTCCCAAATGGATCAATCGTCTCTTGATGTGCGCGCTGCATCTTTTTGGTGTACAAAAAGTTGATAAACGGAATAAAAAGGGAGAAATGAACAACAAAAGAAAAAACTGTAGCAAATAAATAGATGGCAGAATCACTCATAGCGGAAATATATACGGAATAAAGATGCTTAGTCCGATGATCGCTGCTGTGCATGCATATATAAGCATCGCTGCAGCAGATGCATCTTTGGCAATCTTTATATCATCTCTATGCTCAAGTGAAACACAATCCAACGTTTGTTCGATTGCTGAGTTGATCGTTTCGATGACTAATCCTCCACCAATGGTGAGCATAAGCATCAACCATTCAAACTTCTTGATGCCAAAATACAACCCAGCGAGTACAGAAAGAACTGACAGTAATAGATGTATCTGATAGTTTGGCTGAGTTTTGAGTGCCCAAACAACTCCCTCAATAGCATGATGGAAAGAGATGGTATGACGTCGAAGCCGATGGTGTATGTGTGTGATCATATACTATTACTTTAGCAGGTCTTCCAAGCAAATTTCAAGTTTATGCTCATCATGTCTCACAATGCTGTGTGAAAAAGTGGCTGCAAGTGATTCCTGACTGGATTTTGGGTGAACTGAGGTATCCAGAAGCGACGCATGTACAATTTGTCCTTTATATCCCATCTTCTTCAGATCATCATCGACCTGAGTTTCATTGAGCTCTGAGTAGAGTTTTGCCATGCTTGGACTCACTGTATCGGTATTTACCACACATATATCTGGTACCCGACCAAAGTACTTCGTAAAATCTTCAATGTGTTGTGAGGCAGAATAATTGAGTGTCTGCGATGCTTTGGTCATAATATTCATGATGTAAATGAGTTTTGCAGTAGATTTTTGTACAGCATCTGATACTCCATCAACCAAAGCAATGGATATGATACTCGAGTACAAATCACCTGGTCCAGCGATGATATAGTCAGATGAGAGTATGCGATTGATCGCTTTGGGATTGGCTGATACTCTTGGTGAGGCTATTGCACTCACGATATTTGCGCCATCGGGATTGGATTCATCGAGTAGTTTTTCAGAATTTACGACTCTTCCTGAGGAGTAAGTGACGTTAATATCAGATATTGACAGTGCTGCTGGATATACTCGACCAACACAATGCATGAGATAGTGCAGCTCATCAAGCACCTCATCATAATTTTCGGAAACCTTTTGAAGTGCTGAAATCATGATATTGCCGAAGTTGTGTCCCGCGAGATCACCCTTCTCAAATCTATAGGTAAAAAGCTTTCGCCATAGCTCAGGAGCTTTCGAAAGTGCTACGAGGCATTGACGAAGATCGCCAGGAGGCAATACGCCGAGTTGATCGCGTAGCCTACCGGTTGATCCTCCTGAGTCCATCATCGTTACGACAGCCGCAAGGTCGAAACCGTGCTTTTTAAGCGATGTGAGCACGACGAATGAACCAGTTCCCCCACCTAAAATTGTGATCTTTTGCTCTGACATAAGATATATAGTTTGGACAAGTTAAGTCAACTAGATTGATATACTCGACCTGGTACAATTATAGCATCATGCAACCCGTTGTGGTCATCCTCGCAGGCGGCGCCGGCACTCGTTTTGCTCCCTTTGTGACCAACAAAACAATGTGGCCGATCGGTGGTACTCCTCTCATAAAACACACGATAGACGCGGTCATTCAAGGTGGATTTCGCTCGATTTTGGTCGTGACCAATGCGAGCAACGACAGTTATATAAGAAGCCTAGCAACGACAATTGACGGTGTTCGCATAGAAACTCATGTTCAAGCTGAGCCAAAGGGGATGGACGATGCACTTATTCAAGTTAAAGATATTCTAGGTCGCCAACCCATCTTTGTGGTAAATGGTATAGATATGGTTGATGCGGCCCTGTTTAAGCAGGTTTTTGATGCTATCCAGTCATCTCCCCATCTCCTCGTGTGCGGTCGTCATACCGAGGAGCATCTTCCTGTTGGATACTACGTCCTCAAAGATAATAAGGTTATTGCGACAGTCGAAAAACCTACTCTATCTGAAAAACCAAGCGACATCATACGACTCGTCGCCGATTACTTTCAGGATGCGAGCGAATTCATATCACTATTTGAACAGTTTAGTAATACTCCAGAAAAGGACAGTACGTATGAACAAGCTCAAACTGTACTTCTGCAAAAGTATGGTGCCGATCTCATAACTTATACTGGACTATGGTCAAAGTTGAAGTATCCTCACTATGTCCTCGATGTTATGAACATATATCTTCATGGCCTTCGCGTGTCCAAGGATTTCCAAAACACAAATATTCATCCTACAGCAGTGATTGATGGAGCTGTATATATTGATCCAACGGCAAAAATCGAAGCGTATGCTGTGATTAAGGGTCCATCATATATCGGTAGTAATGTAATCGTTGGAAATCATACCCTTGTTCGTCAAAGTATGATTGAGGAGGGATCGACTATCGGGTTTGGGTCGGAAGTTGCTCGCAGCTATGTCGGTCCGGGTTGTAGTCTGCACCATACATTTGTGGGAGACTCAGTACTGGAGAGCAAAGTAAATATGAGCTGGGGGACCGTGACCGCAAACCTACGGCTTGATAGCAAAACCATCCGTATCTCTCTCCCAAATGGAACCATCTTTGATACGTTGCGCAACAAGCTCGGTGCCTGTATCGCCGCAAATGCATTCTTGGGTGTTGGAGTATCCACGATGCCTGGAACAATCGTTGGCTCTAACATAAACATAGCTCCTCATACAGTAGTCAAGGGTCTTTTAGCAGGCACTGACAATAAATAGTCGCTCATTTGCCATACGTTTGTGCTCTTTGAGTAGCTTCTTGGATGTAGTTTTGAATCTGCTGCTGAAATAGTTCAAGTGATTTATTTTTTGCTCCTTGGCTCACGCTTACTATTTCAGGAAGTGCATACACAAAATAACCATAAAAGAATATCGTAAACATGGATACAACCGAAAGTGCCGCTATTCCTATCCAAACTTTCGGTTTTTTTGGTGGATCAGCAAGAGGAATGAGCTTATACATTTCAAATAGGAATGCTGTATAAAAAGGCGTGACAATGAGCGGTGTAATAAACCCAAATGAGTTTGAGAATAAACTCACGAGTGTCTGTAGAACTGCTAGCGATGATTGGGTTGCTTCTTTATCTTTACTTGCGATCGCACTCACCAAACCGACTCCAAAAAGTGAAACGATGAAGCTGATCAGGGCGACAATTGCTCCCGTCACAGCGCTCACAAGTAGAGTCACTAGTATATATCTCCCAACGATATCCCAAAATCTTGACAGAAACATATCTTTGCTGATCCATAATATTGATGCATCTCTTTTTTTACTGGTTATCAAAATGAAGTTGGTGAATGAAAAGAGGACTGACCATACAACGGGAACAATAAAAAAGGTAAATACACCAAGCGGAAGTAATCCGAGAATAAATAGTCCTTGCCAGAGAGTCAGCATCAAGTATGGATAAAGGAGTTTCCAAGATGATTTAAGCGTATCCGTAATAGTCTCGTCCGTGATTACTGTTTTGATTGATGCAAACTGGAATAGACTCGTCACATAAACCGAAACTACGACTATAAATAAGAAGAACAAGAGACCGACAATGATTGCGGCTATTTGTTGTCCGGCTATGATGAGCCCTGTGACAAGCAGAACACCTACGACCAACATCACAACTAGCACAATGGATGAAACAACCGAAGAGAGTAATTGCAACAAAATATATGACAGTAGTCTCGACTTAGTGCGCAAAAATGCATTTTTTATCAGCACCTCTATACTCCATGGATCTTGAATATACAGTGAGCTCATCCGATCGGAAGAAGGTATTTTTGACTCATCAAGTGTGGTGGAGTTGGGGGAAGGCTGACTCACATATTCATCCTACTAGATCTTCATTCGGAAGTCACTATCAACTGGTTATACTAGCTGTATATCACCACCAAGCGCTCGTATCTTTTCAGTAAGTTTTTCATATCCCCGTTCAACGTGATTGGCTCCCAGTAAGACTGACTCACCCTCAGCAGATAGTGCGGCCATAACGAGTGCAGCACCCGCGCGAATATCTACCATCTTGAGCACTCCGCTGTGTAATTGTTCAACACCCGTAATACGAATCGCTTGCTCGTACGTCTGCGCAGGATCGTAGTTGAACTGATATACCGTCTGAGGATTTTGAAGTTGAGGTTGAAAGGACTCGATATGTGCGCCAACTTTGCGTAACTCGGGGACCCAATTGAGTCGGGACTCGAGCATAGTCTCATGTATTGTGCTTACGCCTTGGGCAGTGGCCATCATGATGCCAAACTGTGGCTGCCAATCAGTCATATAGCCTGGGTGTGCACTGGTTGTAACATCTGTAGCAAGTAGTCGCTGCTTCCAATAAAATCTCACTGTATGCTCATCGATGACATCCACTCCTCCACCTGCTTGCTTTATTTTTTCAATAAATGAGGCGATAAGCGATGGATGGATATTGGTAATGGTAATGTCGCCCTTGGTCGCGTACGCCATGGCGGCAAAAGTCACGGCTTCATTACGATCCTCAACCACGTCAAATGGTTCTGTGACATTTAGAGTTGCGCTACCCTTACAGATGATATCTGCTCCATCTCGTTTGATTTGTGCTCCAGCCTGATTGAGAAAATCGATTAAGTTGTCTATCTCAGGCTCAAGTGCGGCATTGTGAATGACAACTGTTTCAGGTGATTTTGCCGCAAGAAGTATGACTGCCTCTGTGCCTGTGTGAGTGGATTTTGCAAATGTACATGATCCCGATGGGGACTTTGGCAATGAAGCATCATAATAGCCAGTCTCAGAAGAGTATGAGATCTTTGCTCCGAGTTCTTGCAGCGCGTCAGTGATGCGATCAATTGGACGAGCGCCAATACGACATCCACCGGGATTCGGGATACGGCAACTTGCAAATTTATGCAAAAGAGGTCCGAACAAAAGAAAGGATGATCTGATTTTGGATCCATATAAAAGCCCAACTTCAGACATTGAGATATTTCTTGGATCGATCGTCACTGTATGATCCTCAACAGTAACCCTACACCCCAGCTCTCGCAGAAGCATGACTAGATTTTGATTATCTTCATTGTGTGGGATCCGTCTGAGAGTGACAGGACCATCACATAATACTGCTGCAATCATCAGCTTCACTGACGCATTTTTTGCACCAGATAGAGTCACCTCTCCTTTGAGAGGTTTTCCGCCGTAGATGAGATATGAGTCGTGCATAAACGTTATCGGACAATGTTTACTTCTGGCTCGATCATTATACCTGTTGCCTCCATGAAATCCTTCTGCATCGCGTTGATATACTCCAAGATAGGCTCGGGTTTTGTTGCCGAATAGTTACATACAACGAGCGCATGATTTTTCCATGTCCCGACTCCATCGATCACTTTATCCTTCCAGCCGAGCTGATCAAAAATATGTCCCGCTGCTATCTTATACATTGCAGTTGGCAGTAATTTCAAACTTGATGGATCAGGATACTGCATCTTTTCGACCGGATAGTATTGGAGTTTTGGAAATATCACCAGGAGTTCCTTAACCTTCTCTCCCGATACGATGGAGTTCATAAATGTACTCCCGTTGGTGCCCACATCCGTGATCTCAGGTAGCTTTTTTTTGCGCAGGCTTGTCACCGCATCAAATACTTGATGGGGCGTGTATGGTCCATCGGTCTTCAGTTCTTGTTTCAGGCTCTCATAGTTAGAGTGATAGCTCGTCTCTGCAAGATGAAATGTAGGCTTTTCCAAACGCACAGTGGTGCTTAAGATGATATATGTATCGCGAAATTCGCGTGATTTAAAGTAGCTGTCTCGATACTTGAACGCAGCTTCTGATTTCGAAAACTTTCTTATTTCAAGACTTTCAGTATTTATTGCTTCCAACTCAACAAATACATCTTCAAACGTGTGTCCATACGCAGCAACATTTTGGATCGCTGCTGCACCAAAAGTGCCGGGAATATACGCAAGGTTCTCCATCCCTCCCAGACCATACTCGCACACAAACTTTTTTATAACATCGTGCCAGTTTTCTCCTGCTGCTATCTCAAACGTCATCGTCGACTCTGTGTCGCCAACTTGCTTGATACCCTTCATATCGATCTGCAAAACAAACCCATCATAGTGCGAAGTGGCAAAGAGTGTATTTGCACCAAGACCGAGAGTGTACTTCTTAGGCGTGGATACATACTCTTTGCTGGCTAGTATTTCCTTAAGTTCATCAAGGTTTTTTGCACATGCAAAATATCGCGCTGTACACTCGACTTTCCAGGTGAACTTGTCACCTATTGAGTGGTTTTGATAGATAACCATACGTATATTGTATCCGAAACTAGCCTATATAGGGTGTTACTTATAAATAGTAGATTAATGTTTGCATCGAAATCATTAGTGTTTATGTGACTGAAGATAATTTCTAAAAAATGTCCATGCCGCGAGGGCAAATCCACACTGGATCTCGCCCTTTTTAATCATCTCTTCAACTTGACTGATCGTGAAAAATTTGAGTTTCATCCCAATCTCAGTATGTTCAATGTTTCGTTTTCCCTTCACTAAATCAGTGGCTACAAAGATGGTTGTTCTCAACTGTACAAGCCCCGGCTCATTACACGTTTGCCCAATAACCTCGAGCTTTCCCGCAACAAATCCTGTCTCCTCTGTAAGCTCACGTGAGGCTGCATCACGCAGTGTACGACCCATTTCTCCTGCTCCACCCGGAAATTGCCAAAAGTAACGTTCATTTGCATGCCGATATTGATCAAGCATATAAACTCCACCATTTTCGTAAGGAATAACTCCCACATCAAGATCGGGCAAATGCTTCGCAAGATAGACCTGTTCCCATTGTCTTCCGTCCATCTCTAGAGTATCCACATGCGTGACAACATGCTTATTCTGATAGATGATCTGTGATCCAACAACCTTGACAGACGCTCGACTCGTACTCATTGAAGTAATGGTATAGCTTTGTAAATGTCGCCCGCACCCAAAGTGAGAACCACATCGCCTGCTCTCATGTTTAATTTCGTTCTCTGGATGAGATCTTCACGTGAAACACATCCATGAATATTCATGTGCCCTTTTTGATTTGCCAACGCTTCAAGATCCTGTGAGGTAATTTTTTCGACATCTGATTTTTCTCGAGCACTGGGGAAAACTTGGTCAATATATACCAAGTCAGCTAGTGAGAGCGCATCCACAAACTCGTTCTTTAATCTTTGCGTGCGAGAGTAGGTGTGTGATTGGAAAAGCACAACTTGTCGACGACCAGGGTGTTTTGAGCGTAGAACGTGTATGGTTGCTTTGATCTCAGCGGGATGGTGACCATAATCATCATAAAAATGTATTCCTTGACTCTCGCCATAGTCTTCTAATCGTCGTTTTGCTCCGCCGAATCTCTTCATGATTGCGTGTGTACTCTGATTTTTACCTTGTGGCTCGAGTATGCCTTCATCTCTGAGCTGCTCGATCAGCTTTACAACTCCATGCATATTTCCTTCAATACTTTTTGAGTTACACTCATACACCCACCCACAACGCTTAAAAAAAGAGTGAAAAACAGATCGAGTATGCTCGATGTCACGATATACATCCGGGTGATCAAAATCAATATTGGTACACAGTGTATGTGTAGGTGAATAAAACTCGAGTTTAGGCGTCAAGTCCTGTGGGGGTGAGACTGCGTACTCATCACATTCATAGACAAATATTGTTGACTCAGGATCAAAGTGTGCACCTGCATACCCGATGATGGCACCAGATTCATCCTCACCATAAAATGAGGGAGTACCTACGAGCCAGCTGATTGACACGCCAAGTTGTTTTAGTACAAAAACCGTTAGCGCTGTAGTTCCCGTTTTACCATGACACCCACATACGGCGATTGAGTAGGAAAATAGTGAAGATAAGGCACGAATCACTTGTGCCTGATGCATGACCGGAATACCTTTATCTTTTGCTTCCTTGACTTGAGATGAAAGTGATCCTCCATGAGCAGCAGAGTATATAAGCAGGTCAACATCCTCTGGTAGGCGAGAATTCAAACTCGCCACTTGAGCCTCACTGCTTGACACCAGTCCGTCGGTGATCTGCGTCTCATCTGTATCCGATCCGGACACCTTCTTTCCCATTTGCGCAAGCATGGTCATAATCCCGGCCATAGCGACACCTTTGATGCCGACGATGAATATGTGCTGATGGTTTTTTAGTGTATTCATATCATTTTGAAGACATGGATCCCGGCATACGCCGGGATGACGACGTTCGACGCTTCATGCACTTAGTGTTGATTATACACCTTGCAATAGCCTCATAAATGATCTAGATTGATAGCATGAAGCTCATAGAGATAGTCACTAACCCAAAAAAGGAGGATTTTGCTGCTTTTGAGAAGAAATATCCAAAACTTGATCAGGCAATTTTGCAAAAAATAAAAGGGAGTAATATCCGGATTGAGCTCCATAAGCACGAAAAATACATATATCTTATCTTCTTTATTCCTGAATACGTTAGCGAGCTTCATGCGATCAAATCTATTGAGGTGAATGTATTTTTTGATAAAGCAAAACACAAGGCAACCATATTTGGTTTTAACACTAGTCATTTTTTTAAAAAATACCGTGGTGAGCTTGAGGCTATTACCCACTTTTCTTTTGGATCTTTTATTGATCAGTGGCTCCAAATAGTACTCGAGGATGAGGCTCGAATCATCGAGCATCTTCTCCAGGATACTAAATCTGTGCGGGAAGAATATAAAAATGATACTGACTCAAACCTACTTATTCGTCATTTGACGAGCAATCTGATCAATATCACCACACTTCGTCTCATCATCAATAACCAGCAAAAACTTCTCGAGCACGTAGAAACATATATACGAGATTATGAAGACTCGATCGTGAATTATAAGCGTACCTATATCTCTGAAGAGTTGGAGTACGCAAAGGAGTTCTGTGAGACACTGATGCACTCAATCAATACCAAGTATCAAGTAAGACAGGCTGATTCGCTCTATGCTTATACCAAATACACGTACGTGTTCTTTTTGGCTGGAGCTACATTTCAAATAGCCTATGCCTTTATCGATGATCCATCACCCATAAAGATAACCTTTTGGATAGCTTCGATGATCACACTGCTGGGTACCCTGCTCATGTTTAGGAAGTTCGGCTAAGTAGACAAGCTTGCGCATGGAGTGACTTCACTGTGTTTTAAGTTCTCGTATATATTTCAAGCATGCATCGTGCTCACTATACGGATACTCTGTGGTGCCGCGACATAGGGTAGACTCATGGGCTTTTCCTGTAAAAATGAGAACATCTCCATCTTTAGCGATTGATATAGCGGTCTTTACCGCCATTTCTCTGTTAGGAACAAATGTATACAATCTTTCGTCGGTATTTAAATCACCCTTCATCACCTCGTTAGTGACTTTTTGATATTTCGCTTTATCCAGGCCAACTGCAATCATATCGGCAATTTTCTGGGGATCTTCGGTGCGATAGTCTTCTTCTGTTAAAATCACTTTCGTCGCATACATACCCGATGACTCACCCATTTCGGTACGTTTGCTTTGATCTCGTTTGCCCGCAGCACCAAAGACGTGGATGATACGCCTCTTTGGATATTTCTGACTAATCGCAGACAATGCTTCACGTATCGCATTTGGAGTATGTGCGAAGTCTATGATAGCGGTGAAGGCTTCATCATAAACAACCTCCATCCGTCCTGGAGGAAATGAGTACGTCTTGAGTGCTGAACCAAATGTCTCATCAGATACTCCAAGATGTTTACATATGCAGTAAGCCAGAAGGAAGTTGTATTTGTTATATGACTCAAGTGAGATGTTGTATTTTTGTGCGATATCAATAGCGATATCTGCAGGTTCTTGTAGTCCATAGGTTTTCACAGGATGTTCTTTTGATAAATTCTTCAGTTTTTTGCTGGTATCTTTTTGGTCAGCGTTTATAAAAGTGAGCTTTGAGAGTGAAATCAACTTTGCCTTTGCAGCGATATAGCGGTCCATCGTGTGATGATAATCGAGATGTTCGTGAGTGATATTGGTGATCCCTGCTACTTCAAAACGCATTGGTGCGGCACGATGTTGGTCAAGTCCATGTGAAGTGATCTCAAAGACCATGTATTCATCACCGTTTGTAACTGCTTGGGCAAGCAATTTGGGTATTTGATGAGGATCCGGAGTGGTTACGTGAAATCCGGTGTCATGGCTCACCCCACCGATAGTTGCTGAAACGGTAGTGATGACTGACACTTTTTTACCTGCATATTTGAGTACGTGATAAATCAGCGATGAAGTCGTAGTCTTGCCATCTGTGCCTGTGATACCAATAAGCTTCAACTTGCCCGCTGGAAAGCCATAATAGGCATGTGCCAACCATGCTACTACCCAGTGATATATATTTTTGAGTTGACGTAGGATTTTCATGTTTCGTTATACATTATAAGTTACATCTTAGTATTCCGGTGGGATACCGTAGTACGTGATCAACTCTTTAGCCATCTCAAAAAAGAGCGGAGCAGCTGTCTCAGATCCCCACGAAGATGTTGAGGGTTCCTTGATGACGATAAGAGCCATAAATCGGGGTTTATCAACAGGTGTAAAACCGATGAAAGACGCAATAGTTTTGCGTGTGTCGTATTTGCCATCTACTGCAATTTGGGCAGTGCCTGTTTTTCCTCCAAACCTGTATCCTACTGGCTTCTGCCAACGATATTCGGCATTGTCGATCGTATACTCGAGTATCCGACGCATGATACGACTTGTCGACTCAGTCATCACTCTTCGTACTACGGTTTTTTCGTGTTGGGTATTGACACTGATATTGTCAGAGACTCGCTCGACTACATATGGTCGAAGTAGCTCTCCTCCATTGACTACACTTGCAAACGCAGTGATGAGCTGCATCGGGGTAACTGCAAGACCCTGTCCAAAGGTCGCCGTCGCATAATCGATCGGATACCAGTACTGCTTTGGTTTGATACTACCTGAAACTTCACCTTGGAGATCTATTCCCGTTTCGCTCCCAAAACCATACTTGAGTACGCTGGTATACATCGCCTCATTACCTAGTTTTGCCCCAACCTGGACCATACCAATATTCGACGACTTGGCAAGCACATCTGGAATAGCTATCTTTCCTCGAGATTTCCCGTCCCAGTTTGCGATCGTGTAATCAGAAACTTCAATAGAGTCGGGCTCGGGAAGTACCTCTGTAGGTGTAATAACACCCGCTTCAAGTGCCTGACTCACTACAAGTGGTTTAAAAGTAGACCCAGGTTCATATGTATCACTGATTGCTGATGTGCTATATGCATGTGGTGAAAAATCTGCAAATGCACGCGGGTCGTAGTCTGGTAAACATGACATACCCAATATTGCCATACTATTTGGG
>CAZIUF010000018.1:0-20205 GCA_964542665.1 uncultured Gammaproteobacteria bacterium | reverse complement strand
ATTGGCGTTTATAAACAACCACGACTATACGACAGGGTACGGCAGCAGCATGCGACTTTTCCGCATCTCGCCAGCTGGGGTCAAGCTCGATGACTATCTATACTATGGACCATCAGTGATCTACTCTCTATCCAAGGATGGTACAAATATCTATGCAACAGGCGCAACGGGCGTGAGGGCTGAAAGTGCAATCTACCGTATGGATGGGCTATACAACGTCACCCCAACTCCAGGATTTGGACTTGCGGTCAGCCAATCCACACCATCTACCGTAACCCAAGGTAGTCCCGTGCAATGGACAGTCGATATAGACAACTCATCTCTTGCGAGTGAGGCGGCATGGGCATTTACCTTTACTGCTGCTATTCCAACACAGATCAACGGCATTGTGTGGAGCTGTTCAGTGATAAATACCGGCACCGCAGCAGGTGAAATGATCGGCTATCCAACCCGATGCAGCAGTGTGGCTGGAGGAACAACAGCGTACGATTCGGGATCGGGGACAAACAGGTTCACTTTTGGACACACCTCAAATGCTGATCCACTCATCCAGCCTGGAGGTAAGCTCCGCATCACAATCAGTGGAGTCATAGCGGCAAATACGCCCGCAGGCACACTCAATGCTACGATGTCTATCACTAACTATCAGGGTTGGCCGTCGAATCACTACTACACCACCAACTTCCTTGTCGTCAATGGACCAACCCCACTCGCAGGCACCCCAGCTCCAGGACTGTATACGCTCTCTGACTCAGATATATCAAACAATCAAAGCACCCTAGCGATGTCACTCGGTGCACCACCAGCCTCGACTCCGACCCCAACTGGTCCAACCGGTGTCCCTGCACTGACTGCCACCCCAACACTCACCCCAAGCCCAACACCTATACCTCCTGCAACAGTGATAGCAAACTGTCCCGGCACCTATCTCCGAGCTATCGTGGCAGGACAAGAGCAATACTACTGTAAGACCACAGACAATAACTTTGTAGTCATCAGAGGCTCAACAGTAGAAAGGCTGAACGGCAGCGGAACCCAGGTAACCGATGTGACATTCACCAATGTTGGCACAGTCAACGGTGAGCAACTCATCAGAGTGGACTTTACCATCCAAAGCACAACGATCAGACCCGGATCAACGACCCCAACATCCAAAACATATTCGTTGACCGTACGACTGCGATGAAACCCACCAATCGGAAAACATCTGAACAAGGATCAAGTCTTGTCTCAGTACTCGTGATCATGCTGGTCACCGTAATGATACTTGCGGCTATGGTAGGCCTCGTAGGCGCAGTTCTACTCTCGCTCAACGGATGGCGGCAGACCACCGACTCACTCATGGCCGCAGAGTCAGTGACCGATGATATGTTGATCCGGCTTGCACGCAATCCCTCCACGACTCCAGCAGCCGGAGAATATCTGCCATTTGCATATGCGACCGGATATCCCTTTCTCACACCTGCAGGTCAATCTTCCCCTGGCACCCTGATCGGTCGGGGGGTCTCAGGCAACTATGTGAGGACGATCAAGGTCCAATATCAGTTTGAATCAGATGGGAGACTCACCATCATCTCTCGACAAGAAGCACAATGACGGCTCAGCTCCCGCTTGTATGAGTAGTACCTTGTCTGATACAGTATACGTACGTATGTTTGGTTTTTCAAAAACGAATTCAGATAAAAAGCAGCTCATCAAGCACCAGTATTTGGTGTTCATCGATCGTGACCAGTCGACGGTGATTTCGTACCCAGACGAGCTGATCTACCGATATGTGTACCCAGCTCAACATGTTCTGGATGGGGACATTATCGACCGTGAGGAGTTCCGTAATGGCATGACCAAGTGGCTCACCGACTCAGATATCAAGCCAGCTGATGTGATCTATGTGGTGTCGCCGGGCATATCATTTGAAAAAGAGTTTGCCCCAGATGCAAAGGGCATCATCGACTTTAGCCAAGTTACCAGCTTTATCGACTCAGTGCCCTTTCAAAAGATTGTGACTGCCAAGTTGCAAAATGTGAAAACTACCCAGGTGATCGTGACGAACAAAGAGCTGCTCAATGGGGTCACCTTTTCATTTGAGGAAACAGGATTTAAAAATATTGCCGTATTTCCATACAAAGCGCTCGGTGATCAAAAAGTAAACAAGTCAGATGACCCAATCAAAGACGTGGTAGAGATAGGCAAACTCTTTCTCGCACTTATTAATCAAAAAGGCTTTCAGTCAAAGGAGTTTGGTATCGCGCTCACCGCCGCAAATACTGTCCAGATTGGCCAAGCATCACTGGCGCAAGCTGCCAATCAAGAAGTCAACCCGATGGTGGCCGTCGTAATCATCATATTTTTTGTGATGATTGGGGGGATAGTGATGTATTTCCGGTACTCAGATGCAGCTAATCTACAAAAAGAAGCTGCGGCCCGGCTCGCCGCAAGTCGAGTAGCTGAGACAGTACCTGCTACTGCGTCTCCCGTCAGTCCAACGGTGACCACTCTGCCCGAGCAACCCCTCGATGGGACGGGCACTCCAACCCCCACCGGAGGAGTAGTGACTGTCAACACGATCGAAATACTCTATACCCCCGAGACCCGCCCTCTCGCCGAAGAGCTCAAGACCAAAATAGAAACCCTTGGCCTCCTTGTGGTTCTCAATAAAATCACCGACACGGTAGATAAGCAAAACTCGATCATTTACAGCTCGAGTTTTGATCAGAAGATCCAAGCGCAGATCAACGAGTTGATGAGGACATCGGGTCTCACCCCGACCATTTCTTCAGGTACCATCGTTGACTATGCCGCAACGATCCAACTTGTGAAGTTCATCCCTGCAGCTCCAACTCCAGCAAGCACCAGTACCCCAACCGCGTCACCTTCCGCTACGCTTGCGGTGACTGCAACACCGACACCGTAAAAAACACTAGAAATTAATTGGTTTCGATGAAAGCACAAGATTTGTGTTATATTGCCTTGCGATTACTTTATCCGATTCAACTCTCACAAAGGTCTTTTTCTGCTCATCAATCATGTAACAAAATTGATACAAGGAAAGCAAGGTAGCAGCGTGAATTTTTGGACTATACCCACAGAGCTGTAGGTGAGGAGATGAAAATTCAATAAACAATAATGGCTGCTGAGACTTAATCGTTTCTAATCCTCCTTCAATGGCATATCCTTCACCACCCTCAACATCAATTTTTATAAGATCTACTTTAAGACTATTCATTCCAACAAAAGAATCAATTGAGGTCATTGCAACTTCCTCAAAACTATTTGAAATACGCCCCATAGAATGTGTCCCGATGTTGTGTTTTGCCTTATATATTTTTATTGCCCCACCTTCTTTTCCAATTGCACAATTCTGTACGGTCACATTGTGTGCATTATTCAATAAGAGATTCTGCTTAAGAAAGGCAATGTTTTCTGAGATTGGCTCAAAGGCATGTACCTGTCCATTCTCACCAATATGTCTAGAAGCTTCAATAGAATACACGCCAATGTTTGCGCCAATATCAAGAATTAGAAAACCTTTCTTGATTAAAGAGTTGTACACATCAAGCTCATATCTCTCGAAGTCTCCGCTAATCATACTAGGAACAACTGTAGTGTCGGTTGTGGGAACAGTATATTTGTTTCCTCGAAACTCGATATTTATGTCTTTTCCACGAAACGTCATTGCAAAGACTTTTTTGTAAACAAATGAGGTCAAAGGTATACGATGAACCCAAGTATTTCTAAAGTTCCTCCTCGCGAAATTAATGATCGATAAAAGCAACTTTGTTAGCATAAATATGAACTGCAATTATACCTGCGCTATTGTCTGTTTATCAGATCACATATGCACCACGGCACATGAGGTCATTTATTGATGTGTTTGATACAATCCACTCTATGGGGATTGCAAGTCACCAACCCAACCCACCAATATGTTAAAGCCAAGTATTATCATAGGAAGGACAGCTCTTATAGCAACAGCATGTTTGTTGTTGCAAATCAATAGCACTGTACTTGCCCAAGAAATACCAAAGAGTCCTGCGCTGATCTTCTACGAGATACGAGGCGATGCACAAGAAATTGGCTCACTTTCCAAAGACATTGACTCAATCAGAGACTCTAGCCAAGCAGTTACTTTTATGTGGACATACACCAAACTCTCTGATGAGACAGCGATATCGCTCGTGCGCGGGCTAAATACCTATCAAGGAGGAGTGCTGCTAGAAGTAGATGACTTATTGCGTAAAGATGCAGGTGTAACGAAGGACACTCTGTGGCCCACCTCTGTGCGAGAAGTGGAGAGGACCACAATACTGGGATACTCTCAATCAGACCGACGCAAACTAGTGGATACTCTTGTCCAAAAGTACATCAGTGTCTTTGGCCAAACACCTCAGGTGGTCAGTAGCCGAATCATTGACACCCCAACCGCGAACTACTTGAAAGATACCTATGGCATACGATTCCAAATCATTGATGAGGAATACAAAGACAAAGATCACTCGATGTTGGATGGGGGACCATCACTTGTTCCATACCCCACCTCTGCCAACTGGCTACTTGTTCCCGACTATACTAATACCGACCCCGTGTGGGTTATTAGAAGACCCTCAATCGACCTAGATTACTCGCTCATCGGAGGAGATAGCATAACACCGATATTCGTATTCTCAAATAGTTCGTATGCCAAAAATATTTCTTTTGCTCCACAAGCTGCTTTATATAGCTTAACCACAATACTCGAATCACGCCAATCACTAGATTTGACAACTGTACCCACTCTTTACCCAAAGGACATCTCACTCATCTCTTATGGGAACATAAATGCCAAGTTGTATGAGGTGACGACCCCCGTCTATCGGATGCGGATACTCAGAAAAAAATCAGACATGTGGATCACTGATATTCGGTTGTACAACAAAAACCTCATTGATCCCTACACATCTCGGATTGCACACTATGGCTACTATATGGTTGTGCCATACTTATTGAATGAGACGGGATGGAAGGATGGAAAGATCACCTATCTTGCTGATACCAAAAATCTTACACATCTGTCACTACCCAGCATCGACATCTCAAATGCAGATGAAGCAGATATAGGGACTGTGGGTGACCATCTCGCATATATTATGCAATACAACAGTAATAGTGTTGATGGGAAGAAAATAGTGATTGTATTTAACAAGGACACTGTCCAGATAGTGGGATACTTTAAATCAACTCAAAAATTACCATATATAGCATTTCCTCATTCACTCGATCCAATAGCTGAATCGCGAGATAGCCTGTCGTGGTCGTTAGAAGGAAAGAAACTATTTGGGGCAAATTTAGACTGTAGACAAGATAGTTGCGTAATCACCTTTAGTACACGAGACATCTCGCTTTATAACAATACATTTAGTAGGCAACCCCTCTTTACATTCCCCGAGCCAGAGCTGCTTAACTCTAACTCAAAAGTTACTCTAGCCGGTATCGAGAAGGCGGCATTGGTAGGTGAGAAAAAAAACATTTCACTAGTAAGTCAGTCCCAATCTGGACTTTCAGTTGTTCCACTGGCTAAAACAACAATATTAACATCTCAACCAACATCACTATCACACTGGCAAAAGGACTCAATATATGAATCGTCGTACTTTACTCTCATTGGAACAAAGCCAGCAGACGTTGAGGTGTCGCTTACTCAGGGTGACCGCACGCTACGCGATCCAATAGCGATAATCCCTAACTGTAGCCAAAACTGGCTGACATGTATAAAAAGCCCACAGAGCCTTTTCAGTTACCTGTTTCGATAGGGGACCAACACGAGTTTGATCAAGTCCTATATCGCACAGCTTGTACTTGACAACATGGGCACAGATATGCTATCTTGAACCCAGACATCAGCAAATTACATGTTACTGATTATATTCATCTTATGAGATCATTCCAAAAAGGCTTCACCCTTATCGAACTTCTCGTCGTCATCGGTATCGTCGGTATCTTGCTCTCTATCACCCTCGTAGCTATTAATCCAGCTCGTCAGTTTAGACTTGCTAACGATGCTGCCAGGGCAGGTGGAATAAACGCCCTTTCAAGTGGTATAGCCCAAATCATTCTCGATAATAGGGGTCTCGTCCCAACAAATATGAGCGTCCTCCAAGGCAACACATATTATAGTATCGTCTCAAATCACGGCACCCCCGGCGTATCCTTGGCATTTATGTCTATGTGTGAGTTTTTGACAGGACTGAAGTCATTCAGAGCAGATGTTGGTCTACAAACATATCTTGCCAAGCTCCCTATTGATCCTAGAGCGGGATTTGGCTTTAGTGGATGCACTAATACCACCTTCAACCTTGGCTATTCAATGAGAATTTCAAATGGACGGGTATGGGTATTGGCCGCCACAGAAGAACCAGCAGGCACCATAGAGGTTGCAAGATGAACTCTTATATAAACTAGCAATGCAACCCCCACGCTAAACGTGGGGGATTTTTTATTCAGCCCAATTGTGCTTTTGGCATAACATATACTAGATTGACTTGAACAGTACTTGTCTACCTGATAACATATATATATGATCCTAAAACACAAGATAAGTAATAAACTTCTCGAGTTGGGCAGTCTACATCTTCGCACGACTCATCTGCATCAAAAAGGCTTCACCCTTATCGAACTTCTCGTCGTCATCGGTATCGTCGGTATCTTGCTCTCTATCACCCTCGTAGCTATTAATCCAGCTCGTCAGTTTAGACTTGCTAACGATGCTGCCAGGGCAGGTGGAATAAACGCCCTTTCAAGTGGTATAGCCCAAATCATTCTCGATAATAGGGGTCTCGTCCCAACAAATATGAGCGTCCTCCAAGGCAACACATATTATAGTATCGTCTCAAATCACGGCACCCCCGGCGTATCCTTGGCATTTATGTCTATGTGTGAGTTTTTGACAGGACTGAAGTCATTCAGAGCAGATGTTGGTCTACAAACATATCTTGCCAAGCTCCCTATTGATCCTAGAGCGGGATTTGGCTTTAGTGGATGCACTAATACCACCTTCAACCTTGGCTATTCAATGAGAATTTCAAATGGACGGGTATGGGTATTGGCCGCCACAGAAGAACCAGCAGGCACCATAGAGGTTGCTCGTTGAAACACGCATAATTCTATGCGTAGAGTGAATCTTATTTAGAAGAGAGGCACACAAACTCTATGGATCTTATAATATACTCTTTCTCTTTTGGGTTGTTGTGGCATGCTTGGCGTCGGAGCATGGGGTGGTTTTATGCGATAGCATATAGTTATACGATCATCCTCTCCCTCATTATCCTTGGTAGTGTAGTCAGTCAGATTGTGTTTGGAAATACACGATATATCTTCATTGCGCTATCCACGCTGAGCTTGTGTGCACTACTTATGCTGAATACCAAAAAGGAAATAAGAGCCGACGAGAAAAGCTCTCCATACACAGTAATAGTTGCTGTGATACTCTGTCTATTTGTCGTCTATGCATATGGATTTAACTCGATAAGATTTTATAACACAAGAGGCAACTCAATACCTGTTGTCGGAACAAACGACGATAACGCCAATCACATGGCAATGGCAGCTGTGGCGATAAAAGACAGGTCCATGTTGTGGTCAAGTGAACGGCTGCAGAAGATGATAGATGACTCAACCCTACTTGCAGCATCTAAATGGTACCCATTTGGACTATACACGAATATGAGTGTAGGATATGAGCTATTTAAAAACATTTTGGGAGTAAAGGAGAGGTTTGATTTACGATCTTTCTTTAGTTTTAACACCATTTTTACAGTTGGGTTGTTGCTTAATCTAATAATATTATTCTATGGCTTAACGGACAGGCTCTATAAAGTGCGTACGGTGCACACTTTTGCGATCTCATTGATAATAGGACTGATGGTAGTGTTAGGTGAATATTTCCTAAAACTCCAGCTTTATGGCTTTCACTCTCAGCTAGCCGGCTATTGTGCGTTTGTCGCATTGCTTTTGACTCTTGATTCTGCGAGTAAAGACAATAAGCTTTCATATTCTTCTGTCTTTCTCATCTGCATATTTATTGTTGCAGTTGGCGTATCGTACTATCTTTTTATCCCGCTTGCTGGGCTTGCCTATCTTATTTTTCATATAGAATCTCAAAGAGACAAAAGAAGACTCATTCCATATATAGCGTTGGCAGTGAGCATCATTCCCCTCATCCTTTTTAATCGGAGCTTTTCGATCACTGCACAGATTGAGTCTTGGGGAGTTGCATTTGTCGGCTTTACGGGATTGATGACTAGTGCGCTTGGCATTCTCCTAAGCGTGCTCATGAGACATCATATGAATGAGAGGTTAAGGAGGATGCACATTCTTTTGTACGGACTGAGTATAGTTATGATGATAGTTGGCACGATCTCAATGTATACCAAGTCAGGAAATTTTGGATACTATTTTTTCAAATCCTATTGGACAATGGGGATCATTGGGCTACCAATGCTAATTGCATATGTAGGATATTTGGGTGATGCCTTTAAAAAATATGCAGCGGCTATTACCCTGATATCAGTAGTGATAGCTGGAGGAATCATTTATGGGGTTTTTTCACAACCAGGGTATGACTCACGTGGATATGACACGATAATGATGATTCACAATGGATACTATAACTATCCCTTCAACCAAAGGAAATGGATAAAGACGTATGAAAAGTATGGGAACAATAATGGAAAAAATATTTATAGTATTGGTATATGGGGCCAATCAGTTCTTGCTCGTGCCCTATACGAAGATACGCCCGATTTCTTGAAAAGCACGAGGAAATTTGACCAAAGCCTTAATGAAGTCGAGCACGATGCGCTAGTTTTTGAGCATATATTACAGAGGTTGTTTGAAAAAAAACACACTGTTTTGCTTGATGACTTTAATAAGATGAATGATATTAATCAGAGAATTACTGACCCAAAACAACGAGAACTTTTCAAGTTATCTCCCTACCTGGAATAATTCTAAGTGACTTCTTGCGGTACATGTATGAATATTTCAGTAATTATTCCGGTTTATAACGATTCTTCCCAACTATCAACAACAGTTGATGCTCTTCTTTCTGCGATATCAACGACGGAGAACGTCACATTAGAGATTATCATCGTTGATGATGGATCCACCCAACCAGTCAGCTTAGCCGACATAACAGACTCAAGAACATCTGTGACTGCCAGCATTCTTCATCAAGTCAATAGCGGTAGATTTGTGGCTCGCTATAGGGGTATTAGCAGAGCAAAATATGAAAACGTCCTTCTCATAGATGCACGAGTAAATATTGGTAAAGAAAGCCTGAGATATCTTGTCTCTCAACTAAGTGTACGTCCTGACAGAAAGGTATGGAGCGGACACGTGAATATGGGAGGTCACTCGATATACGGTAACTTGATGGATAGTCTCACTAAAACAGTGTGGCGAGCATATTTTGCCCATCCGAGACTCACCTCGTACAACTTGGCGAACTTTGATCAGTATCCAAAAGGCACAACGCTTTTTTTTGCCCCAAAACAGATCCTTATTGACGCGTTTGAAAAGACCTTAGCAGAAGCTCGAGGTTCGATTGTTGTGTCCGATGACACAAAGATGATCAGACACATTGCATCGACTGAATCTATCTGGTTATCTCCAGAATTTTGCTGCACCTACACTCCCAGAAATGTTTCGGGCAATATGCTCAGCCACATGTGGCACAGAGGAGAAGTGTTTTATGATGGATATAAAAATACGAATGATCGATTCGGCATCTTACTTAAACTCGTGCTTATAGCGACACCAATAGCAATTATCTCAATCGCATTTAAGCCTATTTTTGTTTTTACGATGGGAATGTTGATATATCTAGGCATTATTAGCAATGTATTTTACTCAAAGCTAAACGCACAGCATGTTTTGGCGCAATTTTTACTATTACCTCTATATCTTGGGCTCTTTATTGGAGGAATATGGAAGGCCCTTATCAGAGATATCTTTATAGATAGACTCAAGCTCATCCACGATCATCTTACTGGGACTAAAAGATAGCACCAGGGGATCTGATCGGTACTTATCGTAATTTTGGACGAAAGATGTGAGTCCTTTTTCAAAGGAATCTCCAGCCAATACCACGTTCTTTCCCAGTCCCTCTGTGCGTTCAGTGACTTTCCTAAGTATGAAACACGGCACACCAAGATACGAAACCTCTTCTTGATTGCCACCACTGTCGGTGATTATGAATTCAGATTTTTTTATAAGACCGACAAAGTCATCGAATGGTAGTCTTTTGATGGTGATCACATCCTTTGACCGGAGCAGATAGGTCGAATGTACGTCCCTGTTTAACTCTTGTAAGGTTATTTCGTGTGCAATAAACACCAACTGAAGCTGAGGAGACGCCATTTGTAGTAATTGATCCAGGATGGTAACAAATAATCTCCGATCCAAGACAGTCTGCTGACGGTGTAATGAGACGACCGCGTACCTATTGCGTAGCTCCGGGTGCGTATTTAAAGTACGCTGCATAAGCGGCTCAATCATATCGTAAAGCGTATTTTGCATGGTATTTGTAACGTGCCTCTTTCCCTGTTTGATAAGATTTCCATAACTAGTATCATCAGGACAAAAGTGGTATTTTGAAAGCCGGTCGACGATGATGCGATTTAGCTCCTCTGGAAATGGATCAAAGATATTGTGAGATCGCAAACCCGCCTCAATATGAGCAACTGGTATCTTAAATAATCTGAATAATACCGTGCCCATGACAGTGCTGATAGTATCTCCATGAACCATACCAATACTTTTAGGCTGCAATCGTTCATTTCGAAATACTGTTATTCCTTTAAAAACGGTTTTGATAAACCACACAAAATGTCCAATACGAGTGGTGGCAGGTCTATAAGGATTTACCAAAGAGATTTTCTGCACGGTCACATTGCGTAGTTGAGGAAATTTATCAAGTTGATGTTGGCCAGAGAAAAAAATATAAAAGTTGATACCCCTCTCCGTTAACTCATTTATTACCGGGGCAACTTTGATTGCCTCGGCCTCTGTGCCAATAAAAAAATAATACATAGAGCCGGAACACATATTAATTTCGCTTCAGAAGTGCGAGTGCTTGGGTTAATTTTACTAACCGCTTCTCGAGCGACTCTATTGCTCTCATTTGTGTGTAAATGATCAAGAAACACACAATAAAACCAACAAAAATCAATGTATTCAGATTTTCGCCAAACCCAAGATACTTTGTAGCAGCTCGTGCTGATTGGGGAAACCAGGCGACGACCATCATGGCTCCGGCGATGAGCAGGTGCGCAACTAATTTCAGCAGCGAAAATCCAGCTTCGTGCTTTATAAATCTGCGGATAGAAGCAATAGCGCCCGAGAGGGCGATGAGCCCAACCAAAAACAAGATTGGATTGATAGAAGAGCTACTCATTGCGCCAATGATACCAAAGTTTTCAATCCTTGCATGATCCCTTGCTTATGATGTTTATTGCGTGAGTACTCGGTGTAGATATTGGAGATTTTCACCGGAAGACTTTTGAGCCTATGCACAACCATATGCCGGAGCATCTGCGTCTCGATCGCATACCGGTCGATGCCCAGCTCAAGACCAGTGATTGCGCGGAGGCGAAACGCGCGAAACCCACATTGTGAGTCGGCAAAATATCTGCCGGTATACAGCACGCTGATCCAGTCCCCGAGACGTCGTCCCAGACGATTCACCAGGGGAGTGTCAGGTGATATGGTGCGGACACCGTATGCCACCTCGAGCTGCGGATCACTGAGTAGTGGACCGACGAGAAGCTTGATTTCCGTAGCGAGGTGCTGACCATCCGCATCCATCAGCACAACGATATCGTCCTGGTTTGCTTTATTTTGTAAATATTGTAGTCCAGTGGAGATGGCAGCTGACTTACCACAGTTGAGCGGATGTGTGATGACGATGGCGTTAACTTGGCGAGCCACCTCACTCGTGGCATCCACAGAACCATCGTCGACGACGATGACGTGGGTGAAACCCTCACTCTGGCAATCTTTGATTACCGGCCCAATAACAGTCGACTCATTAAAAGCCGCGATGAGGATATGGACCACAGGATGATTCATCGAGGGTGATTATACCGGAGGAGGGGAAAAGAAAGAGTTATCAACTCACTACTGTATTCCCGGGATGCGGAGGAGATCCACAGCTACAAACCTGACCACAAATACCGCCAGGATCGTAAATATTGTGCCCAGGATAGCCCAAATGATTGCTTGTTGCCCAGACTTGAGCTTGACCACGTCTCCACGACTGGTTAGCACGAGGAAAACACCATAGAGCAAGTATATAAAGCCCGCCGCACCCGCTATGCCCTGGATGATCGATAACAGTTGACCGATGAACGAAGATGAGATGTTGGGGTTATCAAACTCAGAGCCGATATCAAAGCAACCCAACTGGGTAAAATATTTACCGGGAATAGTTCGAGGAGGATCTTTGCCAGGTATAACCCGTATGGGAGGACCAGCTACGGTAGTGTCGATGATCTTGAGCGTTTTATCTTTATTTGCATTAACTATTTCTAGGAGAGTGGCGCCTGGTGCCCAAGTCACCCCTTCATAGAGACACTGTGCGCATGATGGCCACACCTGAGGGATAACATCCTCATCAGCCCTGTTTTTCTTGTATGTGCCATTTGAATTCACACACAACCCACATGCATCACAAGACGCATATCGAGAGGCACCAACTTGGGATGGTTGCCCAAGAAGAAGCAAGGTAAAGACCACAATACCAATCCATACTGCAATCAGTTTCATATCTACACTATAGCCTATGATGACTGATCAAATCAAGCGAACCTGAACGACTGCGAAGCTGCTAAAATGTATCTATGCGATATTTCATCGTCATGGTTTTGTGTATGTTTGTTGTCTTGGCCATACTACCCTTGGTGATTGTTCGTGCTGATGACTTTGATACTATCACCAAGCAGCTCGAGGACACCAAGCGAGACCTTGAGCTATCTGTCAGTGCCACGCAGACCAATGAAGCCGAGCTCAATCGGATGCGAACCCGTATCCAAGATATTCGAACAGCCGTAGATGTACTTGGTGCACAAGTCGCCGAAAAAAAACAAGCCGTCTCGATAGGCGATGCAACGATCGCTAAGCGTCAAAAAGCTCTTTCATCCCAGATGGCCTCCCACTACAAACTTATCCATTCACAAACGAAACTTACGCTCATAGATTTCCTCACCGAATCCTTGCAAGATATCTCCCAAGCACAAAAACAGCAGCAAGCAGTAGTCGAGCAAAACCAAAACCTCATCATGCAACTTGCTCTCCGGGTAAAAAACACTGAAGAAGCGCAGCTCGAGCTAGAATCACAACAGTTACGACTAGCTTCATTTAAAACTGAGCTTGATCGACAGAGCGCATTTCTCGCAGGCGAGATCACCAATGCCAAGCAGTATCAAAACGTTCTTGTGCAAAAGATAGCGGAACTTTCCAGTAGACAAAAATCGATCATCGATGCTCGCTCCGCACAGTTCACTGCGAGTGCGAACAACGACGACTTGTCAGATGACGATAGAGCATCATCTGCATTTGATCCGGGATTTCGACCAGCGTATGCTTTCTTCTCGATTGGCGCATATACTCACCGACTTGGCATGAGTCAGTTTGGAGCTAAAGGACGGGCAGATGCAGGACAAAACTTTCGAGAGATTCTCAATGCATATTTCCCCGGTAGCAATCTCGAAGAGAAGGGTGAAATAGGAGGAAATATCAAAGTCTCAGGATCGGGAGAAATCAACTTTGAATCAACCTACCTCTATGGTATCGCAGAGATGCCCTCCAGTTGGTCAAAAGAAGCGCTCAAAGCTCAGGCAATCCTTGCCCGGACATATGCTCTGCGATATACCGGAGGACTTGATCGGGAAATCTGCACGACTGAGAGCTGCCAGGTGTACTCGCCTTCAAAATCAGCCAATGTGCCTCAGGCCTGGAAAGAAGCAGTCGATGAGACAAAGGGCATGGTCCTCAAAGACGGCGGTGACTATGCAAAGGCATTCTATTCGTCGACGACTGGTGGGTACCTTTTAAGCTCTGGGTGGGACACGACAGATGGACAGGGTGGAGACTTTCTCAATACTGCCTGGGAGAAAAAAGCACGGTCACCGTGGTTTTATAAAGCGTGGTATCGATCAGGATATAGCAACTCCTCAGATAGCTGTGGACGGACGCACCCATGGCTCAATGAAACTGAGATGGCCGATATTTTGAATGCGTGGCAGGTCCGAAAAAGTGGAAGTGGTGATGAGGTAGGGCGCATACTCCCTGTGACTATCAATCAGTGCTCGATTGCAGGAGCAAGTGGCGATCCATATACCATGGATGAGATGGCGCAAGTGGCCGATAAATATGGAGGGCGGTATACCCAGGTGTCTGACGCGTCGTATTCATTCTCAAAAGAGGGATATACGAGTGAAATACGATTCACCACCAATAGAGGTCAGGTAGCGATCTCTGGATCAGAATTCAAACAGTTATTCAATTTGCGTTCCCCGGGACACATCTCCATCCGCAATGTGCTGTATGCGGTGGAGAAACGATAGGTCCGTCATTTAAACGTGTCGATGAAGTTGGTCGTGTAGCCATTTTGGATCCACCAGATAAAGCCAACAGCAAGTAATAGCAAAATAATCAAGATCACTAATTCTACATACTCACGTTTACCCGCCTTTATCTGTGGTACAAAATGGATTGAGTATATTGACATAGTGCTTGAGTTAGATTTTACTAATCACTTTAGCTCGCACGACAAAGCGCTTCTCAGAGGTCCACAGCGGAGTACACGTATACAGAGTCAAGATATTTTCTTCAGTTTGTTTTTCTATCTCTACTTGATTCGCATCGACCACTTGAGTTTCCACTACTTCATATCGATACTCTTGCTTATCCCAGAAAACGACGATTGGAGACCCTTTCGATATTTTTGGCAGGTGATAAAAAGTATCCGGTCCAGATGTATACAGATAACGGTGAGCTACGAGCACCGTATTACTACCCTTACCAGGATGGGAGGATTGGGGGCGGTGCCAGATACCCAGGTTCATCGTCTCAGCGCCATTTCCCTCATAGATGAGCCCATGGATCCCAATCTCAGGGATGACGATAGTATTCCTATCCGGAATCTGAGCAAATGGGATATTGTTAGATTTTTCAGTATATGCAAAGTCAGAGTCAGGTTGAAAACGTTTCTGTATATCAAGTTGCAACTCAGGAAGAAATGGCGAGAAGAGGATAAACAGAGCGAGCACAACCACCACAGTTGCTAAGACGTTGTTTATAAAGCGTATCACTGGCCTTGACATGACTAAAACTAGTATACCTCCCGACAGAATAGTTTGGGAGGCCTGTATAATCCCTATATGAGTTTTTGGCAAACTATTTCCAAACCGATTATTGGTCTCGCACCTATGGATGGGGTAAGTGATGCGGCATTTCGACAGATTGTAGACATCCATGGTCATCCGAGTGTACTTTTTACTGAGTTTGTCCCAGTTGAAGCCATCAAAGCCAATGCGCCCCGGGTACTGGATGCTTTTGTCAAACACTATACCGATACACCAACTATTGCACAGATTTATGGCACAGATCTAGAAGGGTATACGCAGGCTGCTTTCATAGCGTGCGATCTGGGGTTTGACGGTGTCGATATCAATATGGGTTGTCCGGCCAAATCAGTCACGAGTCGTGGAGCGGGCGCTGGTCTCATCCGTCAACCTCCCCATGCGGTGCTCATCATCCGCACAGTTAAGCAGGCGATACACGATTGGTCAGAAGGCAAAGCATATGAATACTCACCATCAATTAAAGCAAAGATTGACACCATCAGAACTACCAGACCGGTGATACGAAGGAAAATCCCCGTATCTGTCAAAACCCGGATAGGGTATGAGATACCGATCACCAGAGAATGGGTATCAGTGCTCGCCGCAGAATCGCTTGATTCACTTACCATCCATGGACGTACCCTTAAACAAATGTACACGGGAAAGGCTTCGTGGGAAGAGATAGCAATAGCCGCAGAGACTGTCCGCTCAATCACTCCACGCGCCACAATCCTCGGAAGTGGCGATATCACTTCACTCGATCAGGCACGCGCTCATATACGAAACTACAAAGTAGATGGAGTGTTGATTGGGAGAGCAAGTTGGGGAAATCCGTGGATATTTACAAACGAAATACCTACTCCGCAACAAAAATTGTCAGCTGCACTCGAGCACGCATATCTATTACAAAAACTTCTTCCCGAAGCACATATCCTTTCGTTGCGAAAACATATGGCATGGTATTGCACGGGCTTTCCACAAGCTGCATCAGTGAGAGCGCGATTACTTACGATCAAAAGTGTGAGTGATATTGAGACGATTATCCACGCATGCCTCAACGAGCTTTAAAATCAGGTAGGAGTTGGTGAAGGCGTTGGGGTGATGATCGCACCAGTCAGCTTAATCGATTTCAATAATCTTGAATTCCAATACATAAGGAAATAGTTTGCATTTACGGAATAGTCCGTAGGTGTAAAGACAAAGCGGAGACATGCAGTGTCATCCTCAGCTAGAGTTTGGGGAAAGCTTGTCCAACACGAATCGGACCCTGCAGTGATTGTATACGGGCTGGCTGTACCGGATGTGGCAAAATAACCATGACTAATCGTTATCGGAACATTGTCTACATTGTGCAAGGTGATTTGAACTTCGGGGGGTGTTGAACCAAGGAGTATTGTTCCAAAGTTAATCTCCCCAGAAGTCGCATCGCTACTCAGATAAAAATTGCCTGCTGGGGTAGGACTGGGTGTAACAGTTGGGACTACGGTAGGGGTAGGTGTTGGAGTAGTAACGGTACCGTAAAGACTGATCGATTTAACTAAGCTGGTATTCCAGTAGAGCAGAAAGACATTGGAATTTATAGATGTTGAAGAGGGGGTATATTTGAACAGAATGCATCTCGAGACGTTAGATCCTAGTGTGTATGGCAAATCACTGTTTGTTAGACATGGCGTTGTTGCCGATCCACTTTGGATGATAAACGGGTTGCTAGCACCGACGGTCGAAAAGAACATGGAGTTTATAGTGATTGATGAAGTGCCTATATTGCGGATAGTCACTTCAGATGTGAGCTCGGTATTGACAGGCATGTTTCCAAAATTGATCTGATTGCTGGTTGACTCAGTGCTCATATACAAGACACTGGTGGGTGTGGGTGATACAGTGGTACTCGTCGTAGGAGCGATAGTTCCTGAAACAGTAGGCGTGCGGGTTGGAGTCACCGTAACACTCACTCCAGAAATGACCGGAACAGTGATCACGGCGCCCGTGATGATAGGTACTGAGTATCCACCTACGCCAGGGGTAGGCACAGAGGTTGGCACTACAGGAGTAGAAGTCGGCACTGGGGTTGGCTCGCTCGCACTCACCACGCGGAGACCTACATCGTCTTGACGAATCAGTCGCGTGGGAGTACTTGAGGCATCTCCTTGTCCGAGCTTGGCATAGACTGCCATCCCCACCAGCGCCACACTGATCACACTAAAAACAGCAAACGAAATACCCATCGTCTTTATAAACTGCTTTTTTTCATACGCTTCATCGACAAGGGGTACTACTTGAGTACGAGGTGCGCCTGGTTTCTTGAGCGGAGTTGACTTGATCTCTGGTAGCGGAGACTTTGCCTCACCCAAGGGCACTGGAGAAGTAAAAAGATTTGGCTTGATCATATGAAATGTTGCCTACAGTATACAAAAAAATCCTTTGTGAGACTTATTGATATGAAATCAGCGTAATCGTGCACACTTTCTGTCCTCGAGGGGTATCGTAGGTGACCACATCGCCTAGCTGTTTGTGCATGAGTGCGGAGCCCAGAGGGCTCCGCACCGAGAGATCTCCACGAAGAAGATCTGACTGCACTGAATCAACGATGCGATAGCTCACTGTTTTCCCCTCAGACTCAAAAGTGACACGTAATCCTATCGTCACCCGGTCAATATTCTGCGGCTTAACCACGCGAGCAGAATGGAGTAACTTTTGTAAAAATCTGATCCGTCTATCAAGCGCAGAGAGTTGGGATCGGGCCACTTTGTATGCCGCATTTTCACTCCGATCGCCCATATCACGTGCCCGAGAGAGTTCTGCAACGACTGATGGTCGTTGAGAAAGTTTGTGTTCGAGTTCAGCCGTGTACGCCTCGTGACCATCTGCAGTCAGGTTAAACATGCATCTATTATGACATAGATTTGAGCGTAAGCCAGATACGATGATGAGTAGAAAATAGACGAGCGATCTAGTACGCTTGAATATCTATGCTCACTCTCTACACTGATGGCGCCTGTTCGGGTAATCCTGGTCCTGGCGGATATGGATATATACTAAAACAAGACTCAAAGATAGTTGCTACAGGTTCTCAGGGGTATATCAAAACAACCAATAATAGGATGGAGCTCCACGGAGTGATTGCTGGTCTTGGAGCGGCTCCAGCTGATTTACCAGTGACTGTGGTCACTGACTCAGAGTATATCGTCAATGCGTTTACTAAAAAGTGGATAGACAACTGGCAAGCACGAGGGTGGCGGAATGCTCAAAAAAAGCCAGTCGCTAATCGTGATCTGTGGGAGTTGCTTTTACCTCTCGTGCAACAACATAAAGTGAAGTTCTCATGGATCCGAGGCCACAATGGCCACGATGAAAACGAGCAGTGTGATGCACTTGCGGTAGCTGCCAGTTTATCGACCAATCTCCTAGTTGACTCACCCAACATGGGCCAGTCTCTTTTCTGATTCTACACCCCATATATCTTATAAGAATCAGCCGATGATTCTCGCTGAAAATGAGTGTAATATGTAAGGTATAGAACCCTCTTAAAAACGAGGGCTTTGTGTGTATATGAGAACTCATGCAATCAACTCACTACTTTTTCGAAAAAGAAACGTATACAAGTGGCAAACGTATATGTATGGCGGAATCATGTTTGGTGTCGGCATCATTTTTTCTGCACTCCTCCTCACCGGGTATATTAAGATACCTCAGATATTTGCCACATCTTCATGGAATCAAACTGACTGGAGTAGTGGTGTCGGAGCATCAACGACGAATCAATATGCATCAGCATCATCAACTGATGCAACGTCCGTCGCAGGACAAATCACACAGACACGTACCAGTGGTTGGGCAACTGATTATCTCAGTTGGTCAAAAAGAGCTCCGATCACTGTGACCAATGCGGCAGCGACCCAGACAAACTATCAGGTAAAGATGACGGTGACGTATGATGCTGACATGAAGGCAGATTTTGGTGACATACGATTCACCAACTCCACGGGGACTGCCCTAAACTATTGGGTGCAAAGCCAAACCAACAGTACCTCAGCAATCGTATGGGTCAAAGTTGACTCGCTTGCTGCCACTGGAGATACAACGCTGTATATCTACTACGGCAATGCTGCTGCGAGTACCGCAAGCAATGGAGGCAACACATTCAATTTCTTTGATGATTTTAATGACGGAACTATCGATGGTGCCAAATGGACTGAGGCTGATGCCGGTAACAAGATAACAGAAGGAAATGGAAAACTACAGCTCACCTATGGTAGTGGATCGGGCAACTGGGACAGAGCAATCTACACGATTCCTAGTTTTACGAGAGATGATTGGTCGCTAGAGTTTGATATGAAGTGGACGAGTGACTATAGTCCGTATGACGCTATGATGTGGGGGTGGAAAGATGATGGAGGAGGTGTGAGTTATACAAATCTTATATACGGACACTACAATCAAGGAGATGGCTCGTGTACCGTCAACTGCGCTTCACCCTTTTATGAATCTGGTTCAGGGGTCAGCTCGACGACCTGGAATAACAATACCGACTATGTGATCCGAGACAGGATGCGCGCTGCTGGAGGGCACTACTATGAAAAAAGTATCGATGGCGGGGCAAATTTCTCGACTTCCTATACCAGCAACTACTCTACACAAGGGACACTTCATCCTGCATTTATGTTGTACTCGGGAGATTATTTAATTGACAACCTTCGTGTGAGAAAATGGCTCTCAACTGAACCTACCTCAGCTTTTGGTTCGGAGAGCAGTCTCTACCCCTCCGCCGCCACACTCACCTCCAACATCTTTGATGCAAGTACAGGTCATGACTGGGGGATCGTGTCAT
>CAZIUF010000017.1:0-20776 GCA_964542665.1 uncultured Gammaproteobacteria bacterium | reverse complement strand
ACTCAACCCGCGCCTCACCCTAGACAACTATGCGGTCTCCCACTGTAACAACGTGGCCTTTGCTGCTAGTCAGGTGGTGGTTAATCAGGTGGGTAGTGCCTACAACCCGCTGTTTTTGTGGGGTGGGGTTGGGGTTGGAAAAACACACCTCGCGCAGGCCACCGCATACCGCATACTCCAGCTTAATCCCTCACTAAGAGTCTTTTTTTGTGCAGGAGACAAGTTTACCAATGAAATCATTGAGGCAATTCGGGGAAGAACTACAGAAAAGTTTCGCCAAAAATACCGCCGTCTTGATGTGTTGGTGGTTGACGACATCCAGTTTATTGCAGGAAAGCAAACTGTTCAGCAGGAGTTCTTTCATACGTTTAATGACGTGGTGGAGCGAGGCGGACAAATCATCCTCATCTCAGATCGTCCCCCTCAACAGATAGGCGACCTTGAGGATCGGCTTCGGTCGCGGTTTGCGGGCGGACTCATCATCGACATCTCTCCTCCTGATTTTGAACTAAAAACAGCCATCACCCTCATCAAGGCCAAGGAGAGAGGAATCGATGTGGATATCGAGGCGGCAAAAATGATTGCCGAGCAGGCTGAGGACAATCGTATGCTTGAGGGCATCCTCCTGTCTTCCTATGCTCGGGCGTTGGCAACTGGACACGGAGAACCTAGCACAACTCTGCAGTCGAGAGATGTTGTGTTGGGGGGTCAAAACAGGTCTTCTTCTCCGCCCCAAATAGAGCAGGTTCTTCAAACGGTTTGTTTATATTATCAAATTAAGCCGCTTCACCTCAGACAACCAAACAGGACCGAACGAGTTGCCCACGCCAGACACATCCTTATGTATGTTTTGCGAGTTAAGTTGGGTCTTGGGCTTGCTGAAATTGCACGCTTTCTCAAAAGGAAAGACCACACAACGATACTGCACGGCGTCCAAAAGATCCAAGAGAGCCTTCTCCACAACACAGAGATGCGAAAGGAGATCGTTGCAATATGCCAAAACACAGGCCTTTCCACAGATCTTTAAAATTGTCCCCACACCTCTATGTGCAATACAGAGCGTCTTGAAAACGCGCCGTCTCTGCTATACACTTACCCACACCCCCCTACTATGACTACTAATATATCTTTTACTGTAGACAGACAGTCTCTCTCACAAGGACTGCTCTCTTTGCAAAAGCTCGGAAGTGGGCAAAAAAACTCCACCACACACCTATTTGTTAAACACAACACGCTCTCACTGTACCTCCAAACAGACACAAGAACTCTTCTCTCAGAGATCCCTGTCGGACAGCAAGCTGGCGAAGGTGGCTTTTCAACGGACACAAAAAAACTCACCGAGTTTATTCAGACCATCCACGGAAAGGATATATCAATAAGCGCCTCAGATTCAAGTCTTCGTGTTGTGTGCGGAGCCACTCGCGGCTCGTTGCCCCTGAGTCACGACGAGATGCAGATCCCTCAAAAAAGCAAGGGGGGAACAACAACGCCATTTTCAGTTTTAGGCGACGCGCTTTCGCTTCTTTTATACTCTTGCTCTACTGAAACTTCTCGACCGACACTCTCGTCACTTTGTGTTATTCCTTCTCCTGATGGGGGGGCTCGACTCGTGGCAACAGACGGCTTTAGGCTTTCGCTGGTGCAAATCACCTCGTCAATAGGGGTCGGTAAAAAGGTCCTTGTCCCCGCAGCATTTCTGAGGGACACCCTTTCAATTTTCGACGAAAGCAAACCACTTCAAATACAAACAACCGAAGACGAAACCAGCCTCATTCTCACACAAAACAATTTCCAAGCGACAACAAGACTGTTGGCCGGAGAGTACCCACCATACGAAAAGGTCTTGGTACACTCTCACGAAAACAGGCTTGTCTTTAAAAAAAGCGAAATCCTTGATGCGGTAAAAACCGTATCAATATTTGCCCGCGACCACTCGAACATAGTTGTTTTTTCCATCGAAAAATCCAAGGTGCAGTTGAGACCGAAAAAAGAAGCGGGCCAAGAAAACAGCGTTGACATAACCTTCACGGAAACGCCCCACAAAGGGGCCATGAACATTGCCTTTAACTACAGGTATCTGATCGACTTTCTTGGGAGTGTAGATGATGAGCTCTTTACAATGAGAGTAAACAGACAAGACGCCCCAATCCTGTTTTTGCCTGGAGACGTGCAAGACGACCAGAAATCTGAAGGATTTTATTACCAGCACGTGATCATGCCGGTGAGATTGCAGGAGTAGTGATTATAACTCGCCCAACCGCTCTTTTCTTTCTGCCTCTTGACGAACCAGATTAAGAAATCTTTCAGTAGAAGAAAGTCTTTTGTGCCCAACAATACGAGCAATGTACTCGAGACCTGCACCATTGGTAAGCTGGTGCGCAATAAAAGTGTTTCTCAAGTCATTCACCGTGGCGTTCTCTATCCCAACATCAGCAAAACAACGGTCAATCACCTGGCGAATATTGCGGATTAACATCGGCTTTCCTGTTCGGGTAATAAAAACATGAGTGTCAGGGAACACGGGACGAGTCTTGAGGTACGCCTTAAGAGATGCCTCTGATGCCTTGTTAAACGGGATTTCTCGGGCTAGAGAACCCCCAACCTGGCGAATAGTGATGCTTCCCGGACGGATGTCTTCAAGGCGAAGACTTGCTAGCTCACCTATTTTCATACCGGTCTGCAAAAGCAGCTCAATAAGAGCAAGGGTGCGAGGGTCGTTTTTGGCCACATCGCGCAAACCCCGATACTCAAGCTTAGTAAGGATTCGGGGAGGAGCAGCGTCGAATTTTGGGTGAGAGATTTCCGTTGCCGGATTGCTCGTAATCGCGCCTGACGAGCGGAGATATCTAAAAAGAGTGCGAATAGAGTTGAGCTTGCGGGAGGCTGATTTTTTGGTGTAGCCCCGGACCTCAATCAGATTTTTTACAAACGACTCAATCACCTCCATAGTGATGCTTGATACCTCAGTAATATTTCGCAAAGACACGTACTCAAAAAACTGCTCCAGGTCCTTTTTATATGCAATGGTTGTATAGGGGGATTTGCCGTGTGACTCAAGGTCTTTAACAAAGCTAGATATGATTTGAGTGTACATAAATCAGAATAATGTCCCATAGTTTATCACAGAACGTCGAGCGTTACAAGGGGAAACGTGTCTGGGGCGTGCCTAGACCACAAATTGCCCCCACCCCACCCATAACAAAAACGACGGTTGTTTCTAGGGTAAAAAAGAAATATAATGCCCCAAGAAACGCCCATTATATTAGTTTCACTATTTACCCCATGGTCACCCAACTCACCTCAAGCACATTTCAAGCATTTATTACAAAAAACCAGGTTGCCGTGGTAGATTTTTACGCTGACTGGTGTGGTCCGTGCAAGGTCATTGGACCTGTCCTCGACGAACTCTCAAACGAGCTCACAACCACCTCATTTGGGAAGGTGAACGCTGACGATGAGGGTGTCCTGGCGGGACAATTTAATATATCCTCGATTCCGACCGTGCTGATCTTCAAAAACGGGTCTCCGGTAAACCAGCTGGTGGGAGCCATGAGCAAAGACGCCTTTAAGCGTGCTTTTGAGGCGGCCCAAGCATCATGAGCCGATAAGCTGACGCTCTTCGTCACTGGCGATCACTCGAAAACCCACGTGGTTTTGTGAGGCGAAGAAAAGACCCTCCCCCACACCCGCAGATAGAAGAAAGTGCTTTTCACCTCCGGTGAGGTAAAACGTCTCGGTAATCTTGTCAACGGCAGCCGTTGACTGTTTGAGAATGATTTGTAGTGAGGAGTTTGTAATGATGGCCTTCCCGTCGTCGGTAGAGAGAAAATCCTCAACGTCTTGGGTAATTGTTGTTAAGCCAAGCTCATATTTCCTTGCTCTTTTCGCAAAATTCCTCAGGTATGCCGCCGAATCTTTGTTTTTAATGAGATACCACGCCTCATCGACGATGAGAACGCGCCTTTTTTTCTCACGACGGATACGGCCCCAAATATAATCGAGCACGACATACATAGCTACCGGGCGGAGATTTTCCTCTAGGTCGCGCACCCCAAACACAGTAAACGGATTTCGAATATCAAAACTAGACTGTTGATTAAATATGCCGGCTGCTGATCCCTTCACGTACTTTTCAAGACGATCAGCGAGCTCTTTTGCCTCCGCCGACTCCATGCCCAAAAATGCTTTATAGACATCCTCTAGGTAAGGTGCTGGCAACGAGAAGGTTGAGGGATCTGGTGTGATACCGCGGTTTTGATACACCCCAACGAGAGCTCGATCCAGCATGGCGTCTTGAGTGGGCGATATATCCCCCATCATGATTTTCATCAGGCTATGCAGATCCAAAATCTTATTTTGTAGCTCATCCGGATCAGTCGACCCCGGCGCAAGCTCGAAAGGATTAATCTTGTATGTTGAAGAGGCAGAAAACTCAACGAACTCTCCGGCCATACTCTTACACACCGACGCATATTCGTTTTCCGGATCGATAATGATTACGTCCACACCAATCATCATCAAACGCAGAACCTCTAGTTTTACCAAAAAGCTTTTTCCTCCACCGGACTTTCCCAAGATTACCGAGTTGGCATTTTCCAAAGCAAAGCGATCGAAAATAATAAGGCTTCCATCGTGTTGATTTGCGCCGTACAACACCCCCTCATTTCGAGTAAGCGAGGCGGTTGAGAAGGGAAACGTCATTGCCAGCGACGTTGTGTCCATGTTGCGCCACACCTGTAGTTTGTCTGAAAACGTTGGTAGTGATGAGCGAAACCCACCGTCGTGTTCGAGCACGGCGGATTTTGCGATTATGAGCAGTGACGACAAGGAAGAATCAACCTCTTTTGTTACATTCTCCAACTCTTCTTTACTTTCAGCAGGGATAGTAATATACAAACCAAACTGGAAGAATCGTTCTGACCCCTTGGCTAGTTCCGACTGGAGCAGCATAGCATCATCAAGCTGCACCTGGAGGAGAGGATCAACGACCTTGCCCGCTCGCATGTCAGAGTCAAGCGTCGCTTGCATCTGGGCAATCTTTTTTCGGATATCATCCAACACCTGCTTGCTTTCGGTGGGATATATAAACATAGACACAAATAGAGGGTGATCAAAAGTGATGAGGCTGTACAACCAGTTTGAGGACACGTATCGAGGGTACCCGACGACATATAGCGTGCGGTAGTAGCGCGAATCAATCTTTACAAAAGTAAAGTCTGTCTCAACAAAAGACGGAGCAAGCAGGTCCTTTATCGAAACCTGTCCACGAGCAAACACCTGCGGCGCAGATTGTGATTCGGGCAAAGGAACGGCTGGTTTTGGTGGGGAAAAAAGTCCAAACATAATATTTACTGAGTCATAATAGGATAGGTATAAGAAGGGACTGGCGCAAGCTGTCTTCCTGTTGCCGACGGATTATAAACGTTATAAAACAACTCAACTATTTCTTGTTGCTGAAGTGTTGTGGAACGTAAACCAATCTTTGAGAGCAACCTGAGGAGGTGGTCCCGCTTGGGATAAAGCGATATTTTTGCGCGACTAACCAAATACTCTTTTTGCATGGTCTTCACCCCAGAGACACCCATCTCAAGAGGGTTAAAGGGGATCACGAAGAAAAAGCGTTTCTCCAGCACGGTATTTTTTTTAATCACCGACTTTATAAACTCTTGATAACTTTGCAACCGGGACTTGATGAGTGTTTGTGATTGTTGCGTGATCTTGCCGTTAAGGTACTCAAGATAGATGGAGATGTCCATTTTTTTTGACAAGATCACCACCTGTACAGGGAACGAAAGGGAGTTTAGCAGGTTGCCATAGGCATACACCATCGAACTTTGTTCCTCAGCAGACAACAAGTAAAAATTCACGGCCCCAACCTCTATGATGGTTGCAGCAGCATTTCCCTTCATCAGGACCACATCATCCACAACATCCTCAATTTCGATGAATTGCTGTGTGGTGCCTTTCACTGGGGCAGATGTTTTTTGTTTAATCATACTGTTTCAATGCTATACAAAAGGGATCCAACTATCAAGTTGTCATGAGAGTAACTCTCGAGAAACGAACGATACTGAGTTTGATTCATTGGTCAGGTTGATGTTTTGTGGTTCAAACACGTAGTTTTTTGCGGAGTCTATCGCTTCGAACACATATTCCCCCAAGGGTAAGGGGTGAAAAGATGCAAACACACCATGAGGGTTTGTTTTGAGTATGCGCAATGTTTTTTTTGTAGCCGGATCCCTGACATAAAGCAGTATTCCAGGGAGTGGGATGTATTTGCGATTTGTTACTGACCCGCTAATAAATGGATGGGTTGTGCTTTGTGGGGCTTGTTTTGATTGGTCAGTTTGCTCCACCGGCACCCCACCATGGTCATCCACACGGGACACGATTTGCTTTGGTGCGGGTTGAGAATGTAAAAGGCCCGAGACAGCAGCTTGATGTGTTTTTTGGGAGCGATCGGTGGGAGCGGTTTGTTTTTGTGAAAGGTATGAGGCGAGCTTCTCTCTACTATCAACATGAGCATAGATGATGTGAGGGTCGGCCTCATAGTACATCCCCGCAAGGAGCGAAAGTGGCGGCTCAGACTTGTGATATAAGTATTGAGTTGGTCGGGTGAGTTTCGCGTATAGATTTTTAGCAAAAACCTCTATCGGACGATCATTAACGGGCACAAACGCAAAGACGAGCCCCACACCAAACACAGCAACCCCCGAAATCTGCCCCAAAATAACTATTGGAGACGACAGAAATAGTATGTACCCCACAAAAGCAGCAACTATCAGATAGACAAACTGCCTCAGGGTCATAAAACCAATCAGTTTGAAATTGAACCCGGTTACATCTCGTGGTATAGCATGTTGTTCCATAGGAAGACAGTATCACAGTGTAGCAAAACTAAACACCAAAGACACCCAAATCAGCTCGTGCACCATTGATTGGGTTAGTTAAAGAAAACCCCTCACGAATGAGGGGTTTTAAGATGAGGGCAAATAAGGGTTTTACCGATAGAGAACCGGTTTCTGACCATCTGGCAAAACGAGACTCATGCGTCTTTCAGGAGTGTTGATGCGTTCAACGTAAACCTGAACTTTTTGGCCAACATTGAGATTTTCGTTACCACGAAGCTTTGAAATATGGATGAGACCCTCGATGCCGGGCGCCAGCCGCACAAAGTATCCGTAGCGTTCCTTGCGGACAACTTCTCCGTCAATGAGCTTGTCTTTTGGATAGGTTTCTTCGATGTTGCCCCATGGATCAAGCGTAAGCCTCTTGAGCGAAAGATTGAGCTTCATGTCGGTTTGGTTTTTTTCAACTACGAAGACTGGAACCGTTTCGCCATTTTGGACGAACAAACTCGCATCATGCACCTTTTCCCATGAGATCTCGGAGATGTGGATGAGTCCCTCTATTCCATGGACCTCACAGAATATTCCAAACTCAGACGTGCCCAAGACGAGAGCGTCATATGATTTGCCCACTTCTATCTCAGCAAATTGTTTTTCAAGCTCTTTGTTGCTCATGCTGCTGTGCACGGCTTTTTCTGAGACAACAAGTCTGTTTTTTACCTCGTCGACTTCAAGCACCTTTACTTTGATTCGTTGACCAGTCAATTTCTCTGGGCTTGCCATATGCTCTGCGACAAGCTGTATCTTTGGAATCACGCCTCGCACGCCCATGAAGTCCACAAACAATCCGCCTTTTCCATAATCACCACAGATCACGTCGATTGTTTCTTCTGCGGCTTTTTTATCAATCAAAATCTTCCACTTCCCGGTATCGAAGAACTTAGAAAGCGAAACAACAGGATAGCCATCCTTGCTCTCAGGTGAAATCACCCGAACGAGTATGGATTCGCCAACCTGCAAGTAGGGCAAGTAGGTGCCAATCTCTCTGGTTTCACGGTCACCGAGTACGGCAAGTGCCTTGCCACCGAGGTCAAACAAAATGTTGTTTTTTGCAAGACTTACAATCTTGGCGTCGATTTCAGTATTTTTTTGGAGTGTAGGTGACTTTTTCGCTTGTCCTCCGAGAAGCTGAGACATGATCGAGTTAGAGGGGGTTTGGGTTTTTTTTGCCATAGAGAAATCTCCTTAGTATGGATATACCATACATATTTGGCCCTATGTTACCGTATAAAGACGATAAATTCAAGTACAAACCAGAAGCGGACAATTCCCGCGGATATACCGCAGTATTCCCGACCCCTCCACTCTAATCACTTTCGCGTTATACTATCACTATGAAATTTTGTCTCGATACCAATATCTTTTTCTCTTTTGAAATAGGGGTTGATTTGGGTAAAAACCCTCTCGAAGTCATGGATCTCCTGTCAAAAGCACAAACAAACACGCCCTCAATTGTATATTTGATGACACCAGCCATAGTGGCTGAGATGGAGAGCATGTTTGAGGTAAAAGACAAGGCCGTGCTACACTCTTTCCTCCCAAAAGTTTCCATCAAAACTCCCCCACTTGGAGAAATGACCATTCCCGCTATGGTTTTTGACCAATTCATTAGCGAGGGCAGAAAGCGATCGGGAGATGGACTACATATCGCAGACGAAACACTTATTAGGGCCGTGGAATCAGCTCACAACAAACCTCTCGCCTCACGGATAGATATTCAAAAATCCCTGCAACAACCCAAGGAATCCTTGCGATCGAGATACCGCAACGCCACGCGTACCGGTTATCTTGACAGCTCAGCCGACTTTGGGCTCATCATGTTGGCTCTCCACGAGAAAGCAGCACTGATCACTGCAGATGAAGGCGTTGCCTTGTGGGGACAAAAACTTGGCGTAGTAGAAATGTCAGGCGCAGTATTTGGTCATGCAATCAGACAGGCTGCTGGGTTGTGACGGGAACATCCTCGGGGACAAGTCGCGAAAACACCTCAATCAACCTGTCAGTAAGCGTCCGTGGTGGCTTACTCAAAAACATTAAGCGCTTTCCAACAACGTCGATGATGCTTTGTTTTACCTCGTTTGAGGGAACCACGAGGTACCGATGGCCAAAGTACGGACCCTGCGTCACTAGCACCAATATATCGTAGCCCAATCGATTGATAAAGTAGTAATGCGAAAGTATGTCCCAACGGATCAGTATCCCCGCGCTTTCTACTCCAAAACGGGTGAGACGTGACTCAACCTGTGGAGGGGGGGTGATTGCAAATACGTAAAATAGGAACAAGAGCGCCCAAATTGGAAGCAGCGTGACCATATCACCAAAGAAAAAGACCATGGCCGAAACCAGTAGGGCAAGCGCGAGAAAAAAACGCAATAAACCACCTGAGCGCTTTTTAAATGGGCGCAAAGGGGCGGTCCACGAAAACAACACCTGATCGGAGGATTCATCCATAAGATTCTATCTATACATCCTAGTCGCTTTAGAAAAGGCTGTCAACTCAAAATAGGCAGACGCGTCCTTTGGTGGTATACTATTACACACCCAATATGCGCACTATAAATATATCTACAAAAACAATCCTTAAGGTCTTCTTGATTCCCCTTTCCGCCTACTTGCTCTGGACCAACGTCGACGTTCTTTTTTCCATCTTCATTGCATTTATTATTATGAGTGCGTTGCGCCCCGCGGTAAACTACTTGCATCACCAAAAAAGAGTCAAGCGGCCTCTTGCAACGGCCATCGTGTATCTTGTGTTTGTCTTTGCCCTGAGTGTCATTATGGGCACAATTATCCCGCCAATCATCAAAGAAACCACGCTGTTTATCGAGAACCTCCCCACCACTCTCGCTCACATGAACCCAGACATTCTCCGCACGATCCGTCTTCAGGAGATGTCGCAGTATCTACCCGATATTCCAAGACAACTATTTGGCATCATCAGCAACATCTTTAGCAACACTATTTTTGTGGTCACCACGAGCGTGTTTGGATTTTACTTCCTTTCAGATGAGTTTTTGATTCGTAACTTGATTGAGAACTATGTGAAACCAGAAACACTTGAAAAAATAGAAAGTGCGCTCTTGCGAACAGAGAGTCGCCTCGCCTCGTGGTTTTGGGGTGAACTAACGTTGATGTTGGTGGTTGGTATGGCGTCATATATTGGTTTTTCCATCATTGGTCTTAAATACGCACTCCCTCTTGCCGTACTTGCCGGCCTTCTCGAAGCGGTGCCAAATATCGGACCCACCATTGCCGCGATACCCGCTACACTCATTGGTTTTTCGGTCTCCCCCTTCTTTGGGTTTGCTGCGCTCATCTGGAGCATCATCGTTCAACAGCTTGAGGGCAACTTTCTCGTCCCGTATGTCATGAAAAAAGCAGTAGGCATCAAACCAATAGTCACCATGCTTTGCATATTCTTTGGACTACGGCTCGCCGGGCCACTTGGGGTACTTTTGGCCGTTCCCACCTACCTCTGTGTCCAAACACTTGTTTTGGATCCGCTCGCCCAAAAAAAGAAATAAGGAAATAATACGGTAAATATGCAAGAAAAAAAGACGGCCTCAAATCCTGACTTCGATGTGGCCATTCTCGGTGGAGGGATCACCGGCCTCGTTGCTGCGTATCGTCTCACTCAAGCAAAAAAACGGGTTGTGCTCATCGAAAAAAGCCTATTTTTTGGGGGTCTAGCCCAAGGATTTTATGGTGATAGATGGGAGTGGCCACTCGAGTACGCATACCATCACCTGTTTGCGAGCGACACAGACTTTTTAGACCTTGCTCGGGAGCTTGGGGTAGAGATGCTGTTTCGCTCGCCCTCAACGTCGAGTCTATACGAAGTCGATGGCGCGCTCAAGACATTTCGAGTAGACACCCCAATTGACCTACTCAGGTTTCCTCTTCTCTCGCTTTTTGATAGGCTTAGGTTTGGTGCAACGCTTTTTTTCCTCAAACTATCTCCCTTTATTTCCCGTATTTACGAGTCACAAACCCTGATCGAGTTTATGCACAAGACAGCGGGGGATCGGGCCTACCAGACGATGTTCGGCAGCATCATGAAGAAAAAATACGGTAAATATGCGGAAAAAATACTTGCCTCATTTATCTGGACCAGAATCAAAAAGCGCAGTCCATCGCTCGGGTATCCGAGCGGAGGCTTTCAACATCTCGTTGACATACTTGTTGGCAAACTCCAGGACGGGGGAGTGGTGCTCCACGCAGGCGCCAACATTGATTCATTAGTGAAAACCCCAGATGGGTTTAGCGTTACGGTATCGGGTATAGACGGCCCCCTCACCAGTAATCAGGTCATCTCAACGCTTCCCACTCCGGTGTTGAACAAGGCGTGTAGTTCGGTTCTGGCCACGACAGAAATCGAACGATTCAAAAGGTTGCAATATCTATGGGCAACCACTCTCGTTGTCGAAACAGACGTGCCCATCCTGAAGGATACCTACTGGCTATCGCTTTGTACCGAAACTATCCCGGGCCTAGTCTTGGTGCAGCACACGAACTATATGGACAAAGAAAAGTACAACGGTCACCACTTACTCTATATAGGTAACTATATCGATGACGGCGATCGCCTTTTAAGCATGTCCGCAGAAGAGACGCTTGCGCTCTATATGCCACATCTACAAAAACTGCACCCATCGCCTTTTCAAATCCACAAGATCTATCACTTCAAGGCACCCTATGCCCAACCGATCTTTGACGCGACATTTATCCAAAACAGACCAGACTTTGTGACCAGTACCCCAGGATTCATCATCGCGAACCTCGACATGACGTATCCTTATGATCGTGGCACCAATTACGCGGTACAACTCGGTAACAAAGCAGCACGAATGATCTTAACAGGCGTAATCAGGAACAACTGAACGGAAGCACTACAGCTGAAATCGGGTAAGCACCGGAAAATGATCTGAGGCACGATACTCATCCAAACGTTGTGACCTTTCAGCAACGATGTTTTTATACAACACAAAGTCGAACTTCCAGCGCAATTTCCAGAGAAGGAAATTCATCTTCCAGGTAAAAAGAACCCCTTCAGTTGCTTCTGAGAGCCCATGCGCTCGTGAAATCCTTTCGAGTCCGCGTTTTCGAAATGGATAATTAAAATCACCGAGAACGATGGCTGCATCGGTTGTATGTAGTTCAAGATCCTCAAACGTTTCCCGGAGTTGTTTGTTCCGCGCTTTGTTAGTCGCAACGAGCGCGGTGAGATGGAGATTGTAGATGGAGATCTTATGCATGGTGTCACGCGTCACCAAATCAGTTCTGAGGGCCGTGCGAGGTCCCCGCCAGGTGAGCAGAGAAACAAGCAGTTCATAGTATGTCCGGGGCAAAAAAATACTCTTTGACCCCATCTGATAAAATCGATCAAGACGGTAAAAAGTTGCAAGCCCAAATGTTTTCCCCAGCCGATAGAAGGAATTTGAAGTAGCGGCAAGTATGTAGCCTGGAAAGAGTGGCTCATACAGATGACGCTTCCCTAGATTAACCTCTTGCAGACAGATCACATCTGGAGCATATTTTTTAACGATCCTTTCGACCTCTGGTAGAGCTCTATTAAACTGCACGTTGTATGTAACGAGTGAGAGCGAGCCGCTGGCTTGTCTGAGGGGGGTATTCATGGTTGACTGAGTATTGATCGGGTGACGCTTTTATATACCTCTACCTGTGGTTGGTCAAACGCATTGACGCCCATATGGTTTCCCAGCATCATGGTCCACACCATCGCCGACTGCATCCAGTAACCAACGCTTTCAGCATTCAAAGTAGAGAAGTGAAATGCATCGTGCATCCGCCCTGTTTTTGTATATGCTGCCCGCGTTCCCTCATATATAGCGTGATATATAGTGCTGAGGCTTTTCCCACCCAAGTTCTCAACCAGAGCGAGTGAAGGATTTGAATCGATCACACATCCGGTTTCTTGCTCAACCCAGACAAACGACGTAAATCGATTGTTGGGCCCACCAAGATAGAGCTGTGCGACAGAGTGGAGATCGGTCGAGCCGATGGAGACGGTGGGAAGGAGCCCCTTACCTTCTTTACCTAGACTTTCGGCCAGGAGTTGTCGATACCACTTACCCATGGTCTCGAGTCGAGGATCAAACAAAAACAGATCATGGATCGCTAGATGCGCATCGTACGCAGCCTTGATATCTTGGTATGCGCTGACTGCAATAGGTGCAGGAGAGGTGAGATCATTCATCGCGCTCTGTGCTCCGCGGAGCAACCCCTCGGCATCCAATCCAAGGCAGAGGAGTGGAAACACGCCAACTGCAGAAAACACACTATACCTCCCCCCGACATTTTTGGGGAGCGTCAGGACATGATATTGATGACTCATTGCGTGGGCATGAAATGCACTGCCAGGATCAGTGATAGCCACTACTCGATCGCTGACGGGTCCAAATCGGGACTCAAGCTCCTGTATCAAAATATTTGCATTTGCCATCGTCTCAGTGGTATTTCCTGATTTGCTGACGACACAGATGATCACGTCATCCTTGTGAGTCATACTTCCCACAAGGTGTTTACACAGATGGTCGACAGTCGCATCATGAACGGTGTCGAGCGCAAACAGACGTGGGCGTGATGTCTGCGACCCATACCTATCGTCCAGCCCGCACAAGGCATCGTACACAGCGAGTGTGCCTAGGTTTGACCCGCCAATCCCGATGACTACCACGTATTTGAGGGGGTGCGCGGACGATATTTTTTGATAAAGTGCCTGCGTTTGATCTATGATACCCTTGTCGAAAGAGAGCGATACGGAGCACTCTAGCGACGTATAGGGGGTATCTCGAGCAATAGCTGTGAGTTTCTGGACATATGCGATGTCCGCACCACTCAACTGAGCAGGATTGGCCCCGGGTGTGAAGGACAGAGGAAAAGTTTGTGTGGTCACTATTCCATCGTAGCGAAAGTGACTGTATAATGCAACGCAGGAAGGAATTTCCCCATGAAACAACTCAACCTAGCGGCACGACTCTTACGCACGAACCAGTGGGTCAAAAACAGTGTGGTGTTTGTGGCTATTATTTTCTCGGGAAAACTTTTTGAGCCAGCCACATTCTTGACCACCATCCTCGCCTGTCTCACCTTTTGTCTCCTATCCTCTGGGCTGTATATTATCAACGATATTCTTGATGCGCCGGCAGATAGAAGGCATCCAGTAAAAAAACAGCGCCCAATCGCAGCCGGTGAGGTGACCACCCAACTCGCTCTCAGCATTTCTCTTGCACTTATCTTTATCTCTCTCTGTTTAGCACTGTATTTTTCTCCATCACTTTTCCTTTTGTGTTTGCTCTTTGTGGGGCTTCACATAGCCTACTCAACGATACTCAAGTCATATGCCGTCATAGATATTTTTGCGATCTCATTTTCATTCATGATCCGTGCGTTTGCGGGTGAGGTGGTCTCTGGCTTTCACATCCCCGTGTGGTTGCGCCTCACGCTATTTTTTATGTCACTTTTCATCGCGGCAATCAAACGCAACGCCGAACTTTCCATTTCAGGGTCAGAATCGCGTCAAACACTGGCCAAGTACAACAAACACTTTCTCGACTTTCTCACCTATACCTTTGCGACCGCGACCATCATCGCCTACAGTCTCTATGCATACAATATATATGACAATATCGAGCCAGCCCCACACGGGTATAGCTTTCTCAAGCAAATCATCAGCGATTTCAATCCAGGGACTGAAAATCGTAAGCTGATGACTGCTACCATTCCGATCGTCGTCTATGCTATCGCCCGCTACGGACAGCTTTTTTACACACGTATTGAGGGGGAGCGACCTGAGAAGATCATCATCTCCGATGTACCACTCCTTGGCGCTATGGCGATCTGGGGAGCCATGGTCATAGGACTTATATACATGCTGTAGTTCGTTGCCTTACACCCTAATAGCCCTGAACTTGGAGACTTTGTACCTGATGACCTTCGACGTGAAGACTTGACGACTCTTGACTTTACTTGTCCCGCGTAGTCGCGTTTAGCGCGACGAAGTGGGATGACCCACTTTGACCTCTTGATATCTCAGCTAGATTTTTTCATACTGTGCTCGTTCGTATTTCATTCGTCAATTATTCTCTCTCATATATATGACTACTATCAAAGACCCAAAAGACCCACGACAGATGGCCGTCACCTCAGCACTTGAAGCTATTCAAAAACAGTTTGGTAAAGGCTCGATCATGCGTCTCGGTGACGCGCCTGTTGAGGCGATCGAAGTCATCCCGACGGGCATCATGCCACTCGATAGTGCGCTTGGCGTCGGCGGTATTCCCAAAGGTCGTATCATCGAAATATACGGGCCTGAGGCCTCAGGTAAAACCACCGTCTGTCTCTCCATCATCTCCGAGTTGCAAAAAGCCGGCGGTGTTGCCGCCTTTATCGATGCTGAGCACGCACTCGATCCACGCTGGGCCCAAGTGCTCGGAGTGAAGCTCGAGGACCTGCTCGTCTCCCAGCCAGACACCGGTGAACAAGCACTCGAGATCGTCGAGACACTGGTCCGCTCAAGCGGTGTTGACCTCATCGTCGTAGACTCTGTCGCTGCTCTCACGCCGAAAGCCGAAATCGAGGGAGAGATGGGGGACTCAGTCATGGGCATGCAAGCCCGTCTCATGTCGCAGGCACTGCGCAAACTCACCGCAGTTGTCAGCAAGTCCAAGTGCACGATCATGTTCACCAACCAACTCCGACTCAAGATCGGCATCATGTTCGGCAACCCAGAGACGACCCCCGGCGGACTCGCCATGAAGTTTTACGCCTCGATCCGCATGGATGTGCGCAAGATTGAAACATTGAAAAAAGACAGCGTCGTCGTCGGCTCACGTGTCCGGGTCAAAGTCGTGAAAAACAAAGTCTCGCCACCTTTCCGTGAGGCTGAGTTCACCATCAACGCCACCGGCATCGATCGCCTCGAAGCGCTCATCGATACGGCGATCGCTGAGGGGATCATCGTCAAAGCAGGCGCATTTCTCAAGCACGCTGACAAAACCCTCGCCCAAGGCAAAGATACGCTCAAAGAGATACTCATGACGGATGACAAGCTTCGCCAAACCCTCGTCAAAGAGGTCCGCGAAAAGATGAAGAAATGACCCTAATCGCCCTTTTGAGGGAGAATCGGGCTGAGTTTTCTGTTCATAACTACTCTATAGTATTCGATATTATTCCTACACCCCATAGATAGAGCTTGACAGGGTAGGATAGGAAGAGTAAGCTGATCGTGTTATAAGATAACACATATTTTTTTGGTGCCAAAACAACACCCAAATAAGCTTATTTTTTAGCTTGACACATCAATTTATTTAGTATACAATACTATAAGTTATGATCGAAGCTCGAGCTCCACAACATCTTCAAAATCCCGATACACAACAGGGAGCACTGCCCGATACTTCTGGATTGCCCGTAACTGGTTTACGCAATGCACTTCATGCAACCTTGTCGCCGGAACTAACCCAAGTTGATTTGATTCAACGAGCCGAGTCTGCGCTTGGATTACAGGTTGCAGATATGCTCATAGCACGAGCTGGACGCGTAGACCCTGATGGTACCAAATGGACGAGCACGCATGCACTGCTCGACCCAGAAAAAGTTATTCGTGGTACTGTGATTAAGGCGCCCAACGAACATACAACGAAAGAGCAAATTGCTGAGTACACATTTTCTCCTGCATTTTTACCTGCTGATGCCGCAGCACAGTTCAACAAACTAACAGCACAAATCGAAGCAACTAAAAAAATGGCAGTAGAAAGAGGAGCACATACCGGTAGACGAGATATACCCAGAGAGAAGCTCGCTGCGATGCTTGAGCAGCAAAGACAGAGTTTAGTTGCACAAGGAGTCAGAGCACACTTTGATTCTTCTGGCAACAACCCACCCGAGCCTGATCAAACAGAAACAGCACCCTTAGAAGCTACCGGACTTATTGCAACTATTTCAACGCTTAATGCAGTTGCCCAAAGTGGTTCGGAACTAACAAGATCAAGACGAAATAGAACCCTAGCGACTGGCGCGGCAGCACTTGCAGCAGCTTCATTTTTATCAGCATGTGGAGGAGCAGCGCAACCTGGATTGACACCTAAGGTTGAATACGCTCCGACATCGACTGCAGCTCCTACAGCAACACGCATCGAGCCCACAGCCACCATTTTCGCATCGCCGACTCCACCAGCCACGTTGAGACCGCCCGAAATACGACCATCAGTGACCCCAGACCCCAACACTTTGAGCAAGATCACCTTTGCACAATTTGAGAAGATGCAAGGCGCAGCCCCGCTTGTCGGAGCACTGCGAGCTTTTAGTGATACGCGTCGGATCGGTGCCAACTTCGACGCCGCAGGTAAGCCTACCTTCGACGGAGTCGATCTCTCCATAGCGAGCCAGGTCGATGCTCAAGGCAAAGTCAAACCTGAAGGTTCATTCCCATATTTCACCGTCAAAAATGGCCCAGACTCAGGAGTTGTTCAAAGAGGCACATTCTACGCACCTGCCTTTGATGCCGAGCAAAATCCTGACGGATCGTTTGCATTCAAATTTTATGAAAAAGAAGACCCCGTCGTATTGTTGCCAACGACTCTCCAAAAACTATTGGGAGTGAGTGACGCAATACGGGTCGTGCCTGATTTGAGAAATGGACGCTTCAGTGTAGTCCGACTTTCAGCAGATGGTAACCCAGCCGATGTCGTCGCATGGACCTCACTCCTTAACTTCGATCACCTTACTCCTGACCAGATGGTATGGGTCAGGCCCAATAACGAAGCTCCGCCAATCAAGCCATCAACAGGCATCACCCCAACCGTTGATGTGACTGGCACAGCACCTATCACAGGCAGCGAGACCCTTACTCGCACAGAACTCGCACCCACCATCCTCACAGAGATACAACGCAGTGAGGGTGTTAGTGATACTACCTACAGGCTAAACACCAAAGAATCAGGTGGAGTGAGACAGATTAGCATTGCAAATATTACTTTTGCAGACGGCAAGACTGCCCGTCCTGATTTTACCCCAAAAGCACTTAAGGGGCTTAGTGACATGACATTGTCAGCACTAGTTATTAATCAATCGCTTTCAACAACAGGTAATTTACCGGACTCTGAGGATATGCCTAGGCTCCTTGAAGAATTAAAAAAAGACATTGCTGCAGGAAAAGCGGTTGACCTAAATATGGTTAGAGTAGAACCCGGAACCTTTGTGTTGAAACCATACCCAACCAAACTTCAACCAAAAGATGGCGGGATAAACATTGAAATAGTCGATGCTGATGGAGCCAAGCTACCACAAGATTGTGACAGAATTACCTTGGGAACAAATACTGATGGGACAGCCATGCATACCGTAGTATGTGCAATCGGCAACACAGTTTATCTAGGTATTGACTCAAGCAACGTACGCCCGAGTTATAACGCTAACGCCGGAAGCCCAACCTCAGTAACAACACCATGGACTCGTGGCTTGGGGCAAGCACAGATGGGTTTAGCCATGATTGGTCGTGTAACAGAAAAGAGATTGGGGAAAGGTCGGTCTGATGGGGGTAGCCTGTACGGCACCGGAGGAGCAAACCCGGTAGATGCAGGTTCGGACTGGGCAGCGTTTTTACGGGGGACAACTCCAACAGAGCCAATCTCCCGACTGATGCCAAATTTCCAAACTTTTGCAAACATAGTAGATGGTAAACAGGACATAAATGCAAAATTCAACATAAGATAAGTAGATGCATTGACCTGTGCTATCATTAAGTCTATGAAGCGGCTCTTCACCATTGTGGCTCTGCTGACTATTTTGCTGATTGAAAGCTCTCCATCGTATGCAGCCCCGGGAATTTGTACTGGGGGCAATTGGCAGGGATATGCTCAAGACACAGTGGGTCAACCCGATGGCTGTGGCGTGCCTGATCCATTTGGACAAGTAGTGCCATGCGAAGGCTCAATTGTGCGATGTAATCCATTAAATACGTTAGCTAGTGAGTTTTGCTCTGACTATAACAATACAAGTGAAGCGTCATGCACTAGTGTTGGCGGAGGGTGGACGTGCAAGAACGACGTAAGTTGCTCATGGATTCCGGGAGCATTTCCCACTTCAACACCTCGTGTCTCGCCTTACCTAAATCCCACCGCAGGCCCAACGATCACTCCTCGCCCAAACGCGACAGCGACACCGACGCCGCTAGCTGCGCCGACCCCCATACCCGGGACTTGTTTCCCCGCAGGCTCAGCAGCATCAAGTCCAACATACTGTCCGTCATGGTGTGGGCGGATAACTGAGTCGAGGTGGCGCTGCAACGCAGAATGCAATGATAGTCGTGATCTGGCGGCGTGCCAAGCAGCAGGTGGTAACTTTGGATGGGCGAATAACTGCGATGCTGGCTGTGGCTGTGCTGAGCTAACGTGTGCCTCGGCAGCCTGTCCCGGAGGCATAGCTTCCTGTACCCCTCCTCAGCAATCCCACGATGTAGTTATCAACGGCAACAGCTGTGTCCCTCAGCTTTGCTCTATACCTGTGGTAGATATCATCACCACAGTGAGTGGCTGCTGGACTCATGTAGATCGGCGTGACCCATGCGCGACCCTCGATTGTGTCTACTCTCGGACCAGCTCATGCTCAGAGAATACCACCCGTACCCTCTGTAACCAAACTGGTTGTTGTGGTGGAGTGATACCTCCAGGGCCCTGTGACGCACCATCGACAATCATCGAGGTCGATCTGCAGGAGCAGACAGGTACTGCAATACGTGATCCGATTGTGCCTTTTGTGGTGGACGACATCCAGGGAAGTTTTGGCAACAATCCTTGCCCACAACAAAGTGCCGGAGGCACCATAAATAGACCATCCATAGACTGTAGCAACCAAATATTTGTCTCAGGCGTCCAACAGACGATCAGATGCTCTGTCACCCTCCCAAACCTCTGTCCCATCGCCGGAAGCGTCCGATTACAGTTCAATGTCGATGGACACACCCCCGTGGATCGGCAGTTTAACTATCTAGATCGCACAACATATCGCTATCAACAAATCGTCCCCTATACCGCAGTAGCCAATAGCTCACCAGGCAACTATGTCAAACTCTCCGGGGCATCGTTTATATCTCGCCCAGGCACCACGCTCACCAACGTGATACCTCACGCACCACTTCCGTTCAACGATCCCAGTGAACCCAACCCGCTGACCCCACTCAACTACGCGTTTTCATCTGCAAATGCAGCAGGAGCGATCACCAATGCGAATATCGGTGACGTGATACTCCGCCATACCAACTCAACAGTGGGCAATATCCACAACGAGGCATATATCGCCAGGGCAACCTGGACCATCGAGGATATCCTCGGTCAGACGGGCATTGCAAGTAGGGCAGTATTGAAAGTGACGGGTAGTCCGCCAACGCTCCAGCAGGGAGAAATATATGAGCTATCAACACCGGCAAGCACCGAGTCGAGTATCGGCGCCCTCAACATCCCCAGCGTCCCCGCTGGACGCAAAAAGGGCGTGGTTATCGTCGTGCGTGACCCGGTATCCCGTGCGTTGGGTAATGTGAAAATAACTGCCAACATCCCCTCAAACACACCCTCACTGATGATCGCCGGCAATCAGATCACTGTTGCGGCAAATGTCACCGAAGTGAACGCCATCCTCATCGCCAATCAGATCACTTTTGAAACTACCCCAGTCAGTGACGCCTCGGGACTGAAGATAGTGGGTAATATGGTAGCCCGTCAGGGCTTCACAAACGGTCGCAGACTTGCAAATACTGCAAGCCCGTCAGTGTTTATGAAATATGATGTAGTAAAATATTTGGACCTCATGCCACTCATCAAAAACAAGAGCAGTGTCGGACATATGCAGCA
>CAZIUF010000016.1:0-21466 GCA_964542665.1 uncultured Gammaproteobacteria bacterium | reverse complement strand
CGTACCTACTACCTAGGTGATGCATATGACAAATCAAACTTACCTCTTGCCTTGCTTAAGTCTGTTGAGCCTAGCTTAGAACGCTTTCCCCTAGGTATTTTGTATCAAAAAGCTGATTCTATACCGTATCATGAGGCTCTCCCTCAACTTGAGGCTAAAACACCACTCGTTTTGAGCTCAATGCAGAGAGATATGGTCAACCTCGAGCACAGTTTTCGCTGAAAATACGTGTTGAAATTAGCAGACAAGCGACATGAGTGCTAAAATATTTTATAATCATGATTGGGTTGTTATAACAATCTATATATACAATATTGCACCTTATTTTGACACTTTTAAAACGAGTAAAAGCTTATATTTACCTTATTTGGATATATAGTGATTGCTCTGACTTAGCCTAGATTTCCTCTTTTGCATTGACATTTAGCAAACTTGTTTGTACACTGCTAACATTTATGTCAGATACTCAAATCATCTCTCAACAAACAGTCTATCCTGTGCTGCCTGTTCTGGATACGTTAGTCATGCCATCCTGTGAGTCTGTGTTGATCGTGGGTAGGCCAAAGAGCCTTGGTGCACTCCAACAGGCGATACAAACTGACAATCGTATACTAGTCGTGACCCAGAAAACGTCAAAGGACCAGCCTGAACTGGGAGATCTCTATCCAGTAGGAGTTATAGCCTCGATCGAGCGTGTGAATCCAGGCGAAAAGGGGGAAACCCAGATATTAGTAAAAGGTATAGAAAAGGTTGATTTGGTCTCTATAGTCCAGTCGGATCCGTATCTGACTGCCCAGGTACAGAAAGTCAACGAAGTTCTGTATGACGACCCAGAGACCCAGGCTCTTGTGCATCACATAGCTTCTGATCTCAAAAAGGCCATCAATATGGGCAAAACGCTTGATTTGAACTTTCTAATCAACGTCCTGTACATCAACAATGCCTTTACTTTCTCATATCAGGTTTTGTCAGTTCTCGATATGAAGCTATCCGAGAGACAGCGGATTTTCCAAGAAAACGATCTCAAGGCTCGACTTACCCTGCTCTCAAACAAGCTTGCTGAGGAGATCAAAATACTTGAAATAGAGCACAATATTTCAAAAAAGACGAACGAAAAGATCGATGATACGATGCGTGAAAATATCCTACGAGAGAAGATGAAGACGATCGAGGAAGAGCTTGGTGGAAAAGGTGGAGAAAAGGACACGCGCGATCTCAAAGAAAAGATCAGAGATGCCAAAATGCCTCGAGAAATACAAGAAAAAGTAGAAAAAGAACTGAAACGACTCGAGAGTATGTCTCAGTTCAACCCTGAGGCCTCATCACTCCGTAGCTATATCGAAACAGTTGTAGAACTGCCTTGGAGTACCCGAGCGCCACAAAATATTGATATTGGATATGCTCAAAAGATACTCGATGAGGATCACTATGGTCTCAAAAAAGTGAAAGAACGCATCATCGAATATCTTGCAGTACTGAAGTTACAGGCTCAGGCAGCAAATGAGTCTTCAACACCACTCCCTACCGAGGAAGAACAAAAGGTGAAGAAAAAGAAAGCTACCCCAATCAAACAAGACTCGATCATACCCAAGGAAAGACAGCCAAATATTCTGTGTTTTGTCGGACCTCCAGGTGTTGGTAAAACATCACTCGGAAAGTCGATCGCGAAAGCGCTCAATACCAAGTTTGTAAAAGTTTCACTTGGTGGGGTTCGAGATGAGGCTGAAATCAGAGGTCATCGCCGCACCTATGTCGGATCGATGCCTGGTCGATTTATCAAAGCGATCAAGCAAGCTGGAGTCAAAAATCCTGTATTTATGCTTGACGAGGTAGATAAGATCGGTAATGACTATCGAGGTGATCCTGCCTCAGCATTGCTTGAGCTCCTTGATCCTGAACAGAACTACTCATTTGAGGATCATTATCTTGAGCTGCCGTTTGACATGTCAGAAGTATTTTTCATCACCACAGCCAATCAGCTTGATACGATCCCTGCAGCGCTCTTGGATCGTCTAGAGATCATCCACTTTGCCGGATATACCGAGGATGAGAAATACAATATAGCCAAAAACTATATCATCGCAAAGCAAGAAGAAGCCCATGCAGTCAAATCTGATCAAGTAGTCATGGAGGAGGAGTCTGTGCGTCAAATCATCAGGACCTATACGCGTGAGGCTGGAGTCCGCAATCTCGAACGTGAGATAGCTCATGTGATGCGTAAGATCGCTCGTAAGATCGTCGAGGATACTTCGCTCAAGTTCCCAGTTGATGTGAAGTCAACAGATTTACAAAAGTATCTTGGCGTACCTCGCTACTCTGCCCAGATGATAGAGGATGTCGACTATATCGGTATTTCAACTGGTCTGGCCTGGACACAAGCTGGTGGAGATATCCTATTTATCGAGGTGACAACTATGCCGGGCAAGGGCACTTTGACACTCACCGGTAACCTGGGTGATGTCATGAAGGAGTCCTGCCAAGCAGCTCTCTCATATATCCGCTCACACTATGAACAGTTTGGCCTTGCCAAAGACTTATTTAGTAAAATCGATATTCATGTGCACGTCCCTGAGGGTGCAACCCCCAAGGATGGTCCATCCGCAGGTGGAGCAATCACCACAGCACTCGTGTCAGCACTCACCAAGCGTCCCGTAGATAAATATCTCGCGATGACTGGCGAGATGACGCTCCGTGGACGGATCACCGAAATCGGCGGAGTCAAGGAAAAAGTCCTTGCCGCACACCGCTCTGGCATCAAGCGCATCTTGCTACCCAAGGAGAATAAGAAGGATTATGATGAGGATGTGCCAGAAAAGGTCAAGCAGGAGATCCAGTTCACCTTTGTCGATCGCATCGAGGATGTGCTCGAGAAAGCCCTCATGCCAGTGAAGAAAGTTGGGGAGAAGAAGAGTAGCTAGTACCGTAAAGATACAACCAAAATTACGTAGTTACTACTCTGTCAATGGAAGATCTGCATTCTTTTTTCCCTCTTGTAAACAGTCAGGTGACATCATGTGTGTACAGCGCATATGTGTTGATAGGACATTCGAGGCGATATCCACTTGCGTTGGTGAATAGCTGGGTTTAGCTTTATCAGGATCATCATGTGCTAATTCAGGTCTTAGATAAACACATCCAACACAAACCCTCATCATCTTAACAGTTTCTGCTGCTCTAACAGGAGCCAAAAGATTTTGTTCGCCCGCTTCTGCAAGAGCTACAAAATTCTCCACTGAGCCATAGCAACTACGAATACCTTCATCTAAGGGAAATGTCTGTCTACACTCACCACGATGAGGATGTGATGTCATGCAACATTTTCTCAGAGCGAGAGAGCTTTGTCAAGACTATAGGTACTCAGAGGAGTTTCGTGCGGATTGACTGGACGAGGTTATACACATGGTAGAGAGGTGTATTGGTCGTGAGGTCGTATGAGCCTGGAGACTGTACAAACTGAGTCCCATATCCTTGCTTAAATCGGGTGAATCCAGCCCACGGATCAGACTCATCAAAATCTGGGGGGAGACTGCCCCACATATCGAGCTTGGTGGCGCCGAGGCGTTTGCCGAGGCGCATGACCTCCCACATGAGGAGATTGGCCGCCATGAGAGGACGATGACTCTCACTCGACCCACCATAGGTGTAATAGATGGTATCTTTGAAGTGCCAGACCTGAAAAGCTGCGAGAGGCTCATCTTGATAGAAAGCAACCAGAATACGAGCTGCGAGATGTGAACCCCTTCCGTCTCCGTCAGTTGACGGATCCACCTTCCCAAGGGATGGATTGTTATCAAGTATAGAATCGCCCACTACGGAATGCTTCCTTGGGGAAGCTCCCGCCGTTGTAGGCGGGTGAAGGGGTTTGTCTGTATTCAGATGTTCCCAAATAGTCCGATGGTAGGCAGGAGTATGACCACGATACTTTTGGCGTCTGCAGGTGTCAAAATACAGCTTTTCAAATATCTTGTATCCAGCATCATCACTCATTTCTTGGACCACGACACCTTTTTTCTCAGCAAGCCGGGCGTTATACCTCGTTTTTGGATGCATGCGTTTCAACAACTCTTCCTCTGAAGGAACAAGGTCTACCACCTGCGTCCATGGAGTAAATAATGGATGTGGTGAGTTAATCAAATGAGAATTATCTTTAGCTATTCCTTCTGGTTCGAATTTGACAAAGAGTATCTTGTGGGACTGGGCATATTTCTTGATGTATTGGAGAAACTCATCAGATGGCCAAGAGGACTTGGGAATATAGCCTATTGAGTAGCCAGTATGTGGGATAGGGTGGAGAGTCATTTGATAGACAGCTGGTATATCATGCGATGACGAAATTGCTACGTAGCTATCGCTCGTCGCAATGACATTTTCTGTAAAGCGCACGACTTGTTTCCCTTCGCTTTTACGCACTTCGCCCCATTCCCATGATTGCATAGGATGTGAAACGTAGTTGTTCCACTCGATATCGTTGTTTGTGATGATCTTGATCATTTGAGTAACACCTCCAGTGTCTGCTGTCCGCACTTCTCCCATGAGTACTCACGCAAGCGTGCATGACCAAGATCGACCATATTGCTTGATAGCTTAAAGTCTTTTTCAACCAATCTGAGACGATCGAGAAGCTCTTGGACACTATCTGGTTTGAAATAGAGTGGTGCGTCGCCACCGACCTCAGGAAGCGATGAGTTGTTACTACACAGTACAGGACACGACGCAGCAAAGGCCTCTAGGAGTGGGAATCCAAATCCCTCATAGAGTGACGGGAGGACGTAGCACAGTGCATGAGAATACAGTCGCATCTTGTCAAGCTCGCTTATATACCCGGTGAAGTGGACAACGTTGTCTATCTGCAATTTGTGTACTGTTTGAAATATCTCTTCGTACATCCAGCCTTTTTTACCCACGATCACGAGATGCTGGTCTGGCTGTTCTTTATGAAATAGCGCAAACGCATAGAGGAGAGTCTTGATATTTTTGCGTGGTTGGAGTGTACTTACAAAAAGCACATATTCACGACTCTTGAGTGGATAGCTCGTTTTTCCGATGATAAAGTTACCTGGCGTGTATGTTTCATGTGTTTGAACTGGTTTTTGAAAGCGGAAACCATTAGGAATCATATGGATTCGGGCCTCAGGGATATGGTATTGCTTGACTATGTCATTTTTTGTGTGCTGTGACACGGCGATGATATGTTGAGCCTTGTGTACAGCCTCTGCTGTCCATCTTTTCAGTTTGTACAGGTCCTTTTTGAGAAATTCATCAGGAAAGAAGTGAAAGGCGAGGTCGTGAATAGTGACGACGAGCTTGCACCCGGGAGGGAGCCAAGGTGGAGCGTAGTGAGCAGGGGCAAAAAATGAGTGAAACCAGATCGTGCGCATATCAAATATATGCCTGATACGTTGTACCAAGTAATCTATCCTCAGCTGAAGTGGAAGAAAAAATCGATTCCATCCAATAGGACCCCACACGACTCGATATCGAAAATATTTACTCTCACGAGGCATATGCAGTTGTGGATGGTGTCTGAGGTAGGTACAAAATCTCACCTCGTCGCTCGAATACCGCTTGAACTCGTGAAGTAGGTTAAGCGTGTAGATTGACACGCCAACTGGTTGGTTGACATTTGCCTCATTTCCGTCAATACAGATGACTTTCATACTTAGTATCTATAGTACCCGCTGCTATACGTGAGCGCAAGCTTAAAGTGAGTCTATTGCGCTATTCAATTGGCGCAGATATGCTGACCATGAAAACTGCTCTGCTTTCTTGAGACCGTTTGATATCAGTGTGGCTCGATGCGCAGCATCTCCGTATACTCTGTTCATTGCGTCTATGATCGATTTTGTCTCGGTTGGGTCTACTCCCAATCCAGCTCCATCAGCTATCAACTCAGCTAAAGACGAGGTGTTACTTGCAATCACTGGGCACTCGCAGCTCATAGCCTCTATGAGCGGATACCCAAACCCTTCATACAACGACGGCATCACCAGTGCCAGTGCATGACGATAGAGCTGACCGAGCAGTGCATCGCTGACTTGATCAAGGATGATGATATGTGCATTTGGGTGATGTGGAGTATCGCCCCATCCACGTGGACCGACGATCACCAAATTATGTTCATGCCTTGACATATCTTGCTTCTGCCACTCATCAAACGCTTCCATGAGTCGAGTTAAGTTCTTTCGTGGCTCAAGTTTGCCAACAGCCAAGAAATATTCACCAGCTCTGAGCTGTGTCGGAAGAGCTTCATCGGATACAGGGACATGAGATACGCCGGGGTAAATTGTTTGAACTTTTACAGCAAAGCCTTGATAAATATTATGAACATCTTTTTCAGTTGAGATGCTATCTGTGATGACAAGAGAGCATTCCGACATAACCCGCTGCAGTCTTTGCCTTTGAGTATCAAGTATAAGTGGATCAACTGTATTGGGAAATAATTTGAACACTAGGTCATGAACGATAGTGACACGATGTTGAGCGATTTCAGGAGGGGGTTGAGTCCAGTCTGAGCTAAACCACAGATCAAATCGACCCGGTATCAGATACTTAACTAGTTTTGATGGTCTCGTATTCCATAACCATGCTAGCGCTCGAGGAGGGATATACCAACGGATATACCCATGCCCTGCACGCTGTATGTCAGCGATGAGCGATGGCTCAGGACGGAGATTGAGTCCAGAAAAAAAGAACGTGTACTGATGAGGTGACTTTGATTTTAGTATCTCTTGCAGCAAACCACGGGTAAACCGAGACACGCCGGTGCCTGCATACATCATCTGTGAAATGTCCATTCCGATGTGTAGTTTTTGATTTGTCTTCATGGGATATGTGTATAGAAATAGTCTTAGACGCTAGATTTTTTGGTAATCTGATGATATGCAGCGATCAGGTCTCGAGTGATAGCTTCCCAGCTATATTTTTCGCGAGCAAGTTGATAGGCAGTTTCAGTGATGCGTTTCTGAAGCTCTGAATCATGTGACAGTCTCACAATCTGTTTGACAAAGTCGTCAGTCGATTGTGCTTGTAGATAGGATACTTCATCCTCAAGTGACAGTCCCTCAGCACCTGTTGCGGTCGTGATGATAGGGATACGAGTGGCCATCGCTGCAAGTATCTTGAGCCTCGTGCCTCCTGGACCGTATATAGGTGCAACAAACATGTGTGATGCCGCATAGAGATCTTTGACCGTCTGCGTATCAGCGTGCTGCAAATCGACGATAGATATCTGATCTGAGATGAGTGATGTATAGTGATCCGGAATATTTTGACCCGCAATCACGATTTGCAGATGAGGAATCTGCTTAACGAGTTGAGGATAGATTTTTTTCATCAAGATATCTGCTGCTTCTTTGTTTTGTAACCATGAGAAATTGCCCAAAAATAGTATTTTGAGGCGGTCATTCATATCTGACCGTGCAAACAGTGCCTGGTGCTCAAACATCTCATCTCCTGCACCATTGGGGATGACTACCGGATTCACATCAGGTGCCAGCATCTTGATCGCGCTTGCATCTGCCTCGGATACTGCTGCGACCAGTGTTGCCTTGCGCCAAAAGTGACGCTCCCAATATCTCAGCTTAAACGTATCGAGTCTGAGCGGATGATGGATAAACCATGGTTTTGATTGGATAAAGTGCTTGTAGACTCGATATTCGATCGTCTGCTCAACCAAGAGTATTGGTATTTTTGTGTCTGGGATGTGAGGCATGATATAAAAGGTTTCTGCATGAATCACATCAAACTCGTATTTCTTAATCAGTTCACGTACCGTTTTGGCGGCTTCCTCAGAGTAGTTTCGGACGATCAGAAATGGGAGTCTGCCCAAGACTGATTTGAGTACTGAGCTGATCTGCCATGGTTTTTCAGGCCGCTTGCATAGATATATCTTTTTACAATATTGCTCAAGATGCTTTGCTTGATCTTTCTCTTCAGGTTTTTTATATAAGCAGACCAGGTGCACCTCATGCGACTTGCTCAGATGCTTGAGGAGGTTGTACGTACGTATCTGTCCCCCCGATGCGGGAGGGTAAGGGAGATACGGTGTGAGCATCAAGATTCTCATAGTTTGAGCAGGACATATCGATCACTTGCGGATATGACTCGTGCAGTTGTCCCAATCTGAAGGTTTCTTGCGGTCTCTAAGTTGTACGTGAAAATATACGAGTAACCCTGGGCTTTAAGGTCAATAGAGCCCGCAAATAGACCTGGCGAACCTTTCCGATCAAAAGCATACAGAGCAGTAGTATCGCCTGCCGTATCGACGACGATTTTCTCATCAGGTTTTACAAAGGTTTGTACAATAGTCGCAAATTGAGGAATATCACTCAAAGAGTAATAGTAGTGATGGACCTTTTCCCAAGAGAATATCCAGCCACCCACGAGCAATCCAGCGATAAGCAGAACTGCAGTGATCTTTCCAATGAGACCGTGAGCATGCTCATACATGAATGACGCCCCCATACCCGTGAACATTGCGATAGTTGGAAGAACCAAAATCTGGTAATACTCATGTTGAACATTGCCACCTTGGAAAGTGCACACGTACACAACTGAAGATACAAGCATAGAAATAGGCACTAGAGTAGATGATCGTCGTAGGACACCTACCACAGCGAGTGGCAAGGCAAAAGATCCTAGGATGAGCAGGTTCAGTCTCTCATACAGCATCCAACGGAAAAAGGCCGGACGGAAAAATATATTGACCGCTGAACCACCTGTATTAACGGAGGTAAATAGCCATGCAGATGCAGGGATGCCTGCGGGAAATGCTTGAATGTACTGTCGCCAGAGTAGAAGTGGAATGACTGACATAACAAAGCATATAACTGCTATGACAAATTTTCGCAGAAGCGCTTGCTGATTGCTGCTCAAAATCAACACAAGGTAAACGAGTCCGAAAAATATCGTTGTAGGTTTAACTAGAAGAGCCGCTGAGAATAAAATGGTTGAGATGATAAGTCGAGTAAGCGTTATACGCACAGTGAGAACATATATACTCAGCATGATCAGCGCCAACGCAAATGTTTCTGGGAGTACTGTCCGTGTGTAGAACACGAAGAAAGGATAGACAGAAAATACGATAGATGCTATGACAGCTGCCCACGTGTTTGCTGCACGTTTTGTCAGACCATACAAACACCACAGTATGATGCATGCTGACACGATGCTCCAGGCACGACCCCACTCAACTATCGAAAGCATTGGTGATATCCGATAGGATATTGCAATCAGCGCATTATATATAGGAAACTCAACCATGCGATAGCCCTGAGGATTAGCTATTCCAGACTGTAAGGGAGAAAAATCATCATAGCGTGGATCGAGCAGATTGATGCCATCACGTGCATAGTTGCGTGCCACAGCTGCAGTATCTGCCTGTCGCCAGCTGTGATACTCAATCAGCGGTGTATTGAATTTGTACAAACGCACAACCACGCATAAACCTATGAGTAAGATGACTATCCAATGTTTGCGGAGGAAAGTGATCATAAAGTGAGTATAGTGTATTTTGAGGCAATCAAACACGACATTCAGTTGAGCACAGTTAAACGAGCGTGTTTGCCCGATGAGTTTCCTTGTTAATTGTCGCGATCACCAGACCCATCACAGTCCAAAACGTAAAGGCTACCTTTGACGCCTCGAACACATCGATCAGTGTGGCGTTGATGAGAAGGGCAATCATGCCAGTACATATACCGATGAATAAATATTTATCGTGCGATCGCGTATTCAGAATGTGCCTATATACACGTATAAATAGGTGAGCGATGATAAACATGAATAATCCTGCTCCCAGAAGTCCCGTTTCACCAAGCCAACGGAAATAGTCTCCATCGGTACTTTCGGTGATAGAGCTTGGGCCTGTTCCAAGTAGGGGATTGCTAAAGAAAGCGTTCCATGCCCGTGGCCACTCCACCTGTGTACGAGTTGCAAGAGATGTGTCGCCGGCGACCACATTCTTCACCACAATATCCTTGAAATCATCAATATATTTTTTTGCAACGATATCTGCAGCCTCCTGTTGAGTGATAACTCTTCCACCTTTTCGTGCCTCGTCAATTTCCTTGCGTATAAGTTCCTGCTTGTATTCATTTAGTGCTTTGGAGTTGGTAGTTATACTTGATCCTTTTCCACTTCGTATGAACTGAGAGCCAGCAGGAAGTGCCTGTTTACTTTCGTCCTGATTAATTATCTCCTCACCAGTCCGAGTATTTTCAAAGACTTGTCGTTGCTGAAACATGTCTCTGAATCGTTGAGTCATGTCGCTATTTGTGTACATGAGGATACTCGTTAGCAAGATTGTTCCAATGAGCAGCTTCCACTTACGAGTATATACGCCAAATAGCACGATAGATGCAATAAATGCACCAAAAGATATGCGTGAAGCAGTAAATATGAGCGTAAGAATAGCCAATGAGTATGTCGCAACACTTCTGATACGATGGGTGCCTCGTATGATATAAGCGGCAAGCAAAGGGATAAAGAAAACCAAATATGCCGCAAGATCATAGTGACCAGCAAATGTTGATGAAACTCGAGCAAATGGTGTCAGGATGAGAAGCTCGCCTTTAGCAAACTCTGCATTCATCGTCTGTACAGCAGGGAAATCAAAGAATCTAAATAGAAAGTATGCTATCCCTGACACAAATCCGGTATTTGATTCGTAAGCCGATTGAAAAATATTCCTTACTGGCTGGAACAGCTCAGATGACTTCTGACCGAGAGCGTATAGACAGACAATAAGAACTACAGTTAGAACCAAATACAAATATCGGTCGAGATGTTTGATAGCCGTATTTTTTACGTCGATGATCTTCTCAGAAGCAAAGGCAGCATAGGCCACAAAAAACGGAATCATATACTCAACTCTGCGAAGCGTGTGCAAAAGCCCTTGATTCATAAAAGTAATCTTTTTGGTTACAAAGGCGTTGAGTAGAAAAGAACATATGCACACTGCCCAAAAGATCAAAATATACTTGAGAAAGAATCGATCAAACACAACTTTTCTGCGCAAGATCTGTATGCCAAATACGAGCGACATAAAGCCTACGTAAAGATCTTCAAGTCTGATAGAAATATGCGTATTATTTAAGCTCATCAGAGGGAATTTGGGATACAGTGGAATGATCACGAGGAATAAAAGGGTGAGAATGCGAAGTATGTGCTGATCAATATGGGTGATGTGTTTGTGCATAGATATTTATGATGAGCTAATTACTTTAAGAGCCTGTGTATAGGTTTCAATAAGTTTTGGCTTGTTGAGAAGCTTTCCTAGGCCAATAACTATATTAGCTTTAGACCTGAGTATATATTGTACCAGAGCCTGTTCTAGCTTGCTATGATGCTTCCCATACAGATACGTAAAACCACGATACACTTGGACAATAGGGTAGGTCTTGTTACTAGACGCTGAGCCTATATGTACCCACTGTGCATCAGGATAAAACCATGTCGTCATGCCCTTTAACTTTGCCCGGTGGAGGAGCTCGATTTCTTCCATGTACATGAAAATACCCTCATCGAAACCTCCTAATTTCTCAAAATATTCCCTTTTACACATGATTGCAGCTCCTGAAACCCAGTCCACCTGCGTGGATACTTTGGGCGAGGAACGAGTGAGTCCCCAATAATCCCCCTTAAGATAGAGGGCAGCAAAAATGACGCCAAGACTATAGTATGGACCACAAGATGTCTGAGGTGACATGTCCTCATTGAGAAGCTTTGGCCCCATAAAGTGCATTTTCACGCCGTCATTTGCATACCGAAATGATGTTTGGAATGTATTTGGTGGGTTGTACGAAAGATAGTAAACAAAGAGCTTTGAGACAGCATCTTGAAGTGCGATGGTATCTGTATTGAGAAGAAGTAGATACTCACCCTTAGATTCCTTTGCGGCAAGATTGTGTCCTCGACCAAAACCTACATTTTCTTTGAGTGAAATAATTTTGACGGGAAAGCAGAGTTCTGGAACTATTCTTTGAATTTCTGACACCGTATTATCACTTGATGCATTATCAACCAAGATAAGCTCAATATCTGCTGCAGGAGTAGGTGAAATCCAGGATTTACGTATACTGCGATCGAGACTGCGAACTGCCTGAACAGTCAAATCATGGGTGTTATATGACACCATGTTGAAGGAGAGTAGGGTGGAGCTCATGTTATAATGTATTGTACTCAAAAATTGAGGTATTTGGGTGAAATATCGTATATATTTACCTCGAGAATATCAGCCGCGGTAGCTCAGTGGTAGAGCAAACGTTTCATAAGCGTTGGGTCGGGAGTTCGATTCTCCCCGGCGGCACACATACGCGTACTATTTGAAGGCCTTAAGTTGTGATAGAGCGTAGCACTACATTCAACAATCTGCATCAAGTTCGTTTATATACCTTTGCAGTTTGAAACTCTTTAAATAGATGATGTGTTTTTGATTTTTGCAAGGCCCAATCAATTGGACGAATGTCATAGTTGATTATCCCTAGAAAGTTATTGATATTTTGCCCTTCACGCGTGTCGATGACGATATAGTCAGCCCAAGCGAACTGGTCTATTGACCTGAGTATGCGAACATCCTTGTGGTGGGTAAATCGAACAGCAAGATTGTTGTGTGCGAGAACATTGGCATTTGCTGGAACTGTTGCGATTGCTTGTTCAAGATAGTCAAATACCTTGGTGTGAGTGTAAAATGCATGATTTATTGAAAGTAGTAATGGGCCATGAGTCTTAAATCTCATTAAACCGATTGCCAAGACCATGATGACAATTGAAACGAGCACCAACCATCTTTTCTTCAAACGATTTAAGAAAAGTATCATCGAAAGTGCATATACTGGAGATACTTCTGCGTTGTAATGAAGACCAAGATCATGACGAGTAGTTGACTCGCTCGTAAACCTTGCCAGATAATGCAATAAGTAAGTTGGCCACAATGTTGGTGTTGCGATGTTTGTAAATCCAAAACTCAACGAACTCGTAACCAAAGTGCTGAGCTTTAGATGGCTGTCACCTAATTTCATTACAATACCCAATAAACTATGTGGGAGTGTCGGTGCGTAGATGTAGCCCTGAGGAGAAAATGAGGGGATTATCCAATATATAGCAATGGCTGCCCAAGCAACAGCAATGACACCACACAACATTGCTAGTCGTCTCAGATGTGGTGAGCGGATCATAACAAAAAGCATCAATGGACTAAGCGTCATAAACGTGCTTTCTTTAAAACCAAGCGCCCAGATGAAACTAAATAGGAATAGTTTTCTATTTTCTCTTACCGCTGCATATATCAATATGCTTAAGGGCAAGGTCATAAGTGTTAGCTCATGGAACTCAGTTATGATGGCATTCTGCAGTCCTACAAAACAATAGTAGGTTACCATGACTGCGATTGCTGGAACTTCTCGCTTTAAGACATGTTTTGCCGTTGCATACAACACTAAACCAGAAAGTGCTGCAAAGCTAGCTTGGACGATCAACCAAATAGTGCGCATGTCAGTGAACCAATAGAGTGGAGCCATGATGAGAAGACTTGGATATAAATGATCGGCAAAGATGGGGCGCCCGGTCAAGACAAAATGATCGATGACAGGCATCTGAAATCGAGACAGCAACCAGAGCGTTCGGTCAAAGATACCAAAATCATAGTATCCTGCCTCAAATTGGTAATAGCGAAGTATCGATACTATGCTTCCAACGATGGCAAAAACGAAAGAGAATACGTAGGGGAGAAAACGTAAATATCTCACAAAGATTTTCGGGTTAAAATATGTGCGCATATTGACTAAGCAGGATCATAGTATACCTTTCTTCAGTCAATCTTGCTATCAATCGCTTATTCTCGAAGCAGTTGCTTGTTATGGCAAAGATATTGGTATACTTGACCTACAACTGATATGAAAATTATTTCTACCACACCGCTTCAAGCGCCTGATGTTAAAGTCATCCGAAATGTTCGGTATCAAGATGACCGAGGATATTTTGAGGAGGTATTTCGTGAGGATCGCATCTTGAATCATCCCGATCTACTTATTCCCCAGGGCACACGATTCACTCAATGCAATGAAAGTAGCTCGATTGAACGAGTTATTCGTGGTTTGCATATACAAGTGAACCCAAACCTGACCAAATTAGTACGTCTAATAAGCGGACACATAATAGACGTAGCCGTTGATATTCGTCCGAGCTCACCTACGTTTGGCGTGGCAAGCGCAGTCGAACTAACTGCTGATTCTACTGAGCCATATGAGGATATGGTTTGGGTACCTTCTGGATTTGCGCACGGTTTGTTCATTTTACAGTCTAGCCGCGTGCAGTATTTCCAGACTGGATACTGGAATGGTGCTGGCGAAGTCTCAATCAATCCAAAGGCATCAGATATAGACTGGTCCCATTTGCCACCAGATCTTTTAGCAAAAGTAACTACACTATTACAAACTGCGTCGATGAGCGATAAAGACAAAGCAGGCATTTCACTAGCAGCCTGGAGACAGCATGATCTCGCATCTTACTTAGGGTGATCATACATCCATGCCAGTAGCCGTATACAAACCAGTTTCAAAAACTCCTCTTGAGTGTGTTTTGGCCTATCGCATCATTCATACTATCCCTCCTGAAGTTCCAGTTAGTTATGCAGGTCGACTCGATCCGATGGCTGAGGGAGTGCTCCTACTGCTAGTCGGTGATGAGAATAAGCAAAGACGCTCTTTTGAACATCTAAATAAAAGCTATGAGGTGACATACGTGTTTGGGATCAGCACTGATAGTGGAGATGGCATGGGGATTCCGCTTCCTTCATCGAAATTAGAAATCAACAGTGCCCGACTCAATTCATGTTTGAATAAATACGTTGGGACATATGACCAAAGATATCATCCATATTCTTCACGTATCATCGAAGGCAAACCATTATTCTACTGGGCCAAGCAGGGGCTTCTTCACACTATCAAAATACCCACTCACCGAGTGAGTGTGTCTGATATCAAGCTTATATTTGAATCAAAAATCAGACTAAAAGATCTGATTGCAGATATCGTTCATCGAGTTTCCGAAGTGTCTGGCGACTTTCGTCAGCAAGAGATTGTCAAAGCTTGGTCACAACTTGATCAACATGAAAAGCAACTACCTATGTTTACCTTGCGAGTAGAGTGTGAAACGGGTGGCACATATATCAGGGTTCTCATCGAGGATATAGCGCATGACTTAGAGTTGCAGGCATGTACCTATCGTCTTACCCGCACTCAAGTAGGAGAGTGGAAGCTAGACAACTGTCTCAGGTTGTGGTGAGTATTTTTTGAGCACCTCACCAATCCATTTCTCTATACTTGCTTGCATCGACTCATCTGGAAACCCTTCAAGTCGCAATGAAGGATGTACTTGAAAGGCCTTCTTAGTCTGGAGCGTCTGTTCAAGCCTGTCCACGACACCACAAAAATGTTCATAACTTCGATCGCCCAATCCAAAGATTGCATACTTAACATCGGTTATGTCCGTCGATGGATCATTGAGTGTGACTAGAAATGATTCCGTAGTTGGATTTGCATCACCTTCACCCCAGGTAGATGCTCCAAGGATAACTAAGTCGAAGTTTCTGAGATTGTTCACATCTATCATCGATTGGTCTTCCATAGTCACCTCGTGTCCTTTGGATTGGAGATATGTAGCAAGTTGTTCTGATATCAACATGGTATTTCCCGTGAGGGAGCCATAGAAAAGCGCAATATTCATATTATGTGAGATCATCTTGCACAGTCGAGACATCCATCTGAAAACATATCTTTCATCACGGTTTTCTCACGCTCTTCCGTATTTTCATCACCTTGTTTTGCCTGTTTGTCTGTATCTTTGTTGACCCACACTTTGCCTGTCGACACACGTGCAGTTCGGACATTTTCAGTGCCAACCTTAAAATATTCATATTCAGTGTCCCCACATGCACCTCCATCTGCACCTTCGAGTCGACCATCTTTGCATACTCTACGTCCAACCACTCCCTCTGGTTTTACCGGATAAAGAATAGGCTGACCTTCGAGTACCTTGGTCATGACACCGTTCCATATGGGTGCTGCTCCTGTGACACCTGATGCAAGCGCTTGATTCATTGGCGTGTTGTCGTTGTTGCCTACCCACACCGTGACCATAAAGTTTGGCGTGTAACCAATGGTCCAGTTATCTTTTTTTGCATCAGTCGTACCAGTCTTGACAGAAACAGGCACATTGCCTTTGATATTCAGCTGAGAACTTGGACCAAATGCATCCTTGCGTGCATTGTTGTCGTACAAGATGTGAGATATGAGAAATGATGCCTCTTCTGATATCACACGCTTCCCACCCATGGCCAGATAGTTTGGCATCTCGATTGGTTCATGGATATTCTCAACAAAGTTTGGATCTTGATATTTGTACAGTATTTTTCCACTTGCATCTGTGATTTTCAATATCGATTGGAGTTTACGAGGCTTTCCTCGATTGGGAAAGGCAGAATACGCTTGTGCAAGCTCAGTCATACGCATTTCTCCGCCTCCGAGGGTGAGTGAAAGGCCATATCGACTTGGATCTTCCTGAAATGAGTCAATGAGAAATCCAGATGATGATGCGATGAACGAGTCGACGGTATTGAGCGCCAGCACTTTAACTGCGATGATGTTATTTGAGTTGGCCAGTGCATATCTGATTTTCATGGGCCCATGGAAAGTCACATCGTAGTTTTGTGGGCAATATGGTTTGACAGGTGATTTGAAACAGGTCGGAACATCGAGGAGCACGCTCGCTGGGGTCACGAGACCACGATCAAGTGCGATTGCGTAGTTGATTGGCTTGATTGACGATCCGGGTTGGCGTAGTGCCGTTGTGACGTTAAAACTACCCGAGGGAGATGCAAAATAATCATACGAGCCAACCATGGCAAGTATTTCGCCAGTCACCGGACGAGTGACCAAAGTAGCGGCATTGCCGACACTGAGATAGCGTACTTTATCCAATTCTTCTTGAAGTATTTTTTGGGCCTCATCTTGGGTTGCAAGATCAAGAGTAGTATAAATGTTTAATCCAGCTGTCCCTACAACTTCTGATCCAAACTCTTGCTCGAGTAATGATTTGACGTAAAAGACAAAGTGGGGAGCTTTGATATTTACAAACGGAGGATTGGTTACGAGTGTTGTCGCTCGAGCATTTTTGTATTGTGCTTGGGTGATATATTTTTGCTCCACCATTTTTTGAAGTACTTCATTGCGTCTGGTGACTGCGGCATCTGGATTGACGAATGGATTATATTTGCTGGGTAACTGCGGCAATCCTGCGAGTAGAGCTGCCTCAGCAATAGTGAGATCTTTTGCCTTTTTATTAAAGTAGGCGTTTGCAGCTTCTTCTACGCCGTAGGCAGAACCTCCATAGGGGATCTGATTGAGATACATCTCAAGTATTTCATCTTTTTTATATTTCTTTTCAACAGACATTGCGAGCACGATTTCCTTTGCCTTTCGTTTCCAGGTACGTTCAGGTGTCAACAGTGCCAGTTTGACGAGCTGTTGAGTGAGAGTAGAGCCGCCTTGTAAACCAGATCGATTAAGCACATTTTCTTTGATCGCTCGCAGTACGCCTGAAAATAGTGATACACCCGAATGCGTATAAAAATCCTTATCCTCAATTGCTATGGTTGCTTGTCCCACGTACTTTGGTAAGTCTTTTATTTTGACCGGAGTTCGATTCTCATCGCTAAAAACCTCATAGAGCAATACGCCATTTCTGTCATATATATGTGATGATAGGGGAGTGGATTGAAAATTGCGCAGCTTGTCAGGATTCGGGAGGTCTTTGAGGACGATGTTATAGAAAAAGTAATACCCTGTTAGGGATATGGCGCCCACAAAGAATATGACCACTACAAAAAAGAGCATGCGTGGTCGCTTGAGCCACCGTTTTGGATTGAGTGGGGTGTGATTCGAATAGTTGGCGGGTGCCTTATGATGGTGATGTATAGGTGTATGCGATGACATATATATACTCGTTTGTGAGCAGGTGTGCATTGTAGCAGATTGACAGAGTGTGATGGGGAGTATAAAGAAATCAGCGTGTTCTGTACGAGGTTAGTTTATGGTGGAAATCAAATAGATCATGCTGTATAATCTCGACTATTCTATGATCATACTTCCTGAAGACAAACAGCTTATCATCGACGGATACGCCCAACACAAAGGCGACACCGGTTCACCTGAGGTGCAAATTGCCCTTCTTTCACAAAAAATCCAGAAGCTATCAGAACATCTCACCGAGAACAAAAAAGACAATCATTCACGCCGAGGTTTGCTCAAGGTCATTGCAAAGAGACGCCGCATCATTGGCTACTTGCAAAAGCTCGATGATCCTCGCTATCAGACACTCATCAAGAAACTTGACTTGAAGAAATAACTGAAGTAATATGAGATCAAGAAGTTGAGAAATACGTTTTTAGAAGTATGTATTGAACTATATACTTACCTTTTGCTTAGGTACATAGTTCAACTTCTAAAAATCACTTCTTCGAACTACATCAGTTTTGCCTAGAAATCACTTTTCTAGACTAAAATTCATACAACAGAACTTAGATCGCAATTAATTATTATATTTATTTATGGTTTCAAAACACACACAATCCATCGAACTCGGTGGTAAAACGCTTACTATGTCAGTAGGCAAGCTCGCATTACAATCTACAGTATCAGTCCATGCCCAATGGGGAGACACGACACTTTTAGCAGTGGTTACTGTAGGAAAGACACGTGATGACATCGACTACTTCCCTCTTTCGGTCGAATACGTCGAAAAACTCTATGCAGGCGGCATCATCAAAGGATCACGATGGGTCAAACGTGAAGGCAAGCCAACTGACGAAGCAGTTCTCAAGGGTCGCGTCATTGATCGTTCAATCAGACCGCTTTTCCCAAAATCATATCGCAAAGAAGTCCAAGTAGTTATCATGCTTTTGTCCGTTGATGGAGTAACGAGCGCAGATATACTTGCAGCCAATGCAGTTTCTGCAGCGCTTCATCTCTCCAACGCACCATGGTCAGGGCCTACTGCAACGTCCCGAGTGGGATATGCGGGTAATACGCTTATCGCTCATCCAACTATGGAAGCACAGACCACATCAGAGTTAGATTTGGTCGTGACCTCAGTTGATAATCGTGTCAATATGATTGAAACCAAGGCACAGATTCTGAGCGAGCGAGTGATCGAAGATGGTATCAAGCTTGCCAAAGAAGAGAACAATAAGGTAGTTGAGATGATCGAGGCTATGCGCAAAGTTGTGGGCATGCCAAAAGATGTGGTAGCTGACACAGCGTTTGAGCCAGCACTCATGGACCTCATCACCGGACAATTTGGCGCAGATATAGATGCCATGATCAAATCAAAAGCATCCAAAGAAAATCATGATCCTGATGAGATGAATCGGTTCGTCAAACGTATTCAGGAAAAAGAGCCTGAGAAGTATGATGGTAAGATCGTTGCTCAAGCAGTCGACTATATAGTAAAGAAAAAGATTCGCGAGTTTATGATTTCAAAACATCAACGACTTGATGGTCGTGCACTGGATGAAATCAGACAGTTATCTGCCGAGGTGGCACTTGTCCCACGTATCCACGGAAGCGGACTATTCCAACGCGGCGATACGCAGACTCTCTCTATAACGACTTTGGGAACTCCAAATATGGAACAGCTACTCGAAGGACCAGATGGTCAAGAGAGTAAGCGGTATATCCATCACTATAATTTCCCTCCATATTCTGTTGGAGAGGTTGGTCGCATCGGATTTACCAATCGTCGCGAGATAGGTCACGGAGCTCTTGCCGAAAAAGCGATCGAGCCAGTCCTACCAACTCAAGCGGAGTTTCCGTACACGATCAGAGTCGTCTCAGAAGTCCTCGGATCAAATGGTTCGACGAGTATGGCCTCGACCTGTGGATCCTCACTTTCGCTGATGGATGCAGGTGTTCCGATCAAGGCACCAGTAGCTGGACTCGCTATGGGTATCGTGAGTAACTCTGATGACGACTACATCATCCTCACCGACATTATGGGAATCGAAGATTTCTCAGGTGAGATGGACTTCAAAGTTGCAGGTACTGCAACCGGTATTACGGCCATCCAACTTGATGTCAAAAATGCAGGACTGACCGATAAAATGATTCACGAAACGATGGCCCGAGCCCAAACTGCTCGTCTCAAGATACTTGAAGTCATGAACAAAGCCATCCCACAGGCACGGATGAATGTCTCTGAGTTTGCACCCAAGATCGTGGTTGTCCCGATCCCCGAGGATAAAGTTGGTGAAGTCATCGGGCCAGGTGGCAAAACTATTCGTGGGCTCATCAAGATGTATGGAGTCCAAGTTGATGTTGAGGATGATGCCAAAGTCTTCGTCAGTGGCATAAGCAAGCAAGGAGTCGACGACTGTGCACGACACATCGCGAATATGACTCGTGATATCCTCCCCGGTGAGAAACATCTTGGGAAAGTTACCCGAGTTGAAAGCTATGGTGCATTTGTCGAGATAGTTCCTGGCAAACAAGGACTGGTACATATCTCACGCCTCGCCAACGGATTTGTTCGAGATGCCAACGATCTCGTCAAGGTTGGTGATGACATGGAAGTTGAAGTATATGAGATTGATGAGATGGGCCGAATCAACATCAAGCCGGTCACTCCTTTCCAAGTGCCAGCACAGGCACAAGGATCATCAGGTGAGCCACACAGCTCATATGGTGAGCGACCACGCGAAGATCGAGGACCACGCGAAGATCGTGGTGGACGAGGTGGAGGACACTTCCGAGGCCATGGTGGATTTAGACGTGGTGGAAGATAAACACTCGTTGTATTTGAGTAGAAACCTGTGGTGCATTTGGCCGCAGGTTTCTTTGACTTTAGCATGTAGATTTGCTACGATGACCACATATGTCTCGCAGAAAACGAGGGTTCAAATTTGACATCACCAGCGGAGTGACTATCACGGTTGTGGGCATACTGCTTTTGTTTATCAGCATTCTTCTGCTCCTCTCATTCTTTCAGCTTTTTGGATCTGGTGAGGGGACAGGTAGATTTTTGATGCTCATCAACCAGTATCTAACGTCCAATTTTGGTGGAGTTTCTATCGGTATTCCATTTCTCACTATATTACTCGCAGGCCATTGCTTCAATACGAAAAAACTGACATTGATTCACTGGCACACATCTGTCGGGATATTTTTTGCGATGAGTGGTGTACTCGGTCTATTTGCTTCAGGTACGTTTGGTATGTCTATCCAGCAGACGATGTACACAGGATTCACTGCATTTGGGGGAAGATTAATTTTCTTGACGATGAGCTTGATAGGCGTTGTCCTTTTCTTTGATATTGAGCCACACACGATCGTATCGTGGATTCACCAGGGTATCTCGCGTCTCTCCCCTGCCACGACGAAGCCATCTCGTAGCACCGCACGATCTGCCGATGAAG
>CAZIUF010000015.1:17080-23247 GCA_964542665.1 uncultured Gammaproteobacteria bacterium | reverse complement strand
CTACTACCGGTGGTTCAGCAGTGCGAGTACTTAGTACCTATGTTACCACCGCAACCAACACCTCACTTGCGCACAACTCTGATATTTGCACGTGGATGGCATCAGGGAACTACTTCATGTGTGAGACGATCACGAGTGAGCGAACGCAAAATATCGGTGATGCGGGGGATTTCAAGTTCACCGTATCGTCGCCACGATGTACGGATACGACCGCCACCTACAAGATCACCACCGCGACACAACAGACGAATTGTCCTGTCCAGGGTGTCCGCATGGAGTACAGTGCCGACAATATCAACTGGAAACAATACGGTCAGTATTTCCAATCTCTTCCCCCCAAGATGTGTGCGAGAGTAGTAGATGTGTCGACCAACCGAGTGGTAGACCGTGACTACATAGAACAGCGATATTGGAAACCATCTACTCCAGTCACATCACCCCCAGATTCGTCCTCAGAAACCAATGCGGTGACTGGAGGATGGGTCCCTTGGAAAAATAATCAGTCAATATATGACACTGGATGTTGGACCCCAACGACTGCGCAGATGGTTGGGATTTGGACGGGAGAAGCCCGGCTATATGGACTCAACACCTGTTCCTCAAAAGCGAAGTTGGCAGTTGGTGAGGCGTCTACCTGTAGCGGAAACGCGCTGCTCACTCCGCCGATATATTTGTACAAATCACTCGGTGATGCCAATGGTGATTGTGAAGTTGACCTCATCCACGACTTCGTCCAATTTATCAGAGAAAAAACGCGGTTTCTCACCACACTTTCGGCTGATTTCGATGCGAGCGGCAGTGTAGATACTGGTGATTTTGCGATCTGGAAATTAGGATATCAGTCATTTCGAGTAAGATAAAAACATTTGTATGTTTGCACGCATATACGCCACCCATCATCGTCGCGTCATCCTCACTCTTGTGGGGGTACTCCTAATCCTCAGCATCCTCGGGTATCTCGTCATGAGTATCCGCGAGGCAACCATCGCGAGGCTTCCGCTCAATCCAAATCAACCGAACGATCTCACGTCGGTGACTGCGCCAAACGCATTGGATGTCCTCGTGACTCTCGAGTCCAGTATCACCAATATCCCCGCAGCTGCATCCACGTACCTACCTGTCAAAATCATGGTTTCAAAACCAGCAGATATTATCCTGTCTGATCTCGCAGTAGAACTCAAATATGACATAGATAAATACACCTTTGATCGCTTTGATGAAACCGACACCACGTGCAACGTGATGTCGCTCACTACGCCGACTCCAACAGCAACGCTAACGCCGGCTCCGGCAGTTGCTGCCACAGGTGGCACAGTCACTGATGTGGGTGGATTTAGAATACATACCTTTACCACAAGCGAAACATTTACCGTGACTCAGCCCGGCAATGTAGAGGTGCTCGTTGTCGCGGGTGGCGGCGGCGGTGGAAATGGTACCACTGCAGCAACCGAAGCTGGAGGGGGTGGTGCTGGAGGACTGGTATATCATGCGGCAAAAAATATGCCGCTTGGCACATATCCAGTCACTGTCGGTGCTGGCGGTGCAGGTGGGGCCAATGGGACTGATTCAATATTTAGCGATATTACGGCCAATGGAGGCGGAGCTGGTGGGGGCGATTTCGGTGATCCTGGAAATCCAGGGGGATCAGGTGGTGGCGGAGGCCATTCGTTGACTAACGGAGGGGCGGCTACTCAAGGGGATAGTGGCGGTGGTACTGGCTATGGCAGTGCCGGTGGCAAGCCTAACATGGTTTCTAAAGGTGCAGGTGGTGGTGGTGCAGGTGGAATCGGAGGAGCAGACGGCACGGGTGGTGTGGGAAAATCGTACAACATCTCTGGTGCATTAGTGGGGTATGCAGGCGGCGGCTCAGGCGCCAAAACGCCACCCGGGATGAGCGCCAGTGACGGTGGTGGAGCAGGTGGCACCGGTACAAATAATATAGTTTCCGTTACTCCAGCGGCCGGGACGGCTAATACGGGTGGTGGAGGAGGAGGCGCGTACGGCACCACTACTGCTGGCGCCGCTGGTGGATCAGGAGTCGTCATCATCCGATACCCACACACTACCGTCCTCGGTGCGCAGACGAGCGATCAAGCAGGACTCACGCTCGTTGGTGCAGGTGTGCTGGATGCCAATGCTTCCTCACAAACGGTGACTGCTGCGCAAAAAACGATTGGCGACACACAACCAGGTCTCACCAACTTTTGTCTCGCAAAAGTGATCTTGAAATTGAAGACCGATGGTTTCACTACGTCAGCTCCTACGGGAAGAGTACAGGTGTTCGCAGTTAGCGTTGGTACAAATCCATTTTCGGGGACGAATATAAACGTGGTCGATGGTCAAGACTTCGTCGAGGTCACCAAAGCAGATCCCAACTACACCGTCGCTTCGCCTGCCTACGAAGTGAGGGTGATAGGAACTGTCGCGCTAACTATCAAAAAACCAGATGAACAGATCAAACGTGGAGATGATTTTTATATCGACATCATGGCGAAGCCAACAGTGCCGTCCGGCACATTCATCGGTATGTCGGCGCTCGAGTTTGACTTTGGATATGGTGCGGTGATAGGTGCGGATGGTGTACCAAGTTCAAAAATATTCATAACAAAGTTTGACACATCACAGAGCCCCGGGTGCTCAATACTCGAACATGTTTTGCCATCAGTCACTGATGGGTACAACGTCGCAAGCCAACGGCCATACATCACATACTCCAAAGCTGGACACACAACTTTTCCAAATGCCGAGTTTTGCGTAGGCCGCATCTATATGAAGGCGATGGAGACAGGGCTTGTGACTATGTCGATCAAAACGACAGATAATTCGGTAGCTCTCGATGCGAAGGGGAGACAAATGCCCATCCTAAATACCAATGGTGTCGCCCAATCAGTGACACTTGATGTAGTGCCAAGTACTGAGGTCGACCCGTCATGTGAAGATCTTACGCTCAATGTAGATACGGGCGACCAGAAGACATATGTACGACCCCAACAAGCGGTGATCATCAGTATGAACACCGGACTTGCATACAAAATACTCGCCGACAAAGGAACAGGGATCACTCTCAAAAATCCTCCAAAAAGATTTGCCTACACCGCGCCCGCAACTGAAGGGAAAGATCGGATTCAAATCTGGCGCACCGACAACACGTATTGTGAGCCAGAGATCAATATCCAAACCAATGAGAGTGGAGAATCATCTCTCCTTGATGGGGTATATATTGACCCAAATAAAGTATCGATCCGCATGAAGATCCGTCCGCAAGGAGTGATCAAGGGTCGCTTACCATATACAAAGCTCAAAGTCGCGATTGCTGCAGGTGGATTGCCCACCAACAATAATCTCATTGACCCCGTTTCCAACGAGTTTGTATCGATCGGAGATGGTATGTTTGAAGGAATCGTTACGTTTGATCCTCGTTACATCAAACCAGGAAATGGCTACAAGCTCATCATCAAGGGCTCAAAACATCTTGCAAAACGTATTTGTGAACCTGAACCAAATAAGTCAAAGACAAAGCCCGACAATGCGTATGTGTGTCCGAAAGATAATGCCGGCATTTTTGCATTTAAAAATGGGCTGAACGGACCGTATGATTTCACCAAGGTTTACCTGCCTGCGGGAGATCTCTTTATCTCTCGCCAGGATGGAGTCATCGACTCAACTGATCTGACATATATCCGAAAAAATCTAGGATCTCAAGATCCTGAGCTATTGCGCATCGGTGATCTGAATATGGATGGACAGATCGACACTCAAGACTATCTCATCACCATGTCCAATGTAGTTAATAATATTGATGAGGATTAATATATAGTTATCTTATGGACGAAATACCCGTACTCCATCCGCATCGATTTCACTACCGACTGATTGTCATCGCGGTGATGATGGTACTCTGTGGACTAGGACTGTTCCTCGTCAAGCGTTCTCAGTCGAATGGGCTTTTTAAATCATCCAGCGCCGCGAGCACGAAACAGGTTCCGCTCCAGCCATCGGTAGTACCAAATGTGGCTACGAAAGCATTTTTCTCCATCAAATCAGATGCAGACCAAAATCAAGTCTATGCAGATCGAGAGATCACACTCAGACTGTATGGCGACTCTGGGAGTAGGTCAGTTCAGGGGTTTGATGCGCTCGTCAAACTCAGCGGAGCAGATTATGAGGTTGTATCTGCAAAATCCACCAACTTTGATCTACTTAAGTTCGTCAAACCAACACATCTCACTCTGACTGCTGTGAAAAAAATCAACATCACTCGCGATGTCGTGCTCGCACCAAGCGAAATGATTGTTGAAGTTGTATTAAAACCAAAAGCCGATGGCGTCCTCACTCCCGAGATCGTCGAAGCAGTCGGAAAAGAAACGAGTCAAATGATTTTTGATGATGTCTCATCTGAGAGTGGTCTTGAAAAGGTGAGTGCAACTGCTCAAGATGAGTGATGTGATTGACATGGTGAGGCAATACATGATAGACTCGATAATACATATGTATCTTCGGTACACCCGCGTCTTTATTGGGGCACTCGTTTTACTCGCATTTGCAGTGGTAGTTCCTGTATCGGCCTACGCAGTAAATTCGCTATCTTTTGATAAAACATCAATCAATAGTAATATTGGTCAGCCTATCGCAGTTAAAGTGAATGTAAATGCCGATGATGCGATCAATAGTGCCGATGTGAAGCTCAAATACGACTTCAATACGCTCCAGGTTGTATCAGTCGAGCCGGGCGATTTTTTTCCAATCATCACCAATAGCATTAGTACTCCAGGAACGCTCTTTATTGGTGCTCTTCCTGAGGGCACATCAGGTAAAGCAGGCACGGGTACCATAGCGACTGTCAACTTCAAAGCGATTAAAGCAGGCGCAAGTCAAATGACGTATTTGTGTACCGATGTCCAAACAAACACCTCAAAACTCAATATGACTGCTGACGATCCCCGAAACGTGATTGATTGTTCTGCCACGAGCGCACAAGTTTTGGCAGTAAGTATTGGTGATGGGACGTCAACGGCTACGGTGACACCAACCACATCAGTCGTGAGTTCGTCAACTGTCCAATCTTCGACTCAGCTCACTTCCTCAGCAACACAATTACCACAATCGGGAGCATTCGAAAATACCATGTATGCATTGATATCAGGAGGACTATTTATCGGTTTTGGTACTATACTACGCAGATCAGTTGTGTAGTTATTGACGTGCCCACATGGATAATACAAAAGTCGCTACTCTCGAAAGTTTTCGCACTCACAAGTACAATAAGTGGCTTGGTGTCGGTGTCGGATTGACACTTTCCTTTTTGCTCCTCGTCGCAGGTTCTGCAGCATATTTTTCAGGAGTTTTTGTCGAAGCAAGCAATGATGCACCCCAAGAGCTCATCATCAGCAAAGTTACTGACGAATCTGTCCGTCTTGACTGGACTACAGCGATCGAAAATCAAGGATACGTCGAGTATGGGACCAACCCAACTGCATTAACGCTTATCGCTCCCGAAACACTCTCATCACGAAGCCATGGCGTAGATTTGACACTACTTCGACCAGCGACCACGTACTATTTTCATATCAAAGTAGGGGAGAAGACGTTTGATGATGCGGGAAATCCATGGACTTTTGTGACCAAGCAAACTGCGACAGCCCCCCTGCCAAAACCAACTATTCAAACTGACACCAACCCCACCTCAACAATAGCTCCAATTGATAATCTAGTCATCTCACCAACAATCAAGCCAAGTGGCTGCCCAACCACAGATTGTGCGACGATTCGATCACTCCTTGATAACGGATGTAGCACCTCAGATTACCTCCGAGCGGGATGTGCAGGTAGATAAACCGCCTACAGCAAGATTTTCAAAAGGAACCGAAGCAATGGAGTAAGTATGAGACCGATCGGTGCAGGTCCAAAAAGGGGAACTGATAAAGCAATCAGAAAATAAAAGCCATACGGACGCAGGGTTTCCCATTTCCACGACTGTTCTTTGCTCAAGAGACCATTTACGATTTTAAACCCATCAAGTGGCTCAATGGGGAGGAGGTTAAAGAGCGCGAGACTGAGGTTGACCTGGATAATCATAGCCATCACGCTGCTCACGATTGCCATATCACCTAGGGGTGTCAACTTTAGGACGAGAGAGGCCACCAGAGCAACGATGATATTGATCGCTG
>CAZIUF010000015.1:0-17070 GCA_964542665.1 uncultured Gammaproteobacteria bacterium | reverse complement strand
CGTCGCGGCGCGGATTCTCAAGATTGTATGGGTCAAACATCACTGCACGACCCCAGCCAAATCCCGTAAGTACCATGAGGATACTTCCCAAAGGGTCAAGATGGGCGAGCGGGTTGAGCGTGATGCGCCCCTGCAACCGAGGGGTCGGATCACCGAGTTTGTCAGCGGTGATCGCATGGGCAAACTCATGGATCGTAATACAAAAGATGAGTACTAGGAGATAGATGAGGCCAAGTAAAGGGTTTTTAGTGATGATATCGAGCATAGTAGGTAAATCTGTTACATTTGAAAAAAGAGCGCCTCCATGATACCATATACCCTTGGTTGACAAAGTTTGAATATTTCTATGGCACGCTGTTTTATCACTGGCAAAGGCAATCTCTACGGTCGCTCACACACCCATCATCGTGGTGTAGCGGGTGGAAGATGGAAAAAAAGAGCCCCAAAAACAGCTCATATCTTCAAATCCAACCTTCAACCGGTGACTATATTGATTGACGGCATCAAACAGCAAGTCAAAATCAGCGCTCGTGCTCTCAAACGAGTCAAAAAGGACATTGCTGACGGACGCAAGCCAAAAGTCCTCGTGGCTAAGTATCAGGTCTAAAATCTTCGTGAATCTCTTCCTGTAGGAATTTTTCCAGCAATATTACGGTTGTATTACTTCATGCAGTTTCCCCCCACGCTCTTCATATATTGGCTTGCCTTGTTCCATCGCGCGTTGGGTAAAAAGGATGCCGTCTAGATGGTCGATCTCATGCTGGACCACTGCGGCCTGAAATCCCTCAAAATCCTGTTCGTGTAGCTTTTGGTACTCATCATGCCAACGGAGACAAATCTTCCAATCTCGGTCAATTGGTGCCCAAATCCGAGGTACTGAGAGACATCCCTCGAGTGGCTCATCATCTTGATCAGAGATAGTCTGTTGAATATTCTTTTTCTGCCGTTTTACGATCTCAGGATTGATAAACACTTTCGTTGGAGCAGCGGGGTCGATACGCATCACAAAGATGCGCTTGAGCACATTTACTTGATTTGCAGCCAAACCCACACCAATTGGATCCGATGCTTGGGCGAGGACGTGAGCCATCTGGGCGATAGTAAGTTTTAAAGCATCGTCAAATACCGTGACCGGCTCACTGACGGTACGGAGGGCGATATGGGGGACGATGACCAACTTCAGTGTCTTTGACGGAGGGGTTTTTATAGCGTAGAATAGAACGTGTTAATGCTCTATATAGTATACCATGAGGCTCTCTCTTTGCATCTCACTTTATAACGAAATCAACAATCTACCTCTGGCGATTGACTCTACGATTGATTGGGTCGATGAGATAGTGGTAGTCGACGGCGGATCTACAGATGGCACCCTTGAAGCGCTCCGATCCAAAGGGCCAAAGATCCGCATCATATCAGTCAAGAATGACCCGATGTTTCACCGGATGAAGCAAAAAGCCATCGAGAGCGCACAGGGCGATTGGATAATCCAGCTCGACGCAGACGAGCAAATCACTACAGAGCTTCGTAACGAAATATTAGAAATAGTCTCGACTAAGGATAGTGAGACATTTGCATATCAAATACCTCGCAAAAACCAGTTTTTAGGTAGATTTTTGATGAAAGGCGGGGTGTATCCGGACTACACAATACGCCTGTACCAGAGAGGAACGATGTATTTCCCCTGTAAGAATCTTCATGAAAATGTTGAACCAACGGAATCCATGAAAATGCGCACGGCAAAGGATCATTGGCTTGGCACGCTTAAGCACCCGATGAACCATTATTCTGACCCAAACTGGTCCCGATATATCAGGAGATGGCATCGATATTGTAAAGCCGAAGCAGTGAGACTCAAAGAAGAAAGTGCCCAAAGGAACAATTCATCAGTAAAAGATGGTGTTTGGAATATTTTAACCCTTCTCAACTACATTTTTTTTCTTCCACTCTATTCATTTTTGAATTCATACCTGAGACATAAAGGTTTTATGGATGGATGGCAGGGCTTTGTATTTCACTTTATGAGTGCAATCAGGTGGTGGGGGATCGTTTACTACTTCATAAATCGTTAACTTCTTCATTTTTGTGAGATGGTCTTGCATTTTGTTCTGCAATATACTAGCATGTAAGTATATCTATGTTGCAGAGCCCCAAATACAATCACGAAGATAAGAAATCCTTTCATAGAGCCTCAAAATATAGTCTCTATTTGCCTTTAATAGTGGCAGAAATACTTTATTCGAAGCGTTTTGGTATCGAAATAAAGACCAATAATGCAAAAGTGCTCTTAGATGGCCAAAGTATCCATACAAAGCCCCACGCGACTGGTGTCGTTTCGTCAAATGACACGAAATATTTGGTGTTTTTTTATGATGAAAAGTTGTATTCGTTTGATTTGAAACATCAGGATGATATTTCACGTCTTTTAGGTAGTTTATCTGTCACAAATCCATCTTTATACGAGAAAATAATCGACAATATCCAGCGCGTGATGTACATACTCACGCTTCACCAAAATCAAGAATCAGTTAAATTAGCCTCATCTTTGCCAACTCGACTTCTTCAAAATGACTTGCATAGGCAATATATACATTCATATCAACACAAGGCTCACAAACTCCAGACACTAGAAACATTTAAGCAATACCGAAATAACAACCTGATTAGCATAGGTACGGGTCAACAGAACGATATCGTTATAGATACTACCTGCCCAGAGGAGTTTGAGATATTTCTGTATAGCAATAACGGGAAAAGATATCTACTTTCAAAAAAGGATTACGATTGGTGTCAGCTCTATGAGCACGACACACGTACCACTCGAAAAATACTACGAGGGAGTATACATATCCCGCTGGAATGCTCTCTATCGATATCTGATGAATTGGTACTAACGTTGTCTGGCCAGAGTATGATGGCGGGGGATAGGACGTATGACCTGAACGTTTTGACGAGTGCACGCGATGAGTTTCTCGCGCATTGTTGATGCCTCTTTAGGTATTGGCTATTTTGAAATCTGCCACATCGCCATCCTTCATGACGTAGTCTCTACCTGCCATGATAACCTTGCCTTGTTCACGTCCTTTTGTCCATCCACCCAAACTGACAAAGTCGCGATAGGGGAGTATCTCAGCCTTAACAAATCCCTTGATGAAATCGGTATGGATGACTCCCGCAGCATCTACGGCCGTTGCGCCAACAGGGATAGTCCATGCACGCACTTCTATCTCTCCCGCGGTCAGATACGACATGAGCCCCAAGGTTTGATATGCTTTTTTTATCAAGATGTTCAGTCCAGGCTCACTCAGATGGTACTCATCAAGGAGCATCGCAGCCTCATCTGGGGCAAAAGAAGCCAGATCTGACTCAAGTTTTGCATTGAGCATGATTGAGCTGTCAGCGAGCTCACTTAATTTATATTTTTTAATAAAGTCGTTCTTATTTGTCTGATACTCTTTCAGTTGTAGTTCGGACAAGTTGAAAACATAAATCTCACGTTTTAAGGTGATTAGATTGAGCATTTTTACGACGATGATTTCCTCATCATTTAAAGTAAGTGTGTTCAGCGGACTTCCAGCATTCAAATGATTTTTACATCTGGTGATTGTCTCTTTCCAAAGCTCTGGAGTGACCTTTATATTTATACTCGGGGGGAGTACTGGAGGTTTGCGATCATTTTGTTTTTCAAGTGTCTGCAGATCAGCAAAAATCAACTCGCTTTTGACGATAGACAAATCGCGAAGTGCATCAACTGAATCGTAGACGTGGATGATTTCTTTGTCTTCAAAAAGTCTGCAAACATAGACGATAGCAGATGCTTCTCTAATATGGCTCAGAAACTGATTACCCAAGCCCTCACCTTGAGAGGCGCCCTTGACGAGGCCAGCGATATCGTAGAACTCGACGATAGCAGGGACGATTTTTTGTGTGCCCACAACTTTAGCCAACTCAGCCAATCGCTCATCGGGCACATCAACGACTCCAATGTTGGGCTCAATCGTCGCAAAAGGGTAGTTTGCGGCGAGGGCAATTTGTTTTTTCAAAAGTGCATTGAACAGGGTTGATTTGCCAACGTTGGGGAGACCGACGATACCGAGAGAAAGTTTTGCCATGAGAGAAGTATAAACTCAAATAGTAAAAATCAAAGCTCAAAACCAAAGTGCACCCACACACGAGCCATTTGGGACATGCGATTTGCAACCCCTCAATCTGGCCGGAATACGAGCGTAATTAGGCAGCGAAATAATAGCGTTTTTAAACCATTCTGGTTTGGAGCCTTACCACGTTCTAATTATCTCACTTTTCTGCTTGACACAGGCATGCATTTTTTTATATAGTAGAAGATAGATAAAAAGAACGTAAATGAGCTCAATTAAACGAACTTATGAAAAGACCGTTATCTACAATCCTTCGGGGGGTAGTTTTTTTCAATACATTTGATGAAATACACAAAGAAATTAAAAATACAGTTAGGAAAACGCAGTTTTCGCATACCTAGCCTCACTGTAGCTTTGAAAGTAGTCACTAAGACTATTCCTCAGCCACTTTTCCGCTTTGGTCGGCCACTATTCAACAGTGTGAGCTATGTCGTCCGGAGGAACCTCCCACTTTTCTTGGCAACGATATTTTTGACCCCAGCAGCGATCCTCTTGGGGGTTTTCATCATCTCGCGTTCACGCACTCCATCAGCACAAGCGGCACCTTTTACAAACGCTGTCAGAGTCTCTAGGCAGTCTACCACCATATCAACTGCAGGCGACTGGTACAAGGCGATGGCTTATTCTGGCGACGGGATCAATGGCGATGCAGAAACAGGAACCTTCAATCCGATTCATCCAGGGACGACAACGGACGGATCGGCAGGCGCCTTGGCAGCGGGAAAAGTTGCTTTGACTACCACCACCTATGCGTCGGCTCAGTTTATTGGTTTTAAACCAAACGCAAACGGCAACTTGGCCGGTGTCACTCTGGTACTAGAAAACCCAACAGCAACCTCGCTTTCGAACCCTGATATTGTGGTGGAGTTACTGCGGTTTCCTTCGGCTAGTTGTACAACTTCATGTACCAACTATGTGACCGGTACTCAGGGCGCATATGATTATCCGAATGACACGGTCATTCTGAGAAGAACTGCGTGGCAGTTCAACCAAGGATTGTCCGGTGAAAGTGTCGCCCCGGGAAACTATGGCCGGGCAACATATGACTTTCGATTTGATACCCCTGTTGCGATCGTTACCACTGACCATTATGGACTGAGAATCATAAACATGGGTGCAGTTGCCCCAGTTTTTGGAACGTGGGCACAAGCTCCCATATCTAGCCTATTTCCGACAATCGATGGAACAATTCGGACAATTGGAATTGGCGATATTGATACAACGAATTCGACTACCATCGTCATGCCAGAGATATTGACGGGCAATAATTATTTGACCACGAGTCCCATGGTGGCGGCAAATTCTTCCGCGGGAATAGGTTTGCCAACGGTGAGAAGAACAGAAAACGAGCACTGGACAGCGACCTATTCATCAGCAACCAGTAACTGGACCTTAGTGGGTTCTGTTTCTGGGACACAAACCGGAAAACTTACGACGACCAATAACGGAGGCACCGGTCCGTCGTGGGTAAATGATGGAGTCGCGATGACGACGCTTACCGCAGACATCACTTCCACTACGCCCAGACTGTGCGTAGCTTCTATAACTGGTTTTGCGGCGAATCAAACAATAGATGTGTGGGATAGTGACACTGCCTCTGCTCCCTTTACTATCCTATCAACGAGCGCGTCAGATGGGGCGTGCCCATCCAGCGGTCCCTCAATCACGACAACAGCATCTTTGACGGCCGCTGCCAATAACGTGACCATGTCAAAAAACGCTACCGTGGCTAGAGCAATTTGGAAACAGAGGATCGTCCAGGGAGCAATCCAAGCATTCACCGCTGACATGCCGACAACAACAAAGATATGTGTGGCAGACTCATCCAGATTTAGTGCCCCCACAGCTGGCACAGGAAACAATATTGTGATTTGGGACAACAACACTCTTTTGGCAGCTGCCACGCTTAATCGAGTCGTTTCGACATCACAAGCTGACGGAGCGTGTGCAAGCAATAATAGTATTACCGTAGCCACGGTCGTAACAGGAGGCACATATACACTGGCGCAAAATGCATATGTAGCAGAATATTCAGCTAATTTGGCCAATATTTCTGCTCCATCGAATGGTGATGTCCTGCGTTATACCGCTTTTAATCATGGTCAAAACCCTACTGGCAGCACTCTTTTGACGCGAACCAACTCAGTCAACCTCGCCTATGCCAAAAATGAGGCTGTGGCAACATCGCTGGTCAGATATCCATTCTTATCCAACCGACACATTTTCTTTGTGGCATACGGAGACGCTGACACATCCGCACCGGCAGATGGAGACGTGATCATTGTGGGAAATGGCAGACCAGACCCAGATACTCTTGACTCGAGTAATTTGACTAATGATCTAAACTGGTCCACAAAACAAGCGCATGTGGTAAATATCGATCGGAGCTGGGATGCGGCGCTGGCTTATACGGGAGTAAATGCATCGGCCGTAGGAGATGGTGCCGGAAGCAGAGCCGACTACGCTGCTTGGGCAGTGACGGGTGGGTGGGTATCGGCCGTGATTGCTCCGGGTTCACAACTCGGGATCGCCAATACTGCCAATGCACACTATAGAATCAATATTCCAGGGAAAATCGTCATAGACTCGGATGCTTCCTTGGCGCTTGGGAAAACTGGTGCTGCTATCCCCTCGAGCTCGGGGCATGACATCTATTTTGATAATACCAGCCCGGCAGCGTCAACCACTCTGACTGTAGATTCAGCTGTGAGTGCTACCTTGACGGTGACATCTACGACAGGTTTTCAAGTGGGAGATACCATCATCATCGACGATAACAACTCTATTCCGATCACGAGAATCATAGCGGCAGTTCAAAGCGGCACATCTATCACACTCACTACTACAGCAACAGCCGCCTTTACAGTAGCGCAGGGAGCATTTATTGCAAAAGGTCCCACAACTGAGCTGCCAACAGGGCAAGATAGGCGTGCGGGACCATACACCTACAACACCGGAAGAGTGAGTTTGTATGCAGCAGGATCTTCGGCTTTTAGAACCTCCAAGAGTGATCTGGCGGCGGATATAAATGGAGATATAAATACTGGTTTCTTGGGAAATAACTTGACGGATTCTGGCGATACCTTTTTGGATGTCAAAGACAATGTCGTCGGGAATTGGCAACCATTGGATCAGATATCAGTGGCTGGGGGTACCAATCAGTTGGCGGACAATGCATTTTCCTCAACGGGGATGGGAGGTACAGACGATCTTAACCAGATGCCTTTGTGGGCTGGACAACAGGCGAAAGTAGACGCAAATGCCGGAGGAAGAACAGCGCTTCCGGCGCCAAACACCGAAATAGCGGAAATTGGCACCATCCCGATGACGAATATTTACAATAGCGACTACAACGGAGGATCGGCATTATTTTCAGCAAATTATAATACTACTTCTGCCTGGACTATTTTTGGGGACAATGCCAATACGGAAGTAAACGACGCGGTATATTTCGGCGATCAGGGCAGTAATATGCCCTATGCGCTCGAGTTGAACATTGGTCAGGCACAAAATGCAGCAGCGAGCCATGTGTGGGAATATTACGATGCCACAAATGGTTGGACTGCATTTACTCCTCGAGATGCGTACACCTACCAGGTGAGAACCGGCGTATCCCTACCGCTATCAGCTGATACCGTCCTCAATTCCCTCACTATTTCTCTGGCAGAAGGTGGAACTATATTTGCAGCTGATCAGATCGTAAAAATCGTCGACAATGATTCCCCCGCAATTTATCGAAGAATAGGTGCTTTGACTACTGCAACTGTGCTTACCTTCACTGAACCAGTTCCAGCGGGCTATACCACGGCTCAGTCTGCGACAGTAACGAGACTCAACGGAGGACAATGGAAGTCCATGGATCCAACCAGTATTTTTGCAAGCACAGGACGACGAGTCTTGAGCTGGGCTCCGTCCAACCTCAGTGGCACTCCTGCCAAAACAACAATAAATGGGGTAAATGCATATTGGGTGAGGGCCAGGATTTCCAGTTTCACCTCGTGGACCACTTCACCAACCAACCAAACGACGCCAGTTGGTATGGGGGGTATCGAAAGAATACCCTCAGGTATTTTCAATGTCTCCAATGGCGTGCAGGAGGCGAAGATTTCTGAGGTGACAGCCGGCTCGAGCTTTGATCCTAATGAAACGTATAAGGTCGAGTATGGCAACTCACCCGGATGGACGCAGATAGTACCCTATGTTCCGAATGCGCCATATACGTGGCACATCAAAGATGGAACATTAAGTCAAAACACGATAACAGCTGATACACATATCGCAAATGGAGATTTGAGTTGGGGAGATTATACGGTGACGGCAAAAGTGAAGATGAGGACGGTTGCTGACGCAACATCTCGTAAAATCGGAGTAGTTTTGAGGGGCAACCTAGATGGAAATGGGTATGGTGTATTGATTGAGAAAACAACCACTGGTCCCCAACAACGCATTGGTATCTATCCAATGGCTTCGGGAGTTGAAGGTACCGTTTTTGTCAACTTCACGAAAGCTTTTTCTGACAATACCTGGTATTGGATAAAGGCCAACGTGACTGGTACAGGAGCCTCAACGGTCATCAGTGCCAAGTTTTGGGCAGATGGTGGTGGTGAGCCGGGAAGCTGGGATACCACTTTTACCACCAGTGCTGCACAGGGCTTATGGAACACGGGTAGAGTCGGACTGTATGCAGACTCGATGATTGCAGATTTTGATGATGTTTTAGTCGACAACGGTAGCGTAGTTTTGTCGGACGATTTTACGAGTACAGGCACCTGGTTGGTCAACGGTTCAATCAATGGAAGTTTGGGCACTGTCACTCCAGGAACTCCTTTTACGAGCAACTATATCAATTTCACCTTAAAACAAAAAGGTGGTTGGGATGGAGTAAACACTCCCGAGATAGGGGACAAGATCTATATTAGTTCTACAGGTACAAGAAGTTATAAAGGTCTTTCAAATACAGGAGCATCGGCAATCACCACGAGCGACACCAATACAGTCTACGAAAATGTCGACTTTGAGTGGAACCCAACAGCCAGCAATTATACGGTGACGGGAAGCGCTACGGGAGCGATGGGGACAGCCACGCCAGGAAGTGCTTATGCTGCTACGGGTGGAAAGATCGGACTCACGATCCCTGCAGGATCACCAACAGCGACCAAATTTGGAAACAGAATGCTTCTCTTGCAGGATAACATGAGGAGAAATAATGGTTCTTGGATCGGAAATAACGGCTATGGATCAGCGGCACTGGTGTACCCCTATCTTACTTTGACAAGTAGTGCCTTGGCCACCCGATACAATATCGAGGGACAAGCAGGAACCGCGACTGCCAGGCAACGAGGAACGATAGATTTCTGGTTCAAAACAAACTATAGCGGGTCTCCTACAGTATTGACCCATCCTAAAGGCATGTATCTTTTTGATTATGCCAATCAGGGTGTCACGGACCGTTTGTTTATACGGCATACCAATGATGGATATCTAGAGGCGTCTGTTGTGGGAGGTACCACCCAAGGAACTATCCTCAGGAAAAGTTTCTCCGCCACAGCTGGGCAATGGTATCACTTCCGGTTGGGTTGGGATGAAACAGCGGCTAACAAGAGAGCGTGGCTAGATGGTGTGGCATTTACGGCAGGTGAAGGTCAAGCTTCTGCTTTAGCAGCAAGAGGTGCCAATCTTGGAATCCTCAGAATAGGAAATGCCTGGACGTATGATGCGCCTTTTGATGGGTCTATCGATGAATTTGCGATTTTCGATGACGACTTTGATACTTCGGGTGGGTGTAACTTTGGCGACTTCACTCCGCCAACGGCCGCGTGGACCGGAGGAGAGACGACCGGATGTACCACCGGAAAAGAAGCTGGGGTAAATATATTTAGAGCGAGTTTTGATACTGCGATGAATCCACAAGAAGGATCGGTCTTGGCTGATTATGCGTGGGGCATCCCTTCGATACTCTTCACCAATGGCGCAGACACTGGTAACGAAAGAATTCGCGTGGTTACCTATCCGCAAAGAACCAGAATCTGGGTAGATAACAGCGGAGAGAAATACACCCCTTCGGCCAGAATCAAATTTGGCTCTGGGTTTCAGGAAAACGCAGCGGTTGCCACTCTGGCCGGCTGGAGTAATAACTTTACTTTCCCTCATAAAGCCGCCCGACAGTCTACTTCGAGTCCGACCTACTCTCCTGTTTTGAATCTAAAAAGAAGTACCCACATTTGGTCTGATGAATCAATCACACTAGCTGGAGCCACGATGGGTGCCCCGATTAACGCGGGGATGGGATTTGCAATGGGAACGACAGGACTTTCCGGGCTTTCCACAATCGATTTCTCAGATGTTTCGATGGATAACCAATACACCAACTTTGCTATTTTGACTAATCCGTACACGGGTCTTCTGGTAAAGCCAACACAAAGGATATCAAACTCGGTATTTTTGAATTTTTACGACCGTGCGTATACCGTAACCGGTAAAACACAAGGGTCGAATTATGTTGGGGCGTATTTCGTCACGACACACAATGCGGCAGCAAACATAGGTTCAGGTTATAACGCCAGCACTTCGCAGAACGTCGGCATTGACGGCAGCATTTTCATGGGCAATCGCAACGCCTACGTGACGGTACCTCCGGTGGCAGCCAACGGAGCAGCATCTTTCTTTTCAGGAAGACTCTATTCGGTGCTCAATAGTGAATTTCACAACAATGGAGTAACGGGAGCGGGTACATCGGGAGCCCTAAACTTTTCTTCTGGTGTTGCAAAGGTCACTATTACAGATAATATTTTCTCACTCAATACAAACGGAATACGTTTGTATGGTAACTCATTCTTTACCATGGCTGACAATATTTTTGAGGGTCATGTCTCTGATAACGTGGCTCCACTTGGTGCCGAATACGGATCGGGGATACGTGTTGCGCAAACATCATCATCGGTCGCGATTGTAGACACTGATAGCATCTTTGGACGCGGTCTATGGAATGAAGCAGATATTGGGTTGCCTCCAAATCTCACCACCTTTGAAGCAGAGTCATTGGTTCAGTTCACTGGTGAGGGAACGCAGATGCTTAGTCCGTTGCTTTTTGGAACCGCTGATTATAGCAATATGCCACGTGTGGCTGATCATTATTTGGCCTCAACTATCCCTGGCGCAGACATCAGGATGACTGGCTCATCAAACGAGAAAGATATCGTCAATGCGACAACGTTTGGGTTTATGCGAACAACCGGATCGAGCCTGACAGATACAACCGTACATACCAACGATGGGTATGCATGGAGGATGGAACCGATCAACGTCGACATTCCACTGGAATACACCGCAAAACTTGTTGGCGTTGCAAACAAACCGCTTGCAGCTACGGGTTATATGAGAATAAACAGTAATTATGGCTCGACGAATATGCCTGTGGTGACCTTGTCAGGACTGGGGATGAGTGGAGCAAACCTGACCTGGACAGCCGCGGCAACACCCAATGTATGGCAACAATTTGTCGTGTCTGGCACGCCCACCGAGTCAGCGCTTGCAGAGCTGAAGATTTCAACAAAACTTGACTATGTTGTGTCAGACTCAGGAACAAGCGAAGTCATCTCTCAAGCAACGGGGAATTATCTACCAACCCTACTGGAAGATGTTGATAAAAGCTGGACCCCGAACCAATGGGTAGGCTACAAACTCCGCGATGTCAATGGAAAAGTATTTGATATTGTAAAAAATACCAATCAAATCCTATTCCTCAAAGGAATTGTCGTTCCTCATCTGCTCAACACTACTTTTACTGCTTTAACGTCAGGTGATTATGTTATCTATAACGAACCATATGTGTATCTGGATGATATTTCAGTCCTATCAGCCACAGTAGACACAGGAACGCTGGACTTTTTCTCTGGCGGGCAACCAGTATCACCATGGCTCTCGACGGGACTCACCGCAGAAGGTGTGTGGAGCGCACAATATAGTACTTTTGCTGACAGCCAAGGATCATTTGGTCAGCTTGTAGGCGACGCACTTGTTGCTCAGTATGCAGATGTGTTTGGGGGGACCCCAACCACGACCGCTTTCAACACCAATCTATCCTCAACAACTGATGATTTCTACCTCAACGGAGCGATCATATTCACCGAAGGCCAAAATCAAGGCGCAGTGAGGAGAATCTCCGATTATGGTGGAGCCAGCAAGACAGTCACCGTTGATCCAGCCTTGCCGTTTGCGCCAGCAGATGGGGATAGGTTTGCGATCTTGGCGGCTACCGCTTCCAGTGGCGGCGGTGGGGGAGCGACGGCAGCTGATATCTGGAGCTATACACTCCGTCAGTTGACAACTGAAGATCTGTCAGGAGGAGGGAGCTTGGCGACCGCAGCTGATATCAGCGCCCTAAATAATCTTTCCGCGGCAGATATCTGGACATACGCCACCCGGTCACTTACCGGAGAAGTCACCCTGACGTCAGACTCACGAAAAGCAATCTGGGATACGGCGTGTGCCATCTTGAATACTTCAGGTACTGTCGGCAAACTAGTCTGTGACAACTTGGATGCGGCAATCTCAACCCGTTCAACCTTGACTGCTGCTCAGGTGTGGTCAGAAGCTTCACGCACGATTACGGGTCTAGATAATCCTGCTCTGGCTGCCATTGCCAATAATGTATGGGCCAATGCAACGAGAAGTTTGACTGATTATGGCAACGATATCACTGCTCAGCAGGTATGGGATGTCCTCACCTCTTCGTTGACTACCATTGACTCAATCGGAAAGCTGTTGGTAACCAATGTTGATGAAACCATTTCCTCGCGCGCCAGCCAGACATCACTTGATGCGCTTGCAGGCAATATCGCCACATTGTTAACCGAAATCGGTACCGGTAACATTTCTGCAATCAAAACTAAAACCGACTCAATCACGTGGGCAGACGTTACTGGACTGGTCACCACGAGTGGCGACATTAAGGCAAAAACTGACACCATCACGTGGGCTGATGTCACTGGAATAAAGACAAAGACTGACACGATCACCTGGACAGATATCACCGGTATCAAGCTAAAGACAGACACGATCACGTGGGGGGATATCACGGGTCTCACTGCCAATATCGCCACATTGTTAACCGAAATCGGTACCGGTAACATTTCTGCAATCAAAACTAAAACCGACTCAATCACGTGGGCAGACGTTACTGGACTGGTCACCACGAGTGGCGACATTAAGGCAAAAACTGACACCATCACGTGGGCTGATGTCACTGGAATAAAGACAAAGACTGACACGATCACCTGGACAGATATCACCGGTATCAAGCTAAAGACAGACACGATCACGTGGGGGGATATCACCACCTTGACGACACGAGTCGATACAACGGTTTCCTCCCGTGCCTCTCAGACAAGCCTCGATGCCCATGAATCTGCCCAAGCAGCATTTAGAAGCTCGACTACCAGTTCATTGGGCACATTGACCGTTAATGTGTCGGCCATCATGACCCAATTATCTACGATTGAGACTAAAATCGATTCGATCTCATCCAATTTGTCAGCCATAGAAGATAAGATTGATATAGTTGACAGCAACTTAGATAGCATCAAGATCACTGTAGAGGATACCAATACGAAAGTGACCGCAATCCAAACGGTGACGAATAATATCCTGGCCAAGTGGGGCAGTTACGATGCGGCAACCATAGCTGGGTATGTTGATACCCTGAAGACAAATTTGGGTAATCCAACCGACCCAACAACAGCGACGACCGTTTTTGGCAAATTGAACTACATCAAAGATAGCAGCGGATCAGGCGGGACGATTGATCTCATCTATGCTGAAGCACAATCAACTCATACCAAGCTTCTCGAGGTTCAAACAGAACTTGGCTTTAACGGTAAATCAACTACTGCATATGATGAAATGGTTGCGGTCAAAAACTACGTTGATTCGGTTGAATCAAGCTTGGCAACTCTTGATACCCGCACCGCATCTATTGCAACATCTGTCACAAATGTATCAAACGATCTGAAAACGGTGACCGACAGGATAGGCAAAGTAAGTGTTGATTCATTCACTCAACTATTTGAGGTCAAAAGCTCTGATGTTGGTTATCTGAAAAATAAAGTCATCGAACTCAAGGCTATGGCTGATATTAACCGTCAGCTTTTGGAAAAAGTGGCCAACCAACCGATTGTTAAAGTTGTAATGGAGTGGGGCTCGGTGATCATCAAGTTTGTCATCGTCAATCCATCTGATTCAACGACCCAGAAGGTACCTTTTAAAGCATTTTTGCCAAAAGAAGTCAAGCAAGAGTACATCATAGATCTTGGAGGACTGACGCTCAATTACGATACAACCACAGAGCAGTATTATGTGACGGCCGATATCACCTTGGAGAAGGGCTCTGCAGTGACCAGGAGTGTGAGAATCAAAGATATTTGGATCATTTCTGAGGATGAAGTGGCTTCCCTGCGAAAACAAGCCGATGAGTTGTCGTCAGGATTAAAAAACACCTCATACTTTGCCCAAGGTTTGACTTTGAAAACAGACATCAACACCCGATTGGACAAGGTAGTGAGAAAGCAAAAGGACAATAACGCCACACCTCAAGATCATATATTGGCCTACCGGGAAAATGTTGAAGATATGAAGGCGGTCAATGAGAATGTCAAAGGACTCAAAGATTTGGTGCTAAATTCCGGTGTTGGCGGCAACTTCTTGGCTTCAATCGGTGGTATTCAGACATTCGCAACATGGGGGATCATACTCGCACTGATCTTTGGCATGGGCGCATTGGGATCTTTCTACTATATGCTTTGGAAAAGAAAAGTGGTGTCCGTCGCCGTCGGTAAAGGTAAAAAGATGAAAGAGGTAGAGTTGCCCACACCAACACCATTTGCACTTCCTGGGTTTAGGTTCACCTGGCTTAAAGGCATCCTACTCGGTTGGAAAGCTTTATTGACTGATATATTTAGCGCACTTTTTCATGTAGGCGGGACGATGGTCGTCCATAGCAACACAGTGGTAGCAATGGCCCGCTCAATGCCAAAAAAGACGCTCGCCATACTATTTATTGCCGGATTATTGACCACAACGACTGTTGGCGGAGTAATAGTTGCAAGAAATGCTTCCAGCAGAGATCAGAAACAAGTTGCGGGCGCATTTACCAAGGGATCAACGCCAACACCCACTGTGTCTTCGACAAAAGCAGAAAAAGTCGATATTTTAGTGAACGAAATGATAAAGAAGGCTGAAGAAAGGAAAAAAATAAACGCAAAAATTGCAGAACTGTTGCAAAAAACGGAAAATGAAGCAACTGCCTCAGCTCTACCCGTGGTAACCAAACCATCTTCCCTATCCTCAGCCCAAAAACCCACCCCAACATCTACGCAGAATAAGACTCAAGGCGTTGTGCAAGTAATCAAAAACCCACCTGACATCGTCGTTATTCGAGATAGACCCGACACAAAGGCGTCGGTAATAGCCAAAGCTGATGCAGGCAAAGACTATTCGTTCATTACAAAGGTTGGTGAATGGTATCAGATTGTACTTCCTGAGGGTAAAATCGGCTGGATTAACAACGAGTCTGTGAACAAGTTGGGAACGAAAGAGATTGCAGCATTAGCAGACAAGGCGAGAGTGTTGGGCGCAATATCTGAGCGTCAACAGTTGCTCGTGATCAAACAGACGCCTACAGATTGGCTGAATGTGCGCAAAAATCCCTCCGCTGTGGCCCAAATAATCACCAAGGTGTATCCAGGGGAACGGTATCCATTTTCTGAGCTTCAGAGCGGCTGGTATAAAATCGTACTGAAAGATATGACTGAGGGCTGGGTTTCATCAGAGTATGTGAAGCCAGAGAACGAGATGATCGAACAAAGCAATGTCTTTGTTGAAGTAACACCCCCACAAGGAGGAGTCAATATCCGAGAAAAACCAGATCTTGAGAGTGTGATAATCAAGAGGATCTATATCCAAAATAGATACCCAAAATTGGGCGAAACAAATGGGTGGGTTAAGATAGAAATGCTGGATAACAAGATTGGGTATGTCTCCAAAGAGTTTGCCAAAGACATTAAGTAAAACCCTTCAGAAATCGGTAAACCAAAATAAGCCACTAGACTATTAGCGAAAAGCGACCAATACAAATTGGTTGTAATAGTAGTGCGCCGCTATTGCAAGTAGTGTCGCAGGCACAATCAAATTGACTCTTTTTTGACTTGGCAAGAAGATGATAAGCGCCGTCAACAAGTGTAGACCGGTTGTGATAAAAAATCTTTTCCAGAAGCTATAGAGGATGCCATACGTAATAAAGTTTGATGAGTAAAAGATGTTCTCAGAAAGAGCAAAAAGAAATACCGCTAGTAGCACTGTCGCAAGCTGATTATGGCGTTTGCATGTTTTAATTATGATGAATATGAAGATTGCCTTGACAACCTCTTCTATGACGTACGGGTAAGGGGCTATCCCCTCTATTGGTATTAGCACTAAAGGTGAGATAAGCGCAACAAGGCACACAAGGAAAGCCACAGGTAAGCTCTCGTTTGTATTATGCATAGATATATAGACACAACATACCCAAACACACCTTCTCGAAAGCGGACGGGCCCAACCTCTCCTAGCAAGCCTACATATGCCCTGACCAAATAGTACGCGGTTAATCGAGGTAAATCAAGCTCGGTGGCGCTCTCCGTAACTCCTCAGAGCGCGGAGCTGCAGCCTCAACTTAGACATGCCAGGCCACAACTGTATCGTGCTCGGCACGGAACTTGGACAGTGGCGAGAATATGTTTGACAGACGCAAGGAGAGTAGAGTAGACTACACCCGTACACCTTATTAGTTTTACTCATCACTATGTCAGATGACAGATCTTCCAAATTGTCCCTCGGCCTCGTACTCGGGGTCATCGGTGGTGCACTCGCAGCATTTTTCTTG
>CAZIUF010000014.1:14693-23541 GCA_964542665.1 uncultured Gammaproteobacteria bacterium | reverse complement strand
CGACGAGAAAACTCTTTTATCAGCGCCTCATGCCGCAAGTAGAGCGCTTTTCGTTTACCTACCCAACGTAAGGTTTCTGGATGGTGTGCATACCCACCCTTGCCTTTATGTGTGGTTAAAATATTCCAAAGCCCGTGAAGTTCTCGGTGTTCGCCGAGCAAGTGTTTCCGGCACAGGTGCTTTGGATGTATATCCCAGATGCGCATATGTTTATTGTATTGCCTCAATTAATACTTAGATTGCTATTAATAAAATCAGTTCATAGATTTATCGTCTCACAATGAACTAATTAGTAGCTTGTGTTCGAGAAAAATAAATAGTTTTCGTCCAAATTCTAGAATAGATCAGGAAGTCGAATCTAAAACCTTCTGTACTTACAGTGTTTTACTGTTCTACCTTATATGACTATAGATAATCCCCAATTTATCAGCTTCCATTGAGAAATACTCTTGATCTAATGATTGAATTATCTCAAAATCGTGAAGATAATTTATCTCAAGTGAATAATCTGTTTTTAAAACAATGGGTTTAAACTGATCATTTACTTTAGTTAGGTTAAGAGCTGTCCAGGCCTCAGTCAACTTCTGACCATTTTTTGGTGAGTAAAGAAAGAACTTCTGACCTAATTTAACATTAGAGTGACTTAGAATATTTCTAATTACATTAACTTTTTCTATCTTTTTCCTTATGACAATATCTGGATCAAATAGTTTGAAGAACTCTTTCTTAATTTCCCAAAAATCCTTTTTCCAAAATTTTTGCCTTTCCTCAATCATTATTCTTGGAATAATGTATGGCAAGGGCATATTAAATCTTCTATGTATTTTCGGATGCATTTTCAAGATTATCAAGTCAACCATTATTTTTTCAATCCATTGACATGAAATTAAAATATGACCACCCCTGAACAAGTGAATATGATCAGACTCAACCTTTATATATTGATCCATAAAACTTGGCGGAAGCGGTGAGATTCGAACTCACGGACCGGTAAAGGTCGGCGGTTTAGTAAACCGCTGCACTCGACCACTATGCGACGCTTCCAAAACGTCTTATTATAGCTAACTTTTCCTTGTAGCCTTGGGGATGTTTTAAGTACCACTTTCTGTGCTTGTTAGCGATTTTTTAAAGATAATCTCTCGAACTGGCCCACCCTAAATTGAGGCTGTAGTGCCATATTTATTCATAAACATCATTATTCATTGACAAATTAGATTAGTAATCTATTATTTTACTGTAATATATTCATTTATTAACATATCTATGGATGAAAATACTATAAAATCATTCCTCCAGATCCCCTACGAATCGCTCGAAGAACTCAATCTCGCCTCCAAAAAACGCAGGGCGTCATCTATGTCTCAGGCAGAACTCAAGACACACTATTTAGACTATCTCAAAAAAGAAAAAAGGATCAAAGCGGTCACGATCAGTTTTTCGGATCTCGAGGGACGACTCCATATGCTTGATTACGATAAGAAATTTTTCTTGAGTGCATATGATGGACTTACTTTCGACGGATCATCGGTCCGGGGATTTTCCCGACAGGTCGAGTCTGATCTGCGCCTCGGGATAGATTGGGGATCTTTTTGGTGGCTACCATCAGATATTTTTGGGCCAGGAAAAGTCATGATCATGGGAAGGGTTCTCAATCAAGATGGGACTGTCTATCCTATGGACCTACGAGGGAGGCTAGCAGAATACTTGAAACATATTGAGAAGATGCATGGATACACTGCATATATTGCCACCGAAGTAGAGGGATTTTTACTCAAGGGACCAGATGCCGAGAAAGAATATGAGGAAAGACAGGGATTTTCACTTGTATCAAGTGGCGGCTACTACCACTCGCTCCCCACGGACACACTTCGTATATTCATCGATAGATGTGCCGAAGCACAACGAGCGATGGGATTCGAAAATGAGAAAGATCATCCAGAAGTCGCCCCTTCACAGTTTGAGCTCAACTACTCATATGCCGACGCACTGACTGCCGCTGATCAAGTGATGCTTTACAAGCTCATCTGCCGACAAGTCGCGCGTAATATGGGGATGACCGCGTCATTTCTGCCCAAACCAATCGTAGGGATCAATGGAAGCGGCATGCATACCAATATATCGCTTAGTAAAAACGGGAAAAATATTTTTCATGATAAAAAGGGAAATGGGTATCTCTCCCCTATCGCCTGGACATTCATAGATAGGATTCTCACCAGTGCCAACGACATGTGTCTTGCCCTGAATCCATCGGTGAACGCCTATCGTCGGCTCGACCCACACTATGAAGCACCCAATGAAATCAAAGTATCAGAAAAAGATAGAGGCTCGATGATCCGCATCCCTGTACACACCGAAAAATCTGCCCGGATCGAGGTCCGCAGTGTTGCACCTGACGCCAATCCGTACCTCGTATTTTTCACCCTGTTAAAGACAGGTATCGAGGGACAAGTAGAAAAAAAATCTGATGATAAACGTCCGCGGGTGCGATGTCTGCCTGGCACGATACAAAGTGCTATCCAGGCATTTCGCCAAAGTGAGTGGATGAGTCAGGCACTCGATGAAGATGTGAAAAAAAGATATCTGGACTTAAAAGAAATGGTAGCTGATCGGAGTCCGCTTGAGTTGGGCACGAGGGTCAAAAAGGGCGAAGTGATCTATCATCATGAGGTTTACAATCAGCTGCTGTGGAACGAGTTCTGAGATGTATGCTCAACGTGGCGACAGGTTCCTCATACGCTCTTTTGTTTTCACCGAATAGGTATAATGCTTCACATGTCATTCAAGTCATACAAAGACTCTCCCGTGCTGCCGTTTGCGGATGCAAAGGCGTTTCATGATTGGCTTGAGAAAAATTACTCAATATCGACTGGTATCTGGATCCAGTTTTACAGAAAAGATTCTGGCACACCTTCAGTCACATACAAGCAAGCGCTTGATGAAGCACTGTGTTATGGCTGGATTGATGGTCCGATCAAGAAGCTTGAAGCGCCGGATTGGTGGATCCATAAATTCACACCGCGCAGACCCCAAAGTATCTGGTCTGTCAATAATCAACGACACGTGGAGCGCCTGATAGGTGAAGGCAGGATGACTGCGGCCGGGCAGCGAGCAGTTGATATGGCAAAAGCAGACGGCCGCTGGGAAAAGGCGTATGCATCCCCAAGCTCATTTACACTACCCGAAGATTTCAAACAAATATTGTCCAGGAATAAAAAAGCTCAAGCATTTTATGACTCTCTATCAAAAGCCAATCAGTACGCCATCTATTTTCGGATACATACCGCAAAGCGTCAGGAGACAAAAGAAAGATGGATCAAAAAAATCATGCAGATGTTACTTGAAAAAAAGACATTTCACTAGACTTACAGCCATTTTTCAGCTCGCTTGGTATACTTAAGATCATTATGAAAAAAATATTTGTTCTTGTTCCTTTTATATTGTTGGTTGTCGGTGTTGGATATATTGTGATGAAGTCAAGTGCACCCGCTGTGGGAACACAAACAGCTACCACAGTTGTTGAGCAACAGCTCCCCGTCACCGATAGTCAAGCCTCCCCAACTCCACTTTCTGATCAGATAACATTGTCTGGATCAATCAGTCTGACCGAGATCGCAAAGCATGCAGTCGAAGGCAACTGTTGGACAGCTATCGATGGCAATGTATATAACCTCAGCTCATTCACCTCACAACACCCAGGAGGACCTGTGATATTGAGCGTGTGTGGTAAAGATGGGAGTAGTCTTTTTCACGGCCAACACGGTGAGAGAGAAAAAAGACGTGTTGAGTCGATGATCATCGGATCTTTGGCGAAGTAGTCTTTACCAGTAGTTCTTTCTGGGATCGAGCCATCTGCTTGATCACGAACTCACGCTTTGATGCTGACGATCTATCTTTTGCTTTCTCTAGATACACGAGTCTCGTTGGTCGACGTGATCGAGTGTAACGAGCACCCTTTGCAGATGAATTGTGTTCGTTGATCCTGCGATGAACATCAGTAGTTATACCACCATAGTAGGTACCATCGGCACAGATGACAATGTAAACAAACCACGTAGACTTTTTCATGCTTCAGTTTGGGCTTGGCGGTGACTACTGTGTGCTCTCCATGCAAGTACACTACAGATGAGGATGATCGTAAATGCAGTGAGTGCAAGGAGAGGTATGGTCACAAAGCCATAATACTCGATATATTTTGCGGTGCATGATACGCCCGATTGACAAGGTTTAAAACTCTCTGAGAGGATTTTATAATAAAGCAGATTGTGGTAGAGAGATATTCCCAGACCAACCAAGGTCAAAGGTACCGTATATCTCAAGACTCTCACATCTTCTTTAATCATCGCAATCCCGAGGATGAGTACCTGTGGATACATACAGATCCGTTGATACCAACAGAGCACACAGGGTTGATAGTGCAATACATCAGAAAAATATAAACTTCCCAACATCGCAACGATTGCCTGAAGCCAAGCGATTTGGAGAAATATGAGAGACTTTTTCATAGTGAACCGATATCGATACCAGACCGTCATTATACACAGATGTCTATAGCCATGACACAAGTCCACAATATGCCCAACTTACGTTGGGGGGGACTGACTATTGAGGGAAACCATACCTACTATATATAGTATTGCAATAGTACGAATTGTGCTATGCTGAAGTATTAGCAATTTTTATTGCTTTATGAAGCTAGCTACTTTGGCTCGTGCGCTCTTTGGAGTGCCCATGGTCATTTTTGGGGTGATGCACTTTATGTATGGGGAGATGATGGCAGGTTTGGTACCTGCAGCTATCCCAGGTGGCGTGCTCTGGGTATATATCATCGGATTGGTTTTGATCGCCAGTGGTGTGTCGATCGTCGCGGCACGCTATATGCGTGAAATGGGCCTAGTTCTAGCAGCCACACTCGGCTTATTTGTTGTGTTTGTCCATATTCCAGGATTGGGAGTAGCGGCAACCCAGCAAGTTTCGATGAGCAACATGCTCAAAGATATCGCTCTTGCAGGAGGCGCACTCTACCTTTCCTCACGAGCACGTGAGTAACTTTTCTAGGACTTTCAAAAAACCCGCTTTTTTGGCGGGTTTTTTTATAGGAAATCTTCTTAAATCATAAAAAATTGCACTTAGCTCTATGCAACAATGGGAATAAGCACAAGTATGAGTATTGACAATTACTATTAAGGGTGTACAATCAGCCTAATACTATAGGAGGGATTCTTCATGAATCAGCCCAACATATCGTCTAGCTACGCTGTAAAAATGAAATCTATATCTTGCTTTTTGCCACTCCGGTCTCTACTACTCTCACTTCTTACTCTTGTGACAATTATTTTTGGTATATCGTATATCAGCTTGGTGAGTCAAAATGCACGTGCAGACAACCCGCCCATCGCCACTCTCACTTTTGATAAAGCTACAAACAACTTCGAACTTACTATCAATACGACCCACGAAGCATCATATCTCTTATCATATGTACATACTGATTTTGGTTCATATCCCCAAGAGGGTGTCACAGGATCAGGAAGTGACGCATCGGTAATAATCAAAAAGACCATATATGCCGGTACGTGTTCGGCAACTGACTGCATCAGTCACGATGTACAACATGGGCTCGTGAAAGTGAGTGTACCCGATCTCAACTGGCACTACCTGATCGTATTCTCATTTGATAATCAGAAAAACATAAGTACCCTCAAGGAGGGTTATGTCACAAGCTCCGACCTCACGACACAAGAACAGGCGTGGATGAATGAGCCAACCTCTGTAAATCTCAATGACATTGTGGTTGCTGCACCGGTCGCAACCAACACTCCCTCGCCTGTACCCACACTGACACCTCTTGGCACTCCGACTCCTACACCTGATGTATCACACAACACACCTACCAGTCCGGAAGTAATAGCAACACACACCCCAACGGTCTCACCAACTGGTTCAATATCTACCATCGAGAGTCTCGATGTGGAGATCGTCAAAGATCCTCAGGCTGAAACTTCGGTCATGGACTCAATCTTGCAAACTCTCCTTCCCTTCCTCTATACAGATAAACCAGATTATGCTCCAACAGATATAGCGCTGATTTCCGGTAAGGATTTCCTGCCAAATTCTGAGTATATGATCACTATATCTTCATCAGATATGCCTCCAGTATCATACACCGATCATTTAGTGACCACGTCAAATGGCTCATTCACCTATGAGTACCAGCTCGATGGTACATATCGACCAAATTACTCTGTCGAAGTGAAAGATATAACGGGAATAGTAGTTTCGACAACAACCTTTACAGATAGTCGGTCAATCAATTCGGCAACAGTTAATGGGAGCAGTACAACCAGTGTTGCCCAATCAGCAAATATCAGTGTTGCGGTTACGGTGAGTCATACAGGTAGTGACGATAATTGGCAGTCCACAGGGTGGAGATACGGGACAAGTGGAGCATTTACCTGTGTAAATCACAGCAATCACAACAGTGATGGTACACAAACAGAGACGTTTAATATCACTGCACCAGCATCAGTAGGAGTGTACACTATTCAGTTTCAGGCATATAACAATGACTCGTGCAACTCAAGTAGTTCGGGGGGAAGCACCGTATTTGGATTAACAAACTCGGTCACCGTCACAGCGCCTCCAACTCCGACCAATACACCGACACCGGAAATCGTCAAGGTGACCATTTGCCACTCAACCAGCTCAGAATCAAATCCCTATAACCAAATTGAAGTATCCATCAACTCTGTTAACAAATGCCTTGATGCAAATGGTCACGGTCAAGATCCAAACGATATTATTCCTCCATACACAAACACATATTGCTCATATCCTGGCCTGAACTGGAGTATTCAGAACCAAACTATTTATAACAATCAGTGTAATATTCCTACTCCTACCAATACTCCGACAAATACCCCAACGAATACCCCTACCAGGACTCCAACCCCAACCAATACGCCTACGAGAACCCCCACACCTACCAATACTCCAACGAATACTCCTACAAACACTCCGACAAAAACACCTACACCCACCAAGACACCGACCCTGACCCCAACCAGTACCTCGACACCCTCACCCACCCCAGTTTGTAGTGCTTCTACCACCACATATCAAAAGACTGCAGACTTCACAAACTCAGAAGTAATCATTGACTTTTCACCGGGCAGAAGCAGTATTTCAGTCACAGCTCAATCGGGCTATCAAATCACTAGAGTATGGCTTGATGTAGAAGATGATGGGCACGGTGGATTTTATCTGTACGCCAATGGCCCTCTAATGAACTTTAATCCAAATCCTGGAGATGACATAGATGAGGTCAAAGTTGAGGTTGCGAGGATCTGCTCTACACCAACTCCGACCAATACACCCACAAATACACCAACAAATACACCGACAAATACCCCAACTGCTACTCCAACGCCTGAAAGTCAAAGGTCACTATATGTCACTCAACGAGCTCGGAGTCCAACCCATACAACCAGATAGAAGTTTCAATGAACTCAATTAGTAAATGTGCTGATGTAAATGGTCATGGACTCGATGCTGAGGACATCATCCCTCCATTCACCAACTCGTATTGTTCATTTGCTGGCTTGAATTGGACAACACAAGGTCAAGCTGTCTATGACAATCAATGTATTGTTCCAACATCTACACCAACCAATACCCCGACTCCGACTAATACACCAACTACCACCCCCACCCCAACGCCGGTACGAGGATCCATCACGATAATCAAAAACACTTCTGGGGCTGATGACACATTTGATTTCACTTCTACTGGAGGAAGCAACCTACCTGAGTCGTTTGGCATTTCAACCGCCGGTCAGACGGGAAGCGTGACATATGACGATATCATTCCTGGTCAATATAGCATCATGGAATCATCAAAAATAGGATGGACACTTACAGAATCGGTTTGTACAGGTGGTGAAAATCAAGAAGAAAGTAAACAGAGTGGCAACACTCCTGATGGCTTTACGGTGAATCCTGGCGAAAATGTGACCTGCACATTCACCAATGACCATACCAATCCTGAACTCACAATCGCAAAGTTCAACTCAACATGGCCATCTAATACTACACCTGGCAGTGAAGTAAAGTTCACTTTGAAACTAAAAGTTTCGAAGAATAATATCAAGGATCTATTGGTCATAGACTTACCTGCAAATGGGTTCAAGTATAAACTTGGAAGTTGGAGTGCCACCAAAAATGGTCTTCCCTTCTTGATCCCGGAACCTGCATATGCATCACCAGGCAAATGGCAAGTAGGTGATGTTGAGATGGATGATGAGATCATCTTGACCTATACGGCAACGGTTGATTCTGCAGCAAAGCCAGGACTATATAAGGATTTGGCATGGGCATACGGATGCGAGTTTAGCGGAACATGTACTATAGACAGCTCCGACAAACTCCTCGCCTCTTCGGTCGATGCAGGAACCGCAGACACAGGAATAGTTTCAGATACATTTGTCGGATCAAAAGTAGCCATCAATAAAGACACTCAAAATACCTCATCTGTGGATGTCAAAAAAACAGAAACGAGATCATCAGGCGATGTGTTGGGCGCTTCGACCACACGTCTTCCAGGCACTGGTTCTTCGACAGTGTGGACATATGTCATATGGCTATTAGTAGGATTTGGGAGTGCAATCACGCTTATGGGACTATCAATAAGATATGGGGTATTTAAAAAGCTTGCACTATTTTTCAGTATATTTATTCTTACACTTGTATTAGTGGGTGCACCAAACATGGTAAGCGCTGAAGGTGCAAATAATCTAACCATCCGCATTTCTGAGCCAAAAACTCCGATCAATCAACTGTTTGACCTAGTTTT
>CAZIUF010000014.1:13191-14683 GCA_964542665.1 uncultured Gammaproteobacteria bacterium | reverse complement strand
TCGTGACCCTTGATCTTGAGGATCGACCAATGACAGTCAAATGTTTCAAAAAGGGACCAGGAGATGCAGGATATAGTCAGTTTGGATCTGATATCAACCTCATCAGTGGAGGCAATTCAAGTCAATGTGACGTGACGAGCTCGCTCATATCACAAAATGGAACATATAATTTCTACACGACTGTGACTGCTGGTGCAGATAGCGCCACCAGTCAAATAGTTGCAGTAGATTACAACACCAGTGGTCCAGGTACGCCAACCAACTATTCAAAGGATCGTGTTTCTTCGTGCCAATATAAGATCTCATTCAAAACCTCAGATGATGCTGGTAAAACAGTCAAAGTTGAAGTATATCGCAGCGAGAATACAAGCTTTGGTATCGATCCAAGTAACAGAGTTGGTACTGTAGGAATAGGCTCAAACGCAGATGGGAATATGACGGATACTGTCCCAAATTGTGATAGAACATATTATTATGTCGTCCGTGCATATGACACATACGGAAATGGATCAGGTACCATAGGAGATAGTTTAGTAACGGTAATCACCACAGCCTCAACCATATCAAACGTCACAACATCTAGCACCACAGATACAGGTAGCGGAGCAATCCCTGTCTTTGACAGTACCACATCCAGCGGAGGTAGCATCCTAGGTGAGGAAACCATCGCCACACCGAGCGCAGATGCTACGGGATCAGCATCTATCTCACCAACTGGTAAAATAGATACGATCAGTCCAACACCAGGTGAAGTCCTCGGAGCAGTGACAAGTAGTGGCTTGCGACCTTGGTACATCGGAGCAATCGTATTAGCAGTCGGAATCATCATCTATGTCATCTACAGAAAAAGAAATCAAGCCAAAAAAGCATCATAAGAGACTACTTGAGCAGATACTTATCATTGTGGGCATCCTCACCTTGATTAGTGGCCTTACCCTTCTCACCTTGACCTTTCTCCCTGTTGCGCGGCAAGAAGCGATGTACCGTCTGGATTCGCAAACTGCATCAACGCAAAAGGAGATCGCTCCACTTGATAAAAACTTCGGTATTGTGATACCTAAAATCAAGGCAAATGCTCGAGTAATAGCCAATGTCGATCCACTGAAAGAGGATATATATCAGCGCGCCCTCACCAAGGGTGTAGCGCACGCACAAGGAACTGTGCTACCCGGAGAAACGGGCAATATGTTCATATTTGCCCACTCCGCCGGGAACTGGTATGAAGCCAATCAGTACAACGCAATATTCTATCTTCTTTATAAACTGGTCAAGGGGGACGTGATCAATATCTACTATAAAGATCAGCTTTACGCCTATAAAGTAAGAGAGCTCAAGTATGTAGATCCTACAGAAGTAAGCCATCTTTCACCAAGCAACGACGGTTGGAAAACCCTTACACTCATGACTTGTTGGCCACCTGGCACTACTCTCAAGCGTTTGTTAGTCACCGCCACTCTCAAAAAATGATCACTAACTCTATCCATCAAAAAAT
>CAZIUF010000014.1:0-13181 GCA_964542665.1 uncultured Gammaproteobacteria bacterium | reverse complement strand
CTTGTTGGCCACCAGGCACCACTCTCAATCGCCTTATCGTCGTGGCTGATATTGTGGAGATTGTCCCTTGAATCATTGCTTCTCATTGACTTGGATGTGAATAAGCCATGCAGAACCTTATCGAGTTATGGCTTATTTTCTATCTGGTAGAATAAATGGCATCAAACTACCGCATGGAAGAACTCATCTCACTTCACACATCGCAAGGACTTACTACCTCTGAAGTTGACGACTCACGTCGAACTCACGGAACAAACGCACTTTCACGACAACGTGAGCCCTCAGCGCTATTACGATTTGCAAGGCAGTTCACTTCTCCGCTTGTGTGGATATTGCTGATTGTCGTTGGCATATCGATCATCACCCAAGAATATTCAGATGCTGCAGTTATCTTCATCGTGTTATTAGTGAATGCGTGCGTAGGTTTTGTTGAAGAGGGACGTGCAAAAAAAATCATTTCCTCGCTCCAAAAACTGACAGCCACCAAAACAGTAGTAAAACGAAATGGTATGGATGTGACTATCTTGACAGATGAAGTAGTTCTAGGAGATATTGTTGAGTTGTACGATGGTGATGTTGTGCCGGCAGATGGAGTGATGACGCATGCCACACGATTGCAAGTCACCGAAGCATCGATCACCGGCGAATCCTATCCAGTCGAAAAACACGCTTTTCGTTTTCATGACGACAGCATTTCTCTAAGAAACGCGCTCAATCACATCAACCAAGAAAGGCCAGACGGTAAACACCTCATTTTTCGATCGTGCACCGTATCATCAGGCAAGGGCACGATGCTGGTGACCGCCATAGGTGATCGGACATTGATCGGACAGATCAAAACAGATGTCGGGAAAGTCATGGGAAAGCCAAAAATATTAGAAGAAAAAATACACGCTCTGACGCTCGCTATACTTTTAATGACGGTGATTGTATGCACCACGACGGTCAGTCTGGGCGTCATTCGGGGACACGATGTGTGGCATATTTTGGAGACGTCTATCTCCCTTGGTGTATCGGTCATCCCATCTGGACTTCCTATCGTAGTGACGATCGCTCTTGCAATCGGTGCATATCGAGTTGGCCAAGGCAAAGCTCTGCTCCGCAACCTGCCCTCTGCGGCGAGTCTCGCAGGTATTTCGGTCATTTGTACTGATAAAACAGGCACCCTGACAGAGGGTAAACTCACGATTCGTAGGATAGTTCCATTCAATAAAAATGTAGTCCAAGAAACTGACGATACGTATGACAACCGCGTACTGATGGCTGCGGCAAAAACATGCGAAGTACGCCGGCTCGATGATGGGAGAATCATTGGAGATGCGCTTGATATTGAAATCCAAAATGAAGTGCAACGAAGATCACTTCTCTCACCGGAACTTGTCCTTGAGCCAACTGATGAGATACCATTTGACTCAAGGTATAAGTTTAGCGCCAAACTATATAGTGAGGATGGCGTGCCAGTTGTATATGTGAAAGGAGCGCCCGAAGTGCTACTGAGCATGAGCGTCACCGATCACAATGAATCAATCAGAAAATATATACATGAGGCAGCTCAGGAAGGCATACGTACCATAGCGATAGCTAAACACTATCTGCAAGCAAACACCACACTTTCACACGACTCCATCATCAATCTCGAAATGATAGGATTCATAGAGTTTGAGGATCCTGTCCGTCCAAATATCTACGAAGCGATTGAACGATGTGAGCGATTGGGTATCACTCCACTTATGATTACCGGTGACCACATAGAAACTGCACGTTTCGTGGCGATCCAGACTGGCATCATCAACAACAAGGAAGAGGGTGTGTATGAGGCGGATGTCTTTTTCAAAATGTCACAGGCAGATATAGAGCGCCAGCTAGATAAACTGCGCGTGATTGCTAGAGCAACCCCTCAGGACAAACTGAAAATAATTGAGCTCTTTCATGCGGTGGGAAAAAAGGTCGCTATGACGGGCGATGGGGTCAACGATACTCCCGCACTTGCTGCATCCGACATCGGCATAGCGATGGGACGCACAGGTACTGAGGTTGCCAAAGAAGCTGCTGATATGATTCTCACAGACGATGATTTCACGCACATCGTATCTGCCATCGTCGAAGCGAGAGTGGTCATAGAAAATATTCGTAAAGTCCTCATATTTCTTTTTGCCACGTCGATTGCCGAGGTCATCTTGATCATCGGCACACTGTCACTCGGTCTTCCCCTCCCACTCCAAGCGGCCCAGATATTGTGGCTTAACCTCGTGACTGATGGATTCCTCAATGCAGCTATGGCTACTGAGAAAAAAGAAGATATCGTTGAACGGAGACATGCTCAGGTATACAAAGGCGAACTATTGTTTCCATTTCATATCATACGGTCGATTATGATTGGTTCAGTGATGGCCCTCGGAACACTTGCGACTTATGCATATATTTTGCGATATCAACAGAACTCTATCCTAGAGGCGCGGACACTCATCCTTATTTTGCTTGTTTTGTTTCAGTGGCTATGTGTATTTGGAATACGAACATACAAGTCAGTCTTTAAAAGCAGGCCGTTTAGCAATAGTGCAATCGTCTTTGCCCTAGCCATCCAGGTGATCCTTCAGATATTGGCAATATATACGCCATTTGGCAATATTGCTTTACAAACCGGTCCGATAGCCCTCAGCAGCTGGGTTATCCTCCTTGTGATTGCCTCAACGGTGATCATCGCCGATGAGATCTACAAAAGAGTTGCACACGAAATACATGTGATTTAACATGAGAGATGTAAATTATTTAACTCTCTCAATATTCGGAATTCATCGAGCAATATGCGGAAACGAAGGGATTTCCCCGCCGGGAAGTAGAACTGGCATGGACAGTACGCATACTATTGAGTAACTCTCAGTCTGACTGAAGATTAACTTGATGCTGTTGTTTTCCAAGTGCAACTAGCTGGTTTAGAGCAAGCACGCCGCAGAGATACGGCATGATTTAGGGTTTCCCGGTATAACACAATAGTATCTTTTATTTGTGTCCCTGATAGACTTTTCCTAATACTTCAGTAGGTTTTGGTCTGTATATCTGATCAAGAAATGATTCAAGATTTATCTGTAGATTGACTATTTCATTGGTTGGATCTGTAGAGCGTATTGGTTGCAACCTGGTCGGATTTCTTGTACCTCTGAGATATTCACTACAACAGAGATCAGTACAAATTATCTTCCCAACTCTAATTCTGGAGTTTACTGTACCAGCAGTATATAGACATGCATGTCCTGGGTTATGAACCACCCCACACAAGTCGCACTGAGCCTCATTTTTTTGTGTGCTCTTTGTAGGATCAAGCACAACACCTACAATGTTACCACGATACGGAGCAACTATATATCCAGTTCTAGTCTGGGAGTCTACCCATCCAAAATAGTCGAACTGATTCCAATTTACTGATTCAAGCTCAGGAACATGAACATGTCTTTGATGTCTTTCTGGGAACAATCGTACGATACTTGATCTGCTCAAGCCCGCTGAAAGATCAAATACAGGTGATTCAAGGGGCCGAGGAATTATTGGACGAAGTGTTCGATCCATATGAGTAAGCCGTCTTGATATACGTGGTAAAATCTAGACCAATGAGGTTATTTACAAACCTATAATATCAGCTATAATAGCTTATCACATTGGAGACGTATGTCAACTTATAAACATATAAATAGATTAGTCACAAGTGCATACTTCCGTAATCTTGTGTACCTAAGAGACACGATCTCCTCATCTTGCGACCTTTATTTTAACAAGCTTCATGCACCTAAGGTTGATCTTTATATGATCACTCAAGGAGTGTCCTCTCCAATGGGTAAAGGCTCAGATTCAATAGCACTCCCGCTCAAGTTTGGCAAAAAAAATGCATACCTCGTAGACTCTGCGCAATTTGGCATGGAGCCACTAGTATTAAAACATTACAAAATGGTTTACTGCTATTTGCCTTCCTTCAGAGGAGAGAAACCAGATGCGAGACACCTAAATCAGTTTTATCACTGCGAAGCAGAGATAAGAGGTGATCTAGAAATGTGCCTCAACACAGTTAGCAGCTTGGTGAAGTTTATCGCACAGCGAGTGCTAGATGCCCGCGCAGAGGGACTGGTTTACCTCAATAAAAAGATCATCAGTACACTTGAAAAAACGACACAAGAACAATTCCCAGTTATAACTTTTGATGATGCAGTAAAGGTATTAGACAGAAAAGTTGGGACATCTGGATATAAAAAGTATAAGTTTGGCAGAGTTATAACCAACATAGGTGAGCAGGCATTGGCAAAATATGTCGGCAAAGGCCTGCCCGTTTGGGTAACGCATTATGATAGAGATACAGTAGCATTTTATCAGAAACCAGATCCGCTAAATAGCGAAAAGGTATTAAATGCAGACCTTATTTTTCCCTCAGTATGTGGTGGATTTGGTGGTGAGATAGTGGGTGCTGGTCAACGTCAAAACAAATCTTCTGAAATGATAGAATCCATGCACAGACAAGGGATAAATAATACTTATGCATATGACTGGTATCTTAAATTAAGAAAGCACAAGCACTACACATCAACCTCAGGGTTTGGGCTAGGCATAGAAAGATTGGTAGCATGGATGCTTTGTAAGAAAGCTATTGCTGACGCATGTATATATCCTGTAATGAAAGATCGTATTCTTGTCTGATATAAGTGTATATGAAAATATTTCTTGCAGACTGGGTTGTTCCGGTTACCGCAAAACCAATAAAGAGGGGGTTTGTGATGATAGACGAAAATGGTGTGATTCAGGACGTAGGTTATCAAGTCGATCTCACAGAGAGCGATAAAAAACATTGCCAGTATATTGAGAGTTATTCTGGAGTACTCATGCCCGGTCTGATAAATGCACACACACACTTGGAACTTTCAGGTCTAAAAAACATGTTGCCTCTTAAAGGTCAAGGATTTAGTTTTTGGCTACACAAACTTAATGACATATTTAAAGAATTCAATCAGCTTGAACATCTAAATGAGATCCAAAAAGGAGTAAAAGAACTGGAAAGCAACGGTACAGTTGCTGTGGGTGATGTATCAAACACACTACATACTCTCCCATTGCTTGTTAGATCTCATCTTGAAGGAGTAGTATTTTGGGAGTTCATTGACGGACTTGGATCAGAAGTGAAACGAGCGGATTGGAAGTTTATAGAGATGTGGAATAAAAAAAACAAACAAATTAAAATTGCTCCTTCACCACATGCGCTCTATAGTGTCTCATCAAAACTAACAACAAGGATAGTGTCTTTTAATCACAAGCACAAATTACCAACCTCAATACATTGGAAAGAATCTAGCGATGAGATTGAGTTCATTAATGGCAAAAGAGGAAAATTGTTCGGGCTCATGAAGAGACTGTGGCCAACAATAGGCTCTATTTATAAAAGTAACTTACTTAAACCCTTGAGATTCAAGAATAAAGTGAAAAATTCAAGTTGCCTATACATACACTGTGTTAAGATATCTGATGATGATATATTAGATATGAAAAAAAAGTCATCTCATGTTGTGTTGTGCCCACGGTCTAACAAAAATATTTTTGGGGTTCTACCTCCTTTAAAGATGCTCGCAGATAATGGCATTAGATTTGCTTTAGGTACCGATAGCTACGCATCTGTAATGGATCTTGATGTACGAAACGAAGCGGCGCTACTTAGGGACACGTTTCCATTCCTGACATCAAGACAGCTCCTAATGTCTCTTACAATCAATTCTGCCAAAGCCTTAGGTATCGATTCTAGATTTGGAAGTTTCACAAAAGGTAAGAAACCTGGTATTATCCAAATGAGTACCCGTGAATCAATCGTTGACCCTGAAGATTTCATCATTCAAAATATTGAGAAGATTAGAGTTAAAAATTTAACATTTTAAATATGTTGTGGCAAGAAATTCATCAAAACCATGCATATGAGGTTGACGGAGTTTCACCTGTATACATGAACTTATTCGACAGATCAGTAGCCGAAATGGAGAGGAACTACTCTATTATGGAAGTTGGTGCAGGTACAGGAAGAAATATACTCTATGCGCGACAAAGAACGCAAAATCAAGGTGATTTCTTGGCAACAGATGTTTCGAGTTCAGCAGTGGATGAGATGGTAGCAAAAGGAGTTGAAGCCTTTCAAGCAGATATGCGCGAATGTCCGGTTGAGTCTGGACGCATAACACACGCTATATCTTGGCGAGCAATTCACCATCTACCTGAGACTGGTAGATCTGAGGCAGTTGATGAACTCAGACGTGTAATTCGACCAGGAGGACAGCTTATCATGGCGGCCAGAAGCTTTAATGACTGGTCGTTTGGTATTGGTACTCAGACCGAAAAAGGAAGTTATGTGGTGCTGGATAAAAGTGAACTGCCACCTGGCATGGTTTTTTTCCCAAAGAAAGAATATCACGCATGGCACTTCTTCGCACCGCAGGAGCTGAGGGGCTTGCTCGAAAATGGAGGTTTTGACATTCAAGTATTGGATGCAATGTCTGAACAAGCAGGCATACCAACATGGTATAAAGGAGAAAATGCATACTGGGTCGTTAAAGCGGAACGAGAGAAACGAGAACTACTATGGAGAGGTTATTCGTTTAACTCTTCCTTATGAAAGATGCTGTAATATTTCTATTTACCAAAAATAATGGGAGCAAGGTTCTGCTTGAACATAGACTAACAAACAAAAATAAATTTGAAGAGATATTCATTCCCAACGGATCTGTTGAACCGATTGATAGGGATACAACTGAGAACTACCTCGTTTCAGCGATGAAGCGGGAAATAAAAGAAGAATTTTGTGGAAAGGTCGTCCCAATTAATTTTATCTCAAGTGGCACATATACTGTGCATGAAATTGGAATTATTTTTTACATCTTTATAGTGAACTCATGGAGCGGGAAACATCCAATTTATGCAGAAGAAAATGGCAAGCGCTCCGCCAGACTAAAATGGCACAGTATTGAAGAAGCTCTAAAAATTATGCCATACCCATCAGGTATATACGCTCTAAACCTGCTCACAAAGCCTAGGAAAAAGCTGCACTAAATTTTTTTATAAATCTCACTTGCTGGCCTTTGCATCCAGAATTCATTATGAAACTGAGAACTTATTTTTAGTTTTGTATTTATTATTTTAATCATTAATACGGTGATCAAATGTGCACCTTCTTCTGCATTCGCCAAGACTGTTTTTCCTACTGCCTCGTCAATACCTTCAGCAAAATTTGAAACAAAAAGTCCCATTGCATAATGCATATCAAGCTCTCTTGCAAATGATACATCTGGGACACCACTAAAGCTCACACAATCTATTCCTTGTTTTTTAAATACACGTATTTCGGACTCAGTCTCGAATCTGGGCCCTTCAGTTACCCCTAGTACAGCATTTTTTGAATAAGATAATTTCTTTTGTGAAGCAACATCTGCGAGAATATCGCGAAGATTCGTACTAAAAGGAGTTTTCATTTTGTAAAAAAACAATGCTCCTGGACTTACGGCCTCAATAAAAGATCGTGGCCTACTTTTTGTAAGATCAACAAGATCATGTGGTATTAATAGAGTATTTACAGGATACTTCATATTTAATGAGCCACAAAAACCGAGTAGAAAAACAATCTTTATATTATGTCTCCATAATATGGAATATAACGGCAGCGAAACGTTATGAATAGAATGCAGCTCGCTCATCCCACCATTCTCAAAAATAAGGGCACATATATCATTCTGCTTAATTATTTTAATATATTTGACAATACCAAATCTTGTCTCTTCTTGATATTTATGTACACTATAGCCTTCACTTATCCATGGCTTTTCTTCAAAAATCCATTCGATGATGAACGCAGGAGTTAGATGTGTTTTAGATGACATATCAGATTATAAATAGATTCGTCAAGTATATCCAATGAACTAAGCAAGTGCACTGATTCCGAATGATCAAAGTCACCCCTCAGAAGACCAAGCGAGCAAAGTTCGATGAAAATTGCCGTGACTGCTGACGGTAAAAACTTAATTGTACTCTGAAACATTTCTTCATTTACTTCTCGATATCCTTTGATAATATGAAAAGCAAGATCTTGGTCAAATTCATGCGGTACTTTTTCAAAACGAGTTGAATACGGTCTATATTGCATAAAGCAGTAGTCAACTAGACACTCTGCTATGTCATGAACAGGGTTATCAAAACATGCATTATCGAAATCTGTAATACCAGCCACGTCACCATTCGAGTCAAATATAATATTCCAGGGATTAAAATCACCATGAACATATAATAAAAGACTGTTATAAGACTCGTCACCTGCAGAAATGTGAACTTTTGCAAGTTTTTTGCTACACATATTAATATATTTATCCAATAACAATGACATGTCGTCAGAAAGATTTGCCTTGTTATTGCTAATAAAATTTCTCAGCAAACTAAGCATATTTCTGGCAGGTTGTAATATATTCTCACAAGCTAAACCAATAGGCGCTGACTTCCATTTACTACTTGCGGTATGCAACTCAGCCAATATGGAGCCAATCTTCTCTGCACCAGTAAGACTTTTTTTCCATGCGTTGCCTTCTATATACTCTTGAAGATAGTAATATCTATTCATCTCTTTAACCCATAACGTATTATTTCTCGTAGGAATAATTCTCGGCATAGGTATATTTTTCCTATGGAGATAAGTTTGAAATGATAACTCAAATTCAACAAATTCTTGGGTACTACAATACCAAGGTATCTCCTTAAGAATATACACTTTACTCTTCAAGAGAAATATAACCTTCTTTGCTGTCTCAGATCTTCTATTGAACGCGATAATACATTCATTGACATTAGTGAGGGGGAGTATTATCCATGAAGAATCAAAGCCATACTCTGATAAAACTCGTGAAATTAAATCATCACTAATCATGCCATAGCTAGTATCAATTGGCTTATAGACTACAGTCATAATGCTTTACCCAACTAATTTCAGATGGTGTGGACTATCAAAGCTTGATATGAGCTGCTGGCTTATTTTTTTGAATATTTTACCCACATTAGAACTTTTATTGTTAAAACAATAAGGCACTCCTTCGTTATTTGCCCGAGCAAAATCAATATCAATCGGTATAGAGGCAATAATTGGCAGATGAAAAGGTTTGGCTATTGATTTCTTTGTATCACCGCCAAATATCTTTATAATTGTTTTGCAATGTGCGCATTTCAGATATGACATATTTTCTATAACTCCCAATATGTCTATTTGCAATTTCTCTAATAATTCGATAGAACGTATAGTGTCAGCAAAACTTAGCTCTTGGGGAGTTGTAATGATTATTGATTTACCAGGTAATTTCGAAAGTATTAGTTGGTGGATTATTCCAGACCCGGGCGGCATATCGACTAGTAGATACTCAACGTCCCAATGCACTCCAAGAAGTGTCTGATATAGGAGACCTTCAAGGTATTTACCACTCCAAAACACAGCATCTGTTTTCCTAGAAAACAGCCCAACCGAACTGACCTTAATTGAGGCATATAGACCTGGTTGAACAATGTGGCCCTTCATAGATGGACTTTTTGTCCTAAGTTTTTCCATGATCGTGTTGATATTTGGTCCATAAAAATCTGCATCATATAAACCGACAGAATATCCAAGCGCTTTGATACTAAGCGCTAGATTAACTGTGAGGCTTGATTTTCCAACACCGCCTTTCCCGCTGTATACATACAAAACTTTCATTTACTTAACACCAACAATAAATAAATTATTACCCCTAGAAGCAATGTCAGGTTGTGCATACAGTGATTTTTCGACTTTAAGTATCCGATTAAATATGATTTTATCACCTAACAACTCACTTAGGCCATTTGAATTGCCACTGATTTGAGTTTCTTGAAAAAAGGGATAGATGGTAATGGGGAAACCACCCAGATATATTGTAGTTAGTGATGCCTGTTTGTAAATTTTTCTTATGGATTCTGGGGTAAAAAGATGTATATATGGCATTGTATTAGTAAAACGTCCCATACTGGTCCTCATGACCCTAAATGCTTCGCTTGATCTGTTTTGTGAAATAGTAAAAAATAGAAGATGATATAAATTGGGAACCATTGAGATTACGAACCCACCCCTTTTGGCAGATGCGGCGAGATTGCTTATGGTTAATTTGGGGTTTTTGACAAAACCAAGAACGTTATGAAAGTTAAAACAGACATCAAACGAGCTAGTATCAACATACTCTTCTAGTGGTTGACAAACTAGAGCTAGTCTTTTTTGAGATATTTCCTTGCTCATTTTCGTCTTAGCGACATCCAGCATGCTAGTTGATATATCACAAATAACACCTGTAGCATGGGGATACGAATGTAGTATCCTTTCAGACCATCTACCTGTTCCACCACCGGCATCGAGAAATCTGAAATTTTTTGGAAGCTTTTTAAGAAACTTTTGCAAGTTCCACCATAATAAATCATCAGAAAGTTTCCAATAATATTGCTTGTCAACATCATCGTATTGCTTTGCTTTATGCTTAAAGTAAGCATTCGAAACTGGATATAGCGGCATATGTTTAATGATCAAAAATGCTAATACTTCTATTCTTGTCAGTACATTGTACTACAGCATTGCCACCTATTGGTATGGTACATAGTGGGTAAGTATGTCCGAAATTAAGATTGCACACGATAGGTATCTGGTCGGGGCAAAACAGTGCTCTCAGTAATACCGCAAGATCATTTTTTGATATTCTCGTTTGCTTGGGAAATCGGCCAAATAATACACCTTGAATATTCTCAGTTTTTATAGCACCAATAAGATATTTTAGATCAGACTTAAGCCTTACCAATGTGTAGTCCTCTGATGCCTCAAGAAAGAGCAGCAGTTTTCTGTTTATAGGAAAATATTCAACTTTGATAAGTTGTGTAAGACTTGCGATGTTACCTCCAACAAGAATACCCTGCGCATTCCCTTTTGACAGTACACGACAACCATCATTGGGAATTAATTTTTTGATCCTCAAATCCTTCCACCATGGATAGTCGTGCCAATAGGTACTGGAATATAGTTCAAAAGGTTTAGTATTCATGCAGCACGCCTTAAACATATCTACCATGTATTGTTTATTATATCTTTGGCCAAATGTTGAAAAATGAGGGCCGTAATATGTTATAAGTCCTGTCCGTGCGAAAATCGCATTTAATACTGATGTGGCATCAGAATATCCACAAATTATTTTTGGATTCTTCCTTATTAATTTGTAATCAATTTGAGGTACTAACTCAATAGCAGTATTACCTCCTATAGATGTGAGCACGCCGTGAATATTTTTGTCCTCAAAAGCATCATATATATCTTGCAGTTTATATTTTAAATTTTTGGAGCTATTTTCCTTGTTTACATTTCTTAACTTAGGAAAAGTTACACTTAGCCCGAGTTGACGAAGATTTCTAATTGCTGCGCTCTGCACTTTCTTGGAAACTACCTGCAGATTGAATGATGGTGATACTATCCTAATAGTATCGCCAGGTTTTAGCTTAGGAGGAAAAATACTCATTTCTGTGTTGCGCTTGTCCGACAAGTATTATGTATTTATTCATTAGACAAGCATTATTAAAGTTACATATACTACAACAAGCATTTTTGCGGAAACGAAGGGATTTGAACCCTTGGTCGGATTGCTCCGACGCACGCTTTCCAAGCGTGTCCGTTCGACCACTCCGGCACGTTTCCAGTTCATATTATAGCTGACGGACTGATATTATTGTCCTCACACAGTCAAAGCCACAGGACCAACAACACTGGGCTGAGATTTCTCGACAGGCTCGAAATGACAGGAAATCAGCTATCTACTTACGGTACCAGAGTCATAGGTTGTGACGGTTGAACAGGTTTCGATTGAGCACTTTTCTTCACCATAAAGTAGTACAAAATAGCGCCAAATCCTTGGCCAACCAAGAGCACGATGATCCAGACAAGTTTGTCTTTGAAATCGCGCTTAGCACAATCAATGATCATCCAGATCCAAAATCCTCCCACTGCGATAGACACAACGGCTGCTGCTATCCAAATACCGATGAACATCCCTCCAAATCTATCCCAAAACTCACCACAATCGACCTGCTTTCCATTGACTGTGCAGTTGCCGCTACTTTTGAGCGCTTCATCGACGGAGTATTGCTTATTGCTCTCTGAAAATACCTGAGCAGCGGTATTGGTAGTATCTTGAAAATCCTGCATATCGATTGCTTGCGCAGGAAAATGAAAGAGTACCAATGCAACAACAACGATAATGAAGTATTTCATAAAAACATGCATGAAATAATAATCATCATTCATCATACCATATACATATGAAGTCAAAAAAATCATAGCAAGCAGGTTAGCTTTTGATGATCTGCTTGTAAAAGAGGATATACTTTTCACCCAGGCACTCAGAAAACTCTAGCTTCTTGAAAAAATCAGGTGATGAGGTCACCACGAAAACCTGCTGATTTGGTTTGGCAAGCTTCTGAAGCTCTCGAATGAGCATCTCTGCATATCCACGATTACGATAGTCCGGATGCACGATGACCGATCGTATTTCAGCTATCCGATCCGAGAAGTAGTCGTAACAACCACAGGCGATGACCCTATCACCATCTTTTATGATGCGCCACTCATGGATATCCTTTGACACCTCATTGTGCGTCCGTGGGACAAGATGCGCACTATCGCCATTGACGAGCTGGACAATACCATCGACATCCTCCATCGTAGCTCCGACGATCTGGACATCACTAGTTGCTTTCATAATAAAAAAGAATTTGAAGTCAAAGTATACGCCTTTCGTAGGAGTTGTGATATGTATATTTTTTGGTATATTGTGAGCTTATGCCAGATGCCAAAAAAATCATCAACCTCGAAAACCTGATCAAAGGGTACTTGACCGATATCGCCAATCTCCGGGACAAACTTCGTGCCCAGCGCGAGATGATGAAGTCGACGATTGAGGGAGATCGAGACTTTAGTGAGGCAGCAGCCAAAACAGCCGAGCTCAAAAAGAAGGAAACCGAAATCAAACAAAAACTGGTAAAAGTAGAGGCTGTGGTGGCAACCAAAATGAAAGTTGAACAACTTATGACTGAGCTGAAAAATGTCCAGCAATCACTCTCTGACTATCTCAATGAGTATGCAAATCTTACGCAGT
>CAZIUF010000013.1:23905-25825 GCA_964542665.1 uncultured Gammaproteobacteria bacterium | reverse complement strand
CCTGTGCAGATGGTCAACTTCACTGTTGAAGATGCACGTGTTGGCCGCAAGTCCAACTACGAGAAGCTCACCCTCGAGGTCAAGACTGACGGCAGTATCTCACCTGAGGACGCTATCAAGATGGTCAACAAGATCTTGATCGCCCACTATTCACACGTCTTCTCAGGCGCTGATGTAGCTCCAGTTACCACCGAAAAAGACGCCTCAGCCATCATCATCTCCAACGATCGATCAAAAGCACTCGAGACCATCATCGATGAGCTCAACCTACCATCACGAGTCATTAATGCACTCTTGCGTGAAAAGATCGAGACAGTTGCAGACCTCTTGAAGCGTGGGAAGTCTGACCTCGTCGGACTCAAAGGCGTCGGTCGCAAATCAATCGATCTCATTGATGAAGAGTTGAAGAAGATGGGCGTCGAGCTCGCATAATATCAAATGTATTGGAGACTGTATGAAACATCAAATATCAAAAATCAAAGTCAAAGACGGATCTGATGCCAATCAGATGCTCGTGAAAAAGCTCGTGCGCAACTTTATTGCTCACGGTACCCTCGAGACCACAGCCACCAAAGCCAAGATCCTCAACGCGGTCATGCAAAACCTCGTCCACAAGGCTCTCTCTGGTACTGAGGCATCAGTCAACATCCTGTTGCCCTATTTGCAAAATCGCAAAGCCGTCGATGCATTCGTCGCCGAGATCACCACCCGCCAAGGTACTCACCCTGCTTCAGGCAGTGTGAAGATGCTCAAGCTTGGGATGCGCCCCGGTGATGCGGCCTCGATCGTCCGTGTCGTCTGGACTCATCAGTTGCCAGAGGCCAAAAAAGAAGTCACCAAAGAAGTTAAAAAAGCTGACAAAGTCAAAAAGACCAAGTAATTCATACCTATGCTTACCTCACTCACCCACACCACAACCTCATCCAAAGCACCAGCCATCGTCCGCAAGTGGCACCTGGTCGATGCCAAGGGTATGGTCCTCGGCAAAGTCGCCACCAAGGTCGCAACGCTCCTCCAAGGCAAACACAAAGTCTCCTATGTCGACCACCTCGACACCGGTGACGCAGTTGTCGTCATCAACGCAGGTCAAGTCGTCGTCACCGGCCGCAAAGCAGTCCAAAAGGTCTATACGAACTATTCAGGATACCCAAATGGCTTGCGCACTGAGGCCTTTGAGGTCTATTTTGCGCGACTTCCTCACGAGGTCGTCCGTCGCGCCATCTCCGGCATGTTACCCAAAAACAAGCTCCGAGATCGTCGCCTTGCTCGCTTGCATGTCTATCCAACCGACGTCCATCAACATCAAAAAGATTTAGCCTAATCATCATATCTTGTATCGTCTATGGCAGAAACCAAAACAACCAAACCAAAAAAAGAACCATCACTCGCATACTACGAGGCCGTAGGTCGATGCAGTGAAGCAGTCGCCCGAGTCCGTGCCTATCTCGTGAAAAAAGGTGGGACCAAGATCGGCGAAGTAGAGTACAAAGCCGGCGCATTTATCGTCAATGATAAAGTCCTAGCCAAAGCATTTCCATTGCTGACCGATCAGATGGTCTGCCAAAAGCCCCTCAAAATCACCGAGTCTACGGATCGATTCGTCATCAGTGTCCGAGTCTCAGGTGGAGGAGTCACCGGTCAGATCGGAGCCATCGCTCACGGTCTTGCCCGTGCACTGTCACTCGAGCCCACAGGAGCCGATCGCATGAAACTGCGTGTTTCAGGTCACCTGACCCGTGATGCTCGCACTCGTGAGCGTCGTATGGTAGGCACCGGAGGCAAGTCACGCCGACTGAAACAATCTCCAAAGCGTTAAGCGTTCTTCTTTGCTTTTGACTCCCTGAGTTTAGCTCAGGGTCCATGCTCGCCCTCCTTCTCAATCGGGCTCGCCCATGCAAATCTCCTCTCGAGAGGAGTACG
>CAZIUF010000013.1:11972-23895 GCA_964542665.1 uncultured Gammaproteobacteria bacterium | reverse complement strand
TTACCCATACCCGCCGAAGAGGCGGGAACGTAGTGAAGGATCCACTGCCAGAAAAATAAAGCATGTAGCTTGTAGCTCGCTGCTTCCTTGGCTTGTAGCTGTTTTTCGACTTGACGACCTTCGACCTGATGACCTGATGACTCCCTGTATGGCCTCCACAACTTTATTTTATGGCACCACACACACAGCCTCCTGAGGCCCCGATATCCACAAGCATCCACACCGTCTGGATGGCATGGGTCATTTTTCTGCATTTCGATTCAGAGCCTTCCTATGCGCTCCGCTCCACAACCCCTGGTAAAACATGGTGAAAATAGGCTGACAACACAGCGCCTCCTATAGCACCGTTATCCACATTTACCCGTCTAATTGCGAAGCTATTGACGGGCCCACCACCCTGTCATCCCGGCGCATGCCGGGATCCATGTTTACCCCTGCCCGCATTGCTTACGCAAAAGCGTTGCAGGCGCGGCGCCTAACTACGTAGTTGCCTGCCCCGCACCTGCGGGGTTGGCGTGGCTCGCCCGCTGGCTGGCGGATTGGCATTTGAAATCCCCTCAGTGTTTAGGATTTAGAGTTTAGATTTTGACACAATCTACCTTCGACCTTCGACCTTCGACCTTCGACGTTCGACCTGATGACCTTCGACCTTCAACTTTATAACTTTCTAACTTTAAACATTTGACCTTCGACCTTCGACCTGTAGGCTTGCTCGCAGCTTGTAGCTTCCCTGGCTCGCAGCTTTTCTAGTACACCACTTCCACATCCCCCAGTGTCGCGACAGAGAGCGTCTTTGTCGCCTCATCATAGTAGCCCGTGAGCAGCACGCGACTGCCCAGATAGCCATTGAGTGACAGCGTAGCCGGCACCCGGATGAAGATAAGCCTGTCCGCCGAAGAGGCGGGGTCGCCATTTTCCGCGATCAGGACATACCGGAGAGGTGTCGGTGTTGGCGCCACATCCAGACTCGCAGACTCACTCGATACTGCAGGTGGAGGAGTGACCGTCGGCAAGAGATTCTTCACTTGATACGTTGCCCGCACGATCCCCAGCCTGGTCACCAGCACCGGCGCTGGCGTAGGCACGACCACGACAGGCGTAGGCGTTGGCTTTGCGATCCACACCATCCGCTCCGCGATCTGCCCCTCGACATACGTGCGCGGTCCCGTCAGGACCGCGCCCATCACCCCGCCTCCTCCCATGACGACCGCGAGAAACGTGAGGAACCACAGATACGGTATCTTGACGCTGATCCTCCCATCTTTATTCTTCTCCAGTCGGACGAGATAGTTCATGAGCCAGTGAAGAGGGTTGAAGAGGTGGAACTGGAAGGTGAAGAGTTTGTCAGTTGACTCCTTGGGAGCACCGAACTCCTTCACAAAGTGCCCCTTCTCATCCCGAGAACGCACTTGACTCAAAGTACTTCTATTTCTAGAGGATACCATTGCACCGATCAGTATGACAGATGGTATATATTCAATGCAAGTGGGAAGTGTGCTCGCTTAAATGCGTGGTTGCCTGCCCCGCTCAGCTGGGTTGGCGGGATGACCTTCGACTTGACGACCTGAAGACTTGATGACCAGCTGTCGTCTTAGGCGGGGTATGCCAGACAGCAGATATTATTTGCAAGAGGTAGAAACATTCTACCCGCCGTTTAAGCGGGTCATTCTACCCGCCGTTTTAGGCGGGGATCCACTCCAATCATCCCCTCTAGAGAGGAGTACCCGCCGTTTTAGGCGGGGGAGGCACCGCCCGTAGGCTATGCCCGGAGGGTGTGTTATCTGCTTACCTTGCCACTGTAGCAACTGTTCACATTATTTATACAATTGTGTTATCTATAGTTCGGTATTTGTTATCTAAAAATACAAATGTTCAGAGTACAATAGTTAGATTAGAAATATATCAACATGAAACTTTCAGATAACGAAAAGCGAGATATCATCAAATATCTTGAAGCTGGAAAGCCTCTTCCAGAAAAGTATAGATTTCTGCTCTTCAATGATGATAGGGAAGTCGAACTCGTATGGAACGGTAAGACAAGTGAAGTAACAAATGTCTTTCTACCTTTCCAAGTCATTGAACAGATTGATGAGCCAAGAGAGGGCAAAGAGTTTGGTGATGCTACACTTGGCTTTTTTGATGACTCAGGTAAACAGATAACGGGCTGGACAAACAAGCTTATTTGGGGCGATAACAAACTTATTCTTTCATCTCTCAAGAATGGTCCTATGAGAAAAGAAATTGAAGCTCAAGGAGGGCTAAAGCTCATCTATATTGACCCTCCATTTGACGTAGGCGCAGATTTCTCAATGGAAATAACTATTGGCGAAGGTGATGACGGAGAAAGCTTCACAAAGAAACCTTCGGTTATTGAGGAAATTGCTTACAGAGATACTTGGGGCAAAGGAGCCGACGGTTTTATTGCAATGATTTACGAACGTTTGAAATTGATGCACGAGCTTCTCGCTGAAGATGGAAGCATTTATGTGCATTGCGATTGGAGAGTTAGTGCTTATATGAAGCTCGCACTAGATGAAATCTTCGGAATAGATAATTTTCAAAGAGAAATTATCTGGTCTATTGAAACATCTTCAGGCTTCAAAGCACAAGCTGATAACTGGATACGTGGACACGACACAATCTACTATTACTCAAAAAGCACAAGTAAAATTTTTAATAAACAGTTTCTTCCTCTCGATGAAGTAACTATAAAGAGATATGACAAAGTTGATGAAAACGGAAATAAGTACAAAGTATATTTTAATCCTGATGGCTCTGAACGAAGAGTTTATCTTGATAAGTCAAAGGGAAGACCACTAACAGATACGTGGACAGATATTATTGGTTTCCAAACCATAAATAATACCGGAGAGAATCTTTACTATCCAACACAAAAACCAGAGATGATGCTTGAGAGAATTATGAGAGCCTCAACTAACGAAGGTGATTTGGTTGCTGACTTGTTCTGTGGCTCAGGTACGACACTCGCAGTGGCAGAGAAGCTGGGGCGCAAGTGGATTGGCTCTGATCTTGGCAAGTTTGGCATACACACCTCACGCAAGCGTCTGATCGGTGTGCAGCGCGAGCTCAAGAAAGCGGGTAGTGATTTCCGTGCTTTTGAGATACTAAATGTAGGCAAGTACGAGCGTGAGAGCTACCTGAGGACCAGCGACGATCTACGCGCTGAAGAAAAAGCCCAACAAGCAGCGAGAAAAGAAAAAGAATTCGTTCGACTCATCCTATCTGCTTACAAAGCAGAACCGGTTGAGTCATTCATCAATGTAGTTGGTAAGAAAAGAGACCGACTCGTGGCTATCGGCCCAATCAATCTTCCAGTATCCTCCAAGTTCATTAGAGAAATCGTAGACGAGTGCAAGGAGAAAAAGCTCACCAAGATTGATGTGCTTGGGTTTGACTATGAAATGGGAATGAACTTTGACGACTACAGGGCTGAAGGAGTAGATATTGCGTTCAAAATCATTCCACGAGAAGTCTTTGATAAACAGGCTGTTGAACGAGGCCATGTTGATTTCTATGATGTTGCTTATATTGACGTGAGACCTATTGTTACAGGTAGGGGAAACACGAAAGAGCTTGCAATTGAGCTGACTGATTTCTCCGTATTTTACAGCCAAGACAATGGTGCTATTGAAGAAGAGTTGAAGGCAGGCAGGACCAAGGTAATCATTGAAAATGGTCAGGTAATCAAAGTATCAAAAGACAAAGATACCGAGGTCGTATCACGTGAAGTACTCACAAAGAAATGGAGCGACTGGATTGATTATTGGGCGGTCGATTACAACTTCTCAGACCGTAAAGAAATCATCAGAGTACCCAAGACACATGGTGATAATTTGTTCGAGAAAGGAAAAGATCAGGACTTATTTGAGTATGAAGATGTTTGGACGGGTGACTATATATTTGATAACGAGTGGCAAAGTTATAGAACAAAGAAAAATAGGAATCTAGATCTGGTGTCTGCTCCAAAAGAAATGGCAAAAGGCACATATAAAGTTGCAGTGAAGGTTGTAGACATATTTGGCAACGATACGACAAGAGTGATCGAAATCAAAATATGATAAACTCAACACAAATTCTAAGCGAATCTGTAGTAAAGAGAGCGAAAGTAGCCAATAATATTCGTGCCCTAGCAAATAAGCTATATGCACAAAATAACTTTCCGAACAGAGTTTCTGCGACAATATTGTATATAAACTTAGTAGAGTTTTATTTGGGTTTTTTGGTAAGAAACATATCACTAAAGATTCCTTCTGATAAGTTTATTAAAAATACACTTGGCGGAAAAATCAAAGAGCTCTCAAACTCAAATATTCATAATAAGGATGAATTAGTTAATGTACTTACGAAAATTAATAAATACCGTGTCATGATTGTTCACAACATCATTGATGCAATTGGTGACAAGCAGATGGCAAATTCGGTTAATCAAATAAAGGTGTTGTTTGATGAATTTAATATGCAGCTACTATCAATTCTAAAATATTATGGCATTGCATAGAGATTTCCCAAAAGACCCGTATGCGATACTTGATCCGAGTATTCGTTGGTTTCCTGCAGACGAAGCTTTACGCGAAAAAGGTGGGATTGAAAAGCTGCTACCACCACTTGTCGCTGACTTGCGCATAAAAGTAAAATACTGGAGAGACAAACAGTACGAAGGAGCAAGTGATACCTCAAAAGCACTTTTGAATTGGTGGTTTAATGAAGAGCACATCATATACGATCAAAATGGTGTTGCTTTCACCTTTCAGTACTATTTTGCTCAGCGAGAAGCAATAGAGACCGTTATATGGCTCTATGAGGTTGCAAAAGTAAAAGATAAGTACGATCTTATTAGATATAACTCAACGGGAGTTTTGAGCGCTGGGATGTTCACTGAGGAATGGTTGCGTTTTGTAACCAAAATGGCTACTGGTGCTGGGAAAACGAAAGTAATGAGTCTAATGATCGCTTGGGCGTATTTTCATAAAAAGTATGAGAAAGATTCTTCTTTAGCAAAAAACTTTCTCCTGATTACACCTAATGTTATCGTTTTTGAAAGAATAAAAAATGACTTTGAAGGATTGAAGATTTTTTTCAGTGATCCTGTATTGCCTGATAACGGATACCAAGGTCAAAATTGGCAAGATGATTTCCAGATGACTTTGCATCTGCAAGACGAACTAAGAACTGTTTCAGACACAGGTAATATATTCTTGACCAACATTCACAGAGTATTTGAGGGAAATGTCCAAGAAGCGAGTTTGGACGATGAAGACACCTCCTCATATTTCCTAGGTCATAAGCCAGTTACCAAGACCAATGACTCAACTGTCGATTTGGGGATGATCGTTCGAGATATTGATGAACTAATCGTTATCAATGATGAGGCACATCATATTCATGATGAGAATATGGCTTGGTATAAGTCTATACTAGATATAGATAACAGACTTAAACAAAAAGGTTCAGGTCTTGCGCTTCAATTAGACGTTACCGCAACTCCTAAGAAAAATGATGGCTCAATATTTGTACAAACAATATCAGATTATCCACTCGTTGAAGCTATTCATCAAAGAATAGTAAAAAACCCTGTTGTTCCTGATGCTGCAAGTCGAGGAAAATTGAAAGAAAATCAAAGCTCTTTATTTAGTGAAAAATATCGAGACTTTATTAATCTTGGGGTTGAAGAATGGCGCAAGACCTACGAAACTCTAAAGCCGATGGGTAAAAAGTCAATTCTTTTTATCATGACTGATGATACTAAAAACTGTGATGAGGTCGCAGAGTACATAAAATCCAGCTTTGCAGATCTGAGAGATGCAGTTCTAACCATCCATACAAATAAAAGCGGTGAAATATCTGAGAGTATTACAGGTAAAAACAAAGAGGACTTGGATTTACTTCGGAAACAAGCAAATGAAATAGACAGCTGGGAAAGTCCCTTCAAGGTAATCATCTCCGTTATGATGCTTAAAGAAGGGTGGGACGTAAAAAACGTTACTACCATTGTTGGTCTTCGACCTTACGCAGCTGACTCAAAGATCCTTCCCGAACAAACATTGGGAAGAGGTCTTCGAAGAATGTTCTTTGGCAGAGATGATGTTGAGGAATACGTCAGCGTAGTGGGTACACCAGCGTTTATGGACTTTGTAGAGTCAATCAAAGGCGAGGGTGTCATTCTGGAAAAGAAAGCTATGGGAGAAGGCTCAAAGCCAATCGCTCCTACTGTTATTGAAGTAGATAAAGACAATCCTCATAAAAACATTGAAAAACTTGATATTGAGTTACCTGTAATGACTCCAAGAATACAAAGAGAGTATAAGAACCTGGCCAATTTAGATGTGTCTTCGTTTGGAAATCCCAAAGTGAAGGTGAAAACATTCTCTGAAGAAGAAAAGCGCGAGATTGTCTTTAAAGATGTAGTTGACGAGAAAACACACCATACAACAATACTGTCCGGTGAAATTGAACCAGATTATCAAAGTGTCATCGGTTTCTTTGCTCAGGCGGTCATGAGAGAGCTGAGGCTATTTGGTTGCTACGACATCTTATTTGGTAAGGTGAAAGACTTCATTCAGGGTAATATGTTTGATAGGCCAGTTGATTTATCAGATCTGAACGTATTAAGAAATCTGTCTGAGGTTGAGTACATCAAATTAATAAAGGATTCATTCAAAAAAGCCATCAATGACCTGACTGTTCAAGATAGTGGTGATACCGAGATAAAGAACTACATCAAGATTAGTGATGCGCGACCATTTGTCGTGACAAATAAAGGATTTTTATTACCCAAAAAGTCTGTTTTCAACAAGATAGTCGGAGATAGTGATTTTGAGCTTACCTTCTCCGAATTTATTGAAAACTGTGATGATGTTATTTCTTTCTCGAAAAACTTTCAAAATAAAGAAGCAAGTGCACTTAGAATAGAGTATAAGAACTCTGATGGGTTTATAGCCACATACTATCCTGATTTTTTTATCAAAACAAATGACAAAACTGTCTATATTGTTGAGACAAAAGGTCGTGAAGAAGCTGACGACAAGCTAAAGTTTGAACGTCTTCAAAAGTGGTGTGTAGATGTAAATAACCGACAAACCAAAATGGAATATAAGGCTCTGTATATTAAACAGGAAGAGTGGGAGAACTATACGCCTAAAAGTTTTGACGAGGCGACAAGATTGTTTACTAAATTATCATAACTGTATTGCTGCTCAATCTTTGTTCACAACATCTAGATTTTCCCACCCTTGAGCGAACGAAAATAGTCTATTATGTCAAGTTTTCGTTTGCACTTACTACAAAACCAGACACTCTTAAATGTGCTTATTATGATGCACATGAATATTCCTCGACAACAATATGTTCTCATTTGAGTTATAGTTAACTTTTAATATATAGTCATTCTATTCTGGCTAATTAATATTTATTACAGATAAATTGGGAACTAATCCAAAGCTATCCACAGCAGAGAGTGAGAAGCTTCTCAAAACACTGAAAGCGCGCTTTGAAAAGCACATGGACGGACATGTGGGTATCACGTGGGCAGATGTACAGGCCAAGCTGGAGGCGCATCCTAACAAGCTCTGGTCGCTCAGTGAGATGGAACGGACGGGCGGTGAGCCAGATGTAGTTGGCTATGACAAGAAAACGGGCGAATACATCTTCTACTCAGGACGCCGAAGCCTGTGCTATGACCGCGAGGCACTCGAGTCCCGCAAAGAGTACAAACCCAAAGACACCGCCATCGATATGGCTGAGTCCATGGGTGTCGAGCTACTGACCGAAGAAGAGTATCGAGATATTCAAAAGTTCGGAAAGTTTGACACGAAGACCTCAAGCTGGCTCAAGACACCGCCAGAGATCCGCAAGCTCGGTGGCGCCATCTTTGCCGATCGTCGCTATGACCGCGTCTTTGTGTTTCACAACGGTGCCGAGTCATACTATGGCTCCCGCGCATTCCGCGCCTCCCTCAGGGTGTGATGGATCAGCCCTTAAGTCGGTTTTGCGGTCTTAGCTATTTTACTGCGCCAACAAAGAAGGCGTAAACCTGATCGCTATTGTCACCATCAGACGAGGCAACACAGCCATGTGTCAGGTTCAAAGTAGAGGCTGATTTTCCTTCACCTCTCATAAATGTCTGTGCCAACTCTTTCCTAGTTTCAAAACCTACATTGCTTCCCCTTACTGCGTCACTGAGAGCTGATTTATAACCAACAAGATAAGTGCTATACACAGGATCCTTTAATAATTTTGGAGATTTAAATTCAGCTGCATTTGCTTTCTCGTAATCTATTGCAAGCTTCTTAGCAAGCGCACACAACTTTTCATCCACAGCCAAGCTTGGATACCCCAATTTTGCTCTTTCAGTGTTTATCTCATCAATGACTCCAGTTTGATATTCTCCTGAGACCGATGCAGGTAGCTGGGTATTTGGGTTACCTCTATTGAGAGGTATCACTAGACCAATTACAAGTGATATTGCAGCTAAACCAAGCACGATTTTTATATCAACTTCACTCTGATGAAACACAAGTTTTAGAATCAATTTTGTTAGCCACCAGACGATCTCCCCAACAATCAACATAGCCACACTCCAAACCGCCAAAAAGACAAGTATCTCAACCACACTGAAGGGTTGTTGAAACGCAATCATGGATCGTATTCGTAGGAGGAAGCCTATCGCAATCAAAAGAATAAACCAAAGTAGATGAACCCGAGGTTTGTTATTTTTCATAATAGTTAATTGTCTCAAAGGTGAAAGAATTATGCAATTGATTTCTACCAAAGCAAGATCACTAACAAACTGTGAGTACAATCCCAGCTTATTGGTATACTGTGGGTATGGACTTGTCTATCATTCTGCTTTCCTACAACACCCGCGATATCACGCTCAAAACCATCGAGTCACTTGGTCGGGCGATAGGCGCTGATAAGCCGCTCAAGATAGAGGTGATCGTCGTTGACAACGCTTCGACTGACGGGAGTGGAGAAGCGATCAAGAAGCTACAAGCGGAACCAGTCGCAAGCTACCAGCTGCAAGCAATATGCAATAAAGAAAATGTGGGTTTTAGCAAAGGAAATAATATTGGCTTGAAGCAAGCGACAGGCAAGTACGTCCTCTTTCTCAACTCCGATATGCTCGTCGATGACTTGAGATTGTCAGAGCTCATCGCCTACCTGGATGCACATCCCAAGGTTGGAGTACTCACCCCACGAGTTGAGTTGTCATCGGGCCAGATCGACCCTGCATCACATCGGGGATTCCCGACTGTATGGCGAAGCTTTTGCTATTACTCAGGGATTGAACGACTTCTCGGCAGGCTCGAAGTGACAAAAAAATTGGAACTTGGAACTTGGAATTTGGTTAATTATTTTGGTGGATATCATCTCTCCGGTGAGGATTTGAACGCAGAACATGAGATCGACGCATGTACCGGCGCATTTCTGTTGATCCGCGGAGACCTGGTACGCAAAGTCGGCGGGTTTGATGAACAGTTTTTCATGTACGGCGAGGATCTTGATCTGTGCTACCAAGTCAAAGCATTGGGATACCAGGTCATCTGGTACCCGCACCAGAAAGTCACTCATCTCAAATACTCGAGTGGCCTAGGATCATCGACACCTGAGACACGCAAGCAGATCCGCTGGCACTTTTATGATGCGATGGAGAAGTTTTATCTGAAGCATTATTCTCCTACACATAATGCATTGATAAATCGTATGATTATCTCTTTGATACATCTAAAAAAATCATAAGGTATGTCCAACACTCCCAAACGCATCGGTATTGACGCCCGACTTATCTACCAGACAGGTGTCGGGGTCTATATCCGCAACTTCTTGTATTTTCTCTCACAGCAATATCTGACAGACATTGAGTTTTATATCTACGCGTCTGCAGATGATGCGGCAAAGTTTGTGACGATGAACAGAGAGGTTGCCGCATGCAAAGCATTTCACTTTCGCGAGTGTGAGACTAAGTGGCATGGGTTCGCCGAGCAGACTGTATTTCTCTGGCAGCTGATGCAGGATCATCTTGATCTCATGCATTTCACGTACTTTAGTTGGCCAGCATTGTATCCAGGTCGATTCATCGCAACGGTACACGATATTACGCCTTTGACTCATGCGACCGGTAGACTCAGTGTCCAAAATCCGCTGTGGTACCGACTCAAGCACCACATATTTCGCTTGGTGTTTACTCGCCAAATCATGAAAGCAGAGCGACTCATCGTGCCAACGAGAGCCGTCGAAAAAGAAGTGATGGAGTACTTCAAGATCCCTGCTGATAAGATCACGCCTATCTACGAAGGGCTCAACTTTGAGTTTCCTCGTGAAAGTGTTTCGCCCACACTGAACTATCCGTACCTATTATATGTCGGCAACTTTTATCCGCATAAAAATGTCGACGCACTCATCGCTGCATTTACGAAGGTTCAAGAAAAAAACGACTTCCGTCTTGTTCTCGTTGGACCGGAGAACTATTTCTCCCGCGAGCTCGCATTGAGTGATCGAGTGATCTTGCGCACAGATGTAAAAAGTCAGGATCTAGCTGATCTGTATAAACATGCATATGCGCTCGTCTTCCCCTCGTTTGCCGAAGGGTTTGGGCTTCCGATCGTCGAGGCCATGCACTTTGGCACACCGCTCATCTTGTCTGATATCCCGGTATTCCGTGAGATCGCAGGGGATCAAGCAGTATATTTTGACCCTCACTCAGTAGACAGTATCCATGACATGATCCAAAGCGTGATCCATAGCGTCCTTATCAACCCACTTAAACCTACACATCTTGATGAGTCGAAGTACTCCTTCCGCACCATGGCCGAGCAGACGCTGAAGCTATACACGGATACGGTGAAATAATCTTCTCGAATACACATACCTTTTGAGCTTGATTCATACTCATTCAGAGTTTGAAGTACAATACTCGTATGAAACTTGCGATCGTCTACGACTGGGCAGATAAATTCGGAGGTGCAGAGCGCATCTTGTCTGTCTTACGCCAAATGTATCCGAGTGCAGACTGGTATACCTCAGCAGTGGATGAGAAGCGCGCGCCGTGGGCGCGCGCCTACCACTTTCACACCTCTTTCCTCCAAGCATTTCCACTCTGGATCAGACGAAGCCGTTTGCTCTCATTTTTTCTCTACCCACTTGCGTTTGAATCATTCGATTTCTCAGGCTATGACACGGTACTTACCATCACTTCGAGCTTTGCCAAAGGTATCATCACGAGACCAGGGACGCGACACATATGCTACTTGCTCACTCCTACCCGATGGCTGTGGGATGACGAAGTGTTTGCGGTAGGGGAAGCGAAGTTTGGGTTGTTGGGTATGTTTCTCAGACTTGTTCGCAGCAGATTGCAGCGATGGGACTCTATCGCCGCACAACGAGTAGATGAATTTATTTGTATTTCCAAAGAGGTGCAAGATCGATGTTTCAGATATTACAAACGTGAGAGTACCTTGATCTATCCCTATTTTGATGAGACCTACTGGCAAGGATTGATCAGTCCAAAACCTACCATCACAGATCCTCAGTCTTCCACAGTCCTCGTCCATGATAAGTCAAAAGGGGAGAAGTGCACGATACATACTCCCTACTTTCTCGTCGTATCACGATTGGAAATATACAAGCGCCTCGATCTTGCCATACAAGCCTTCAAACTATTGCAACAGTCCAAAGATATGGAGGGATATAGCTTGGTGATTGTCGGGACGGGAGGCCAAGCAAGTCAGTTGAGACAGCTTGCGGGTCGCGATCCCCGGATCACATTTATCACTGAGGTGACCGATCGTGATCTGGCGATGCTGTATCGCGACGCAGTAGCTCTCGTGATGCCACAAAAAGAAGACTTTGGATATACAGCGTGTGAAGCCATGGCATGTGGCTGTCCGGTGGTGTGTTTTACGCA
>CAZIUF010000013.1:0-11962 GCA_964542665.1 uncultured Gammaproteobacteria bacterium | reverse complement strand
ATGGCGGCCAGACTGAAATAGTTGAAAACGGGTTGCACGGACAACATTTTCATGTGCAGTCACCGAGTGCGATCGCAAAGTCACTTGTGCAGACCTCAAAACTTAGGTACAATCGAGACTCATATGAAAATAGTCATATTCGCAGGTGGAGTAGGGACACGTTTGTGGCCGCTTTCACGAAAAAAGTCCCCCAAACAGTTTGAGAAGATCGTCGGTGACTTATCTACGTTACAGCACTCAGTTCGCAGACTCTTTCCAGAGGTGGATCCTGAGGATATCTACATCTCAACCGGCAAAAAGTATCGTGACTTGATCGAGTCTCAGCTTCCTGAGATACCTCAAGAAAATATTATCGTCGAGCCTGAGATGCGCGATGTAGGGCCAGCTGTTGGCCTGATCACCGCGTTATTTGCGAAGATTGCACCTGATGAGTCGATGGCGATATTGTGGGGCGATCACTTGGTGAAAAACGAACAGGCTTTCAAAAGTATGCTTTTTGCAGCAGATGAACTCATCCAAAAGGACAATGAACGCATCGTATTCCTCGCGCATACGCCTCGTTTTGCCAATCAAAACCTCGGGTGGATCGAGTACGACGTGAAGGCATCTGACCATATCGGTGGGTACGATGTGCATGATTTGCTCTCTTTCAAATATCGTCCAGATGTTGAGCTGGTAGAAAAATATACAAAGGATGGTCAGCATGCATGGAACCTCGGTTACTTTATGACGAAGCCAAAGTTTTTGTGGGCTCAATTCAAAAAATATGCTCCAGAACTATATGAGGGACTCGAAAAGATCCAGCAAGCACATGGCACTCTGAAATATGGCAAAGTACTGAAAGAAGTGTATCCAAACCTCGAGACGATATCTTTCGACAACGCCGTACTTGAAAAGATTCCGGCTGATTTTGGACGCGTCATCGTCTCAGACGTTGGCTGGTCTGATGTCGGAGCATGGGAAGCGCTGAAGGAGGCGCTGGAGGAATCAAAAAAGCACAATGTGACTAAGGGTGTCGTGCATATGGTTGGTGGCACCGACAATCTGATCATGGACTATCAAGGTAAAAAGGTCATCGTGGCCATAGACCTGGATGATATGTTAGTGGTGAATACAGATGACGTGCTTCTTATTTCAAAAAAGTCGTCCGCATCCAAGATCAAAAAGGTCGTCGAGGGATTTGCGGGGACGAAGTATGAAGAGCTGACCTGATATTCATGGTCCATGGTTTATAGTTTATGTTTTATTTCACATTTGTCACAACGAACTAGATGTATAACCGATTTCTCAAACGTGCCATCGATATAGTTCTCACGATCATATCGCTGACTCTATTTGCTCCGATTTGTTTGGTCGTGGCTATCGCGATCAAGCTCGATTCTCCCGGTCCACTCCTTGCAGATACACCTCGTCGCGTAGGCCGCCATGGCAAGCCGTTTAAGATGTACAAGTTCCGCTCTATGATCGAAAATGCCCATGAGCTCATGCGGACAGATCCTCAATATGCGAAATTATTTGAAGAATTCAAAAGCAATAGTTTCAAGTTGGTTCATGATCCGCGCGTCACCAAAGTCGGGAGATTTATCCGCAAGTATTCACTCGATGAAGTGCCTCAGTTTCTCAATGTACTCAAAGGTGAGATGAGTATCGTCGGACCACGTGCATACTATCAAGACGAGCTCGATCATCAGCTGACGAAGTTCAAAGATGTGAAAGATGAGGTCGATCTGGTGCTCTCAGTCCGTCCAGGGATTACGGGCCTATGGCAAGTATCCGGTCGATCAGATGTGAACTTTGACAAACGGATCAAGCTTGATGCTCAGTATGCGCGAGATCTCAGTCTTATCCGCGATCTTGGCATCATCATCAAAACCCCCATCGCCATGATCACCGGCCGAGGTGCAGTGTAAAGATTAAACTCTAAACACTAAACCCGAAACACTAAACGCCAACTGATGATTGATTGAAACTGAAACTTATTTGGTATTTGCCTGCCTGCCGACGAGGCAGGGAACTTGGTACTTGAAATCTCCTTAGTATTTAGGATTTAGAGTTTAGTTTTTAGATTTTTCTTCTGGCATATCCTGCTCCGGTATGATACGATATGACCTTGTATGATGAAAAAAATCCTCTTCACCCTTTTCACCATTATTCTTGCTGTCGTTCTCGCTGGAGCAGCAGCAGGCTACGTACTTGTCTACATTCCGGGCATGAAAGTCAAAGCAAAAGCTGACATATTTAGGACAAAATTGTCAGAGATGAAGGAAGTTGCAAAGCAAAATGACCTTGATCTTTTAGCTACTAAAACTGCCGAATTACGCAAAGAGTTTGATGATATACGTACTGAGTCCAAAGCATTTGAAAAGTTTACGTTTGTCCCACAAGTCAAAGACTATTTCGCTGCACTTTCTGCAGGAGACAGTATGTTTTCAGCAGCTCAGGAGGCGATCACTGCCATCACCCCAGTTGCCGATCTTATCGGTTTCAAAAAAGGTTCCAAATCCAGTCTTGCTGAGAAATCCACCGAAGAGCGTTTAGAAACGGCGGTGTTGACCATCGATAGTTTGATGAGTAAGATCGATCCGATCGCCTCAGACGTGGCCAAAGCCAAGACCAATATCGATAGTATCGATCCGATGCGATACCCAGAGGAGTTCCGTGGGATCCGTGTCCGCGATCAGATCATCAGTGCCAAAGATCAGTTTGACGGGGCATACCGACTCATCGTGAACGCCCAACCATTCCTGAAGGAAATGCCCCGCATCCTGGGTAAGACTGAAAAGCAGCGTTACCTCGTGATCTTCCAAAACGATAAAGAGCGACGTGCCACCGGAGGTTTCTGGACAGGCACCACCGAGCTTTCGATCGACAAAGGCAAGATTGAGTTTTCACGAGTCACCAATATCTACGATATCGATGCAGGTGTTCGACCAGGGATAGCGCCAGATCCTATCAAACGCTACTTCAAAGGAGTCAGTGAGTGGTATCTACGTGATGCTAATATTTCCCCAGATCTCGTCCAATCAGTCAAAAACTTCCAAGCTCTATACAAGTCATACGGCTCAGCAGTAGAGTATGACGGACTCTTTTTCATCGACACCAAGATACTCGTTGATCTGATCACGATCTTTGGTGAACCAGTGATGAAGGATGGCAAAGAGATTGGTAAAGCCCGCTATGTCGAAGGGGTGCAGTTCTCGACCCAGATCGATCCTCGATGTGATTGTCCACAGGTCATCTACACACTGCTTGAGTCTATCGGTACGCAAGTTGGCTATGCCCGTGCAGATCGCAAAGCGATCCTTTCAGCATTGCTCAAGGATCTGACTCGATTTGCGATCGGCGCCTCACCAAAACTCTATTGGGGCAAGACCATCCAATCTATGTTGCAGAGTATGGATGAGAAACATATCCTCATGTTCTTCAAGAATCCAAGCACCCAAACAGCTATCGAAAAGATGGGCTGGGCAGGACGTATCGTCGACGCAGAAGGCACTGACTATCTCCATATCAACAACGTGAACTTTGGTGGACAAAAGTCTAACCTATTTGTCAGAGAGTCAGTCGTGTCCAAGACGACAGGTACGCAGCGATCTGTCTCGATTGCATTCAAAAATCCTTTCCCAGGCTCAAACTGTAACCTTGAGCAAAAAGAGGTGTTGTGTCTCAATGCACCACTTCGTAACTGGATCAGGTTCTATGTTCCACTTGGCTCAAAACTAGTTAAGATGACTGGGTCCTCGACAGAGGTCCGGACATACGATGAGCTGGGCAAAACGGTATTTGAGGGTTTCCTGGTCGTCCAACCAGAGGGTAAGGCAGATGTGTCTGTCGAGTATACGTTGCCTGCTGATGTGAAGTCCTCAGAGATCTTGGTCCAAAAGCAGGCAGGGCTACAAGATCAGACATGGAAAGTGACGATCAACGGCAAAAGTGTATTTGACGGCATCCTCATCCAAGATACCAAAATGAAGTAAAGATCAGATATCATACTGCATGCCCAAAAGTATCAAAATCGAGGGGATTGTCCTGCGCAAACGAGTTCTCAAGGAGTCAGACACCTCTCTTGTCATCTTTACTCGCTCTCACGGCAAACTGTGGGTTACAGCCAAAGGTGTCCGTCAGATCACGTCACGTCGGGCAGGTCATCTCCAGACGGGATCATATATATCGTGCGTGTGTCGCCAGTCACTCGGTGGTCTCTATATCCAGCAGTCCACCCTCATTTCAGCGCTCTATGCGATCAAGCATGATCCATCTCGACTTGAGGCATTTACCCTTTCCATTTTTCTTCTCGACAGATTGCTCCCAGACTCACTCCCTGAGCTCCCGATCTATATCTCCTATCAACTCTTTATCAAAAAGCTCGCAACTGCTACATCAGGAAGTGTGAATGAACTACTTACCATTTTTGTGATTGAGCTTCTTTCAGATCTTGGACATCATGATGGGTCACTTCTTGCATGGAGCGAGTGCCGTGAGCTCTGCGAGCGCGTCATCGAGGAAAAACTGCCATAACACAACAGATTAGCCCGCCGTTATAGACGAGTAAACCCGCCGTTTTAGGCGGGGTTTGACAATCTCTGGCTGCAAGATTACAATATCGTATTGCCTTTCATGTTGATCCACCTCTGGCAGGGTGGGGAGTGAGCGGCAGACATCGTCAAAAGCTGGGTGCCTCAATGGATATCATAGAGCGCCAACACGGGTGGAACCGCGATCAGATTACCTGATATAGGTAGTAGACCGTCCCGATTACTTCAACTTTCTGGAAGAAGTAGTCGGGACGGTTTTTTTATCTGATTATTCGTTATACTTATATCTCTATGGCTACCACCACACTCGACACACTCGTCGCATTTACCAAACGTCGCGGTTTTGTCTATCCTACTTCTGAGATCTATGGCGGGCTTGCGAACTCATATGATTACGGACCATACGGGGTACAACTACTCAAAAATATCAAGGATCTCTGGTGGAAAAAGATGATCGAGGAGCGAGAGGATATGGTGGGGCTCGACTCACAGATCCTTCAGCATCCGACTACGTGGGTAGCATCTGGACACGTCGGATCGTTTAACGAAGCTATGGTGGAGGATAAGGTGACAAACAAACGGTATCGCGCTGACCATCTGATAGAGGCCTGGGCAAAAAAGCATGACCCAACTCTGGTGGTCGAAAATCTGACTTTTCAAGAATGGGCAGATTACATCAAAAAAAATGATATCAAATCACCCGACGGCAACGAAATAACAGAACCAAAACCATTTAACCAACTCTTTGAAACAGCAATAGGAGTAGTTTCAGGTGAAAAATCAAAAGTGTATCTGCGCGGTGAGACAGCCCAAGGGATATTTGCGAACTTTAAACAAATCATCGACTCATGTCGAGTGAAACTCCCTTTTGGTGTTGGACAAGTGGGGAAATCTTTCCGTAACGAGATCACCCAAGGACAGTTCGTGTTTAGAACGCTGGAATTTGAACAGGCTGAGATCGAGTACTTCTTTGATCCCGAAAAAACTGATTGGAAAAAACTCATGGATGAGTGGAAAGCATCGATGTGGTCATTTATCTCTGGTGATCTGGGGATTGATGCGGCAAAGCTTCGTTGGCGACAGCATACAGACAAAGAGCGCTCACACTATTCCAAAGATACCTATGATCTCGATTATGAGTATCCATTTGGATGGAAAGAGTTGTGGGGGATCGCGTATCGCACTGACTACGATCTCTCACAACACATGAAGCACTCAGGCAAGACGCTCGAGTACGTGGACTCAGCCACTGGGCGCAAGTTTATTCCTCACGTCATGGAGCCAGCAGTCGGAGTCAATCGTATGTTTCTCATGGTGCTTGCTGATGCATATCACGAGGAAGATCTCGGCGAAGGCAAGACACGCACGGTATTGAAGTTGAAACCAGATCTTGCACCTGTGCAAGTTGCGATTTTCCCGTTACAAAAAGACGAAACACTCCGCACACAAGCGCGGGAGATTTATGGCACACTGAAAAAACACTTCCGAGTCGAGTTTGACGATGCAGGAAATATTGGTAAAATGTATCGTCGCCAAGATGAGATAGGGACTCCCTATTGCGTCACGATCGACTACAAGTCACTTGAGTCAGGCATGGTCACTATACGTGAGCGTGACACGATGAAGCAAGAAACAGTATTGATTAAAGAGTTGAGTCATTATTTTGAGCAGAAATTTACTATTTGATCCGTATCTATGAATAAAAAAACCATTCTCCCGATTGCAGCCATTGCTCTGGTAGTCCTTGCCCTCGTGGGGTATTTAGTGACTCGACCTGCAGCACCACCGCTGGCCAAAAAAGCCATCCAGATCACTCAAGCACCTGAAAATGAGATTATCCCGACCGTTGGACCAGAGGTGCAGGTGAGTCTCGTGTCGGTTAGGCCAAAGCAGGAAATCAAACTGATTGTGGATGGCGTCCCAGACAAAACTACCTCGATCGAGTATGAGCTAACCTACTCGACCAAGAAGCAAGAGTCCGAAGGTGTGTTTAGTACAGCCAAACCCAAGGAGCCCGCCACGACATTTGGTAAACTATTTGAACGCCAGATCACCTTGGGTACCTGTTCGCGCAACGTCTGTACCTATCACGAGATCACCAGCGATATGAAAGTCACACTCAAGTTCGAGGGTGACTACGGCTCAAAGCTCTTCCAAAAGGAGTTTAAGACAGAAGATCTGTGATAATTGCCGATGTAAAGCAATCAGATATATGGGTCGTTTCTCCGTTCCGGTGGGTACCCCGCCCCCTACCCAGATGCAAATCGTATAGTTATCAGTCGGGGCCTCCCAAGTCACTTCGAAACGACCTGTGTATCTAGGGTAAAAATTACCTCAATCACCGTTGTAAGTATGCCCAGCCGATGGTATACTACTGACTGAATTTGAGCTTCTTTGAAGGGCTCAAGACAAATATAAAGACTTTATGGCAAACATCAAATCAGCACAAAAAAAAGCTCGCAAAGACGTCCGCAAATCTAGTGCGAACAAAGTGTATCTAGGTAAGATTGACAAAATCGTCAATCTTGCCCGCAAAGTAGGCTATGTAGCCGCATCAGCAGAGCTCAAAGCTGCCTATTCAGTCATCGATAAAGCTTCCAAGCGCAAAATCATCAGCAAGCAAAAAGCTGCCCGCCTCAAGTCCTCAATCTCCTAAGGACGAATAGCACGATATCAATACGATGTCCCGTACCCGTCTGTCATCCCGCCCGCCCGCCTCTGGAGGGGACAAACGAAGTGCGATCCGGGATCTATGCCTGTAGCTTGCAGTTTCCTTAGCTAGCCCTCCGACCTTCTTCCCTCCACCTTGATCGATGAGCCATTTTCAGCTACTATGATAGAGTCATCATTGGCTCTATGAAATACGCGATCAACCTCTTCCCGCACAGTTCACATCACACAATCGAACGATTGAAGTACTTCAGTACTCATTATCTCCGATTTGTCCTCATTATCACTCAGCTCGTAGTGATTTGTGTGTTTATGTATCGCTTTTCATTTGATCAGCAGATTATCGAAGAGAAGCAAAAATTATCCCAAAAAATCGCCATCATTGAGGCAACAAAAACTCTCCAAGTTGATCTTGAAAAAAAACAAAAGGCTATTAAACAGATTCAGTCTATATTTGCCACACAAGATTCGTGGAGAGAGCAGATGGCATATATACGCAGCATATTTCCACAAAAAGCTACACTCAGACAACTTACATTGAACGACAAATCGATCCAGTTATCTGGGTCAACGGATTCGCGACTGATCGTCCAGCAGCTCTATCAAAGGATCACTAATGAAAAAAAGTTTAAGTCAGCGAAGCTGGATGAGTTTACGCGAGATGCTGATGGGATATATCAGTTCAGTATCTTGATGGAGGGGTATCAAACTCCAGCCAAATCAAAAAAATCATAATATGGACAAACAAGACCTCATCAAAAAAATTCAAGACCCAGCCGTAGTAGATTATACCTATGGTATCGGCTTCTTTATCATTTTTATCTTTTTCGTTGTTGTCATCATTGGTCCCAATATAACCACGGTACTCGAGCTCCGGCAGCAATATGCAGATCTCAAGGCTGTGAACAGTCAATACACCGCAACTATTGCCACTATCAACCAACTTCAGTCTCTCATATCATCGCGAAGGGAAGATTTCCCCCTGCTAGCTGATTCTCTTCCAGATCAAGTTAAAATCAGTCAGGTTATTTCAGATTTAGACTCGCTCCAATTGGATGGGGCGAATGCGCAGGAAGTTTCATATCCTGGATTTGCGGTAGGCACGGAGAGCAAGAAGGTCGATAAAAAAGTCCCTGCTAACGATTTGAAATCATTTCCTCTGCAATTCAACATATCAGGAACTCAGGCAGATATTTCAAATGTTGTAGATCAGCTGATGACACAAAAAAGGTTAAAGACTATCTCACAGTACACGCTCGCCCCAGCTCCAGGATCATCAGAGAGTGCCATCCTCGATGCTCAAATCCAAATCCAAGTCTATTATCAGTGATTCTTATTCATGAAACTTGTCCTTCCACACCAATTATCCAAACGAGACCTGTTCTTTTTGGTAGCATCCGTCAGTATGGTTTTGTTGTGTATTGTGCTGCTTGACGCGTACCGAGCGAGCCAAGCCGATAGGATAGAGCTGTCTTCCCCGCCACCTGTGATCATCATCGCTACTCCGGATATGACCGTGTTTGAAAGGCTTAAAAAGCTCAAGTGATGCGCACATACCCTCTATTAGAGTAAAGGTAGCTGTCTCGATATGCTTCAAAGCATATGATTATGGCTATATTGAACTGTTGGATCTACTCAATCACCACAAATTGTGCTAGTATTTGTACAGTTTGATCTCAGTATATGTATAGTGATTTATACCTTCGTCCGACGACTGAAAGGCGTATCCCTCGATGGATATTGGCGCCAACCTTTTTATTGATTGTTGGACTATCGTTTTATTTCTTCTCATTGAAAACGAGCACATTTACGCAGGCTTCATCATTGAAAATACTTGAGAAGTCTCAAAGCCAGACAGACACTTCCAGCTCACTCTTTATTGCTCTTCCTGAAGCTCACCCCGTCTATGCGCTGTATGGTACATCTCCTGACTCGCTCTCGCTGACAGCATATGATGTTAGAGACGTTGTTGGGACCCCTACTCCTCACAAATACCATTATATTGAGTTTACTGGTCTGAAGCCTATGACGCAGTACTACTATCACCTGATTTCTGATGAAAAGATTGTCCAAACGGGTGTAGAGGGAAATACGAATACATTCACAACATTGGCCAAACGCAACACAGGAACAGTTTCCAAGCCAGTATATGGTAAATTAGTCTCCACTCAAGGCTCAGGGGTATCAGGCTCTCTTATACAAGTTATCTCATCACCCAATGTGCCAGGACGGATGGTCATGGGAGTTACGAAGTCCAATGGTGAGTGGCTCATCAATATACCCTGGGCTACAGCTGACGACGATGTTATCCAGATTCGGTTGCTCAGCGACCAGTCTCCAAGCTCGACAGTGACCACGGCTCTTTCCCGTTCTGCGCCTCTTCCACAATCGATTGTAGCGGGGACCGACTATACATTTGTGTCCAATCAAGACAATGTCCTGCCCGCAAGTACTACTCGATCAACACAACAAGACTTCATCCTTTCACTACAATTTCCGGTGCAAAATGCAGTGATCCCGATTGGCAAACCGCTCATCAAGGGCAAAGGCGTACCTGGTACCAAGGTCACCGTACTGCTTGACTCCAAACCCCCTCTTCGACTCGAAACAGTAGTGCGCAAGGATGCTACATGGGTTGCCGAATCACGCGTGAGCTTCACCCCAGGACAATATACGTTGGTCGCATTTTTACAAGATAACAATGGTATTGAGCGCAGTATCGAAAGATCATTTATCATCGCAAAAGCAGGTGAGCAGGTCCTTGGCGAAACCGTAACAAAGGGATCTACTCCGTCCGCTAGTTTGACGCCACTGGTTAGTCTCGCGCCGAGCCAGGCGATTACTCAACCTACGCCAAGTACAATAGCGGTTAACGATACTCCACCAGGAGGTATGCCACCATGGATTGTGGTTATTGGATCAATCAGTCTACTTGGAGGGTATATCGCTCTACGAGCATCACGATATATATGACCAAAAAGATCTTTTTTTAGGGGAGTAGCGTACTCAACAGTTGCTTTAGATTTTCGTAATCCTTATCTGGTGGTAGTAGCACATATCTATCTTCATACTCTGACAATGGTGGGACATCAAAATACTCAGTATCGATTTTATTTGATACGATTTTGACCTGATTTTTGTTCATGAGTATAGTCCGAGCTATAGCTACAGCATCACGATTTGATAGGGTGCGTTTGATGCGTGAATCAAGGAGTGACACGAGGTCCTCCAAGGTAGATACATCTCGATTCTTGAGCATTTCAGTGAGTTTCGTGGAGATTGCCTGGATGACTTGCTGTTGGCGATTGGATCGAGAAAAGTCTGTTCCTTCGTCGCCCGATGCGTGTCGTGATCGCACATATTTTAGTGCCACTGCACCATTCATTAGCAGTTTTCCTGTGGGGAAACTTACTGTTTCGTATCTACATCCATAGTTAGGATCATATGGCACACAATCTTTATTCTCGGCTCCTTCGATCGGATACTGATCATCTACAAAACCCATGTCATTGGTGATAGAGATACCACCTATCAAATCGATTACTTCTTGAAAAGTTGAAAAATCGACGACCACCACATGATCGATCGTGAGCCCGGTGATTCGTAGGAAGTTTGTCTTCACATAGGTATAGGCGTCCACCTCATTTTGCTGGAGGGCATAGGTGTATATGGCATTTATTTTATCCTTTGTGCCCTCATCCCACATATCCCTAGGTAGACCCAGTGTCGTGAGTGTATTTGTTGCGGGTATATACTTTGCCAGCATGATGGTATCGGTGAGATTGGGCCCTTCGTGATCACCACCACCGACACCCAAGAATAAAAATGTATATGCACCCTGAACATTTGATGATTTGGGGAGTGGTGCGATCAGATCACTGAAGCCAACATGTGCATGTGATAAAAGTGAAGAGACGCGAATGAAAATACCGATCCCCAACACGGATAAAATGACGGCAATATAGATGCCGGTGACTGCGAAACGTGACTTAAGCATGGGAGAGTACTTGATTGACCAATTGGGCAAATACGAGGGGCTCGAGACTATCTGTACCGACCAATACACCATCTACTATATCGTCTTTCATGAATTCATCGATATTATCAGGACTGACACTTCCGCCATAGATGAATTTCTGTGATGGAGAAAGATGGCATGAGGATTTGAACGAGGTGATGTCTGACATACTTGCGGCATTACCTGTTCCCACCGCTGAGGTTGGCTCATAGACGATATAGGGTGATTCGGTGATGATCTGATCGGGCGAGGTGATGCAGACCAGTGGGATGATTCGACCCGATTGTGCTCGGGCAAACTTCGTCTGTACGATATCTTGAGTATCACCGAGTTGACGTTCTTCGACGTGTCCCAAGATCACATGAGTTGCAATATCTGATAGTGACTCGGCGCTTACTTGTCCAGTATATTTACCTTCAGGAAGCGATGAGATATCTTGGGCACCGATGGCGATTTCATGATCAGCTACGAGTAGCTTGAGTGGATAGAGGAGCGGAGCTGGGGGGAACAAAACAAGCTCAATTCGACCCTCGAGTATAGCTTGAGAAAAGGTGATATCTACCGCATCGAGAAACGTATTTACCCACGCTCGTGTGGAGACTAAGTTTTTGTGTGACTTCCAGTTGGCAAATATTGAAAACATAGGAAAAGATTGTAAATACTAAACTCTAAACACTAATCCACGTTGTACACTATCATTATACCTGTCTATGTCTGAAGATATCCTGAAAGATCTCAA
>CAZIUF010000012.1:0-26467 GCA_964542665.1 uncultured Gammaproteobacteria bacterium | reverse complement strand
GATTAGGCTGATGCAGAGGGCTGAGTACTCAGGGGAACAACGGGAAGATCTTCTGGATGGTAATAGAAGTGCAAAAACTCTGGATTTATCCCACCCCTTTTTGCCAACACGGGGATATCTGCAATTTCACTCAGACTAATCTGTGTCATTTCTCTGAGCAAATTAGCATCGGAATTTTCTCTAGACCATACTTTTTCAAATCTTTTCATCATGCGATATCCAATACCTTGACCATCAATATTGTCCCTGATGTATTTGTGAGTCAGATCTTGCTTAGGATAGATTACTTTCATTGCTCTTTGCACAGAATCATGATGATCAGTTAACACATGTGACTTTAGTAGGCGGTCAAAAATTGGCCCCTTAGATTCTCTTATGTAAGTTGTTTTTGCAAACATTGCAACACCTTCAGCGACTACATCTTCTAGAGTTAGCTCACTTCTGTGACGAAGAAATTCGCTAATCCGATGCTGAACGAAACTATCTCCAGTACCTCCAAGTAGCGGATTGTGCTTTATTGGTTTGCTACCTCCAACCTCTGCTTGAACAGCATGGGTTAACTCATGAACTAGCCAGGGTGTACGATCTGGGAATGAAAAGAGTGTTTCTGGGCGTTTTACCGAAACCAAGTGAGTTGGCTTATCACCAACTGTATATAGTCCATGATACGTGGCATATATCCCAGGCAGGTGACTGTTGTGTTCAATAACACTGACTGGGGCTGAAATATCAAGGTGATGACGATGGAACAAATCTGTTGCTCTGACTACAGATTGATCTAGCTCTTTACTTGGAGATAGATTACCATCATAGACTTCTATGCGCATAGGTGTAGGTATTATAAGTGGTTGTTTGGCGCACTCGAAGGCCAACAAATATATCTTATAGTATACAACGACTCGGGGAGGTTTACAAGCAGCTCATCCCGTCATGCTCGACATGGTGACGTCGACGAAGGTGTTCATATTGGCTTCATTGATGACGACTGTCGTGGCCGTGCCTGAGACGATCTGAAGAGTGACTTTGCGGACCAGTGACTCGATGAGACGCTCAAGTGATCTGATCCCTGGCTCAAATCCCAGTGGTCTGACGAGTCGTGGCCAGACTGCATCATCGATCGAAAGCTGAGATGGGGTGAGTCCCGATTGCGTGAGCATCTTGGGCATGACATACTTTTTACCAATCTCAATCTTTTCCTCATCGGTATACGATGGCATCTGCACGACCTCGAGACGATCGAGGACTGCAGTCGAAATATCCTTCGTATTATTCGCAGTTGCGACGAACATGACCTGTGAGAGATCAAATGGATAATCAAGATAATAGTCTGTGAACCGATTGTTCTGGCCTGGATCAAGGATCTCAAGAAGCGCACCCATGATCGCAGCCCGATCAGAAGGATTGGCCCGATCGATCTCATCGAGGAGGATGACTGGATTGCGCGTGCCACACTCGACGAGTGCACGCAAGATGATACCCGGTCCCGCATACGGAGTCATTTTACTTTGACCACGCAGATCGAGGGCATTGGCGAGTCCACCAAACGGGATACGATAAAACTTCCGTCCCAAACTTTCGGCGATGATCGGTGCAAAAGATGTTTTTCCGGTACCTGCAAGCCCGGTGAAAAAGAGCGATGGAGCGCGTAGAGATGCGTCGGGACTTTGTTTTTTGATCATGATGACTGAGGCCAAGTATTCTTCGATCCGCTTTTTCACTTTGTCGAGTCCATAGTGTCGCGAGTCCATGATCTGTCTGACACGATGAATGTCGAGGAGATCCTCAGTGCGAGTCTGCCACGGTAGTCGAGTGATAAAGTCGATATATTTCTCGGTGATGTCGATCGCGCCGAGACTGCCACCATATTGGAGGCTGAGCGCTGCACGTGAGATCTGTTCGTATGCTTTACGCTGGAGGTCACTCGGCAAAGCAGAGTTCGCCTGGACTTTTTGGGAGAGTCCCGTGAGCAATTGGGCAATATGTGTATCGGGCATAGTTATTTTTAAGTGTAGCAGATAGTGACGGACGATATCAATCTGACTCGAATCAGTGTAGTGTGCATCACAAACTGAAAATACACCATAGATCATCCTGACAATGTAAATACATAACAAACTCAAGATGCTCCTTGACACTGATTAGCAGTCATGTTATAAATCTGCTACTGAAAGATTATTAATTATTTTTTATCTATGGCACACAAAATAAAGCCACTTTTTTCATATATCCTGATCAAACCTGCAGAAGCAGAGTCCAAGACTGCCTCAGGCATCCTCCTCGTCGATACGGGCAAGGAAAAGCCACAGATGGGCGAGATCGTCGCGCTTGGTGAAGGATTTGCGAGTGATGATGGACGCGAAAACAAGATGGTCGTAAAGGTCGGTCAAAAAGTCATGTACAAAAAATGGGGTGGAAATGAGATCAAAGTAGGTGGAGTAGATATGTTGCTCGTTGAGCAAAAAGATATCATGGCGATAGTGGAGTAACACTGGGTCATCAGGTCGTCAGGTCTAACGTCATCAAGTCGCAAATTTAAAGTTCAAAATAATATTCAAAGAATCAAACGCAAATTATTAATCATTAATTTTACATTTTTAATCCTATGGCAAAGCAAATCATATACGGCGATGAAGCTCGACAAAAGCTTGCAGCCGGTGTCAACCAGATGGCTCGTGCAGTGGTCACCACACTTGGACCTCGAGGTCGCAACGTTGCACTCGAAAAGAAGTGGGGCGCACCCTCAGTCGTCCACGATGGTGTGACTGTGGCAAAAGATATCGAGCTTCCTGATCCATTTGAAAATATGGGTGCCCAGATGGTCAAAGAGGCCGCATCCAAAACGAACGATGTTGCTGGAGATGGAACCACAACTTCAACACTTCTTACGCAAGCGATCGTGAACGCAGGACTCCGCAATATCACCGCGGGGACCAATCCGATGATCATGCGTCATGGGATAGAGCGCGCAGTCGAAGCAGTCGTTGCCCAAATCAAAAAGATGTCCAAGCCAGTCAAAGGTGATGATGTCGCCTCAGTAGCGACGATCTCAGCTGCAGATGCGACGATCGGAAAGCTCATCGCTGACGCGATCGCCAAAGTTGGAAAAAATGGTGTCGTGACTGTCGAAGAAGGTAAATCACTTGTCATGGAAACTGATCACAAAGAAGGTATGGAGTTTGATCGAGGATATGCCTCGCCATACTTCGTCACCAATCCTGACAAAATGACGGCCGAGATAGAGGAGCCATATATCCTCATCACTGATAAAAAGATCACGGCGATATCTGATCTGCTTCCGTTTCTTGAGAAGTTCGTCAAGGTTTCTAAAAATCTTGTCATCCTCGCCGAAGATGTCGAAGGCGAAGCACTCGCAACACTGGTGGTAAATAAAATGCGTGGAGTCCTCAACACGCTCATCGTAAAAGCGCCAGGATTTGGTGATCGTCGCAAAGCGATGCTGCATGACATAGCAGTACTCACGGGAGGCACACTGATCACTGAAGATCTCGGTAAAAAACTCGACAGTGTCGAAGTAGCCGACTGTGGACGAGCAGATAAAGTATGGGCCGATAAAGACAATACTCGCATCATCGGTGGCAAAGGCAAAAAAGGTCAGATCGAAGATCGAGTCGCCCAGATCCGTCGCGAGATAGAGGACACTACCTCTGATTTCGACAAGGAAAAACTCCAAGAGAGACTTGCAAAACTCACCGGTGGCGTCGCCGTCATCAGAGTGGGAGCTGCAACGGAAGTTGAGATGAAAGAAAAGAAAGAGCGTGTGATCGATGCAGTCGCAGCAACAAAAGCGGCACTTGAAGAGGGCATCGTTGCTGGTGGAGGCACCGCACTCCTGCATGCACGGTCAGTACTCGCAGAAGTGAAAAAAACTGCAAAGTCTGATGAGGAGCGAGTCGGTATCGACATCGTCCACAGTTCGCTCGCTGAGCCAGTACGCATGCTGGCCATCAATGCGGGTCTTGAACCTGGCGTAGCCCTCGACAAGATGGAAGCATCCAAAGATATCGATTTTGGATTTGATGCTTTGACGCTCGAGTTCGGCAGTCTCCTGAAAAAGGGGATCGTTGATCCAGCCAAAGTCGTCCGCAGCTCACTCCAAAATGCAGCATCAGTCGCGATGACGATGCTCACGACCGAGTGTCTCGTGGCTGATATCCCAGAAAAGAAAGCTGAACCAGCTGCACCAGCAGGAGGCATGGGCGGAATGGGAGGTATGGGGGGAATGTACTAAAAGGACATGAGTCGAAGGTCATCCCACCAACAACTTCGTAGTTAGGCGGGCGAGCAAGTCGTAAAGTGACGAGCCCGCCGCATCAAACCGGCGGGCAGAGAATGGATCCTGACATCCGTCAGGAAATCAATACGAGTTTGACTTCCTGAGCTTGACTCAGGAACCATGCTCTATTCTATTCATGGACCCTGAACCTAGTTCAGGGAATCAAACAGGAGAACACCGAGCCCGCCGCGTCAGACGCGGCGGGCTTCTTTTATTGATTATTCATATCGTTCACCACTTCATAGCTCAGTGGTGGGCCACGTCGGGCATAGCGATAGATGCGTAGTTCATCCATCGATCCATTGAAAAAGTCCATTGCATCTTTTTGTGGTGATTTGCCGATGCTCGCATAGATCTGATTTGTTGATAGTTTTGATGGAGCAATTTTGTCCAAAGGATTGATTTGTTGACTCACGCGCACACCATTGATATAGAGTTCACGACTCGCTTTCGAAAATATTGCCTCGATGTGATACCACCGATCATTTTCAAGTGTCGCAGTTGAAGTCAGCCATGACTCATTTTCTTGGGGGAGAGTCGTGCCACCGAAAACTACTTTATTACTATCGATGCTCAGATTCACCAGATATAAACCTGACTGATCTCGTTCAGCATAGATGGTGTGCAGTTCTTTATCAGCTGTTGGTGCAAGCTTGACCCATACCGCGATCGTAAACTCATTGCTCCCCGCAAGAGAAAGATCTTGGGTACCAACTATCAAAGGATAGTATCCGGTGACACCATCAAACGTCAGCGCACCGCCATATCGAGGGTTCGCTGAGTTGACAATGACTCCGCGAGGGGCTATTGCAAGACCAGATATACCTGAGCTTGAGATATTGCCTGGCATCGGCTCGTCCATTTTAAAATATGCATACGGCATATCAACATTTACCGATCCTTCGATCAATCTTGGTACCGCGCCATCTGCAAATACGGTGAATCTTCCTGCTTGATCTCGGAGTATTTGATATCCGGTATTGTAGGTGCTCATGCAGTCACTGATAGCGCCGCCTGGGATCGATGGATCACGTGGCAGTGCGGGCAAATACTTTGGGATGAGTAGGGCACAGAGGCCAGTACCATCGACACTGCTGATTGAGATAGGTCCTGTCACACTACTGATTGGGAGTATTTTGAGGACTTTGTCTTCAGAGTCCGCTCTATACTTTTCAATCGCTTGATAGATAGTTTTAATATCATCACGTCGCTTCGCATCATCGCCACGCAGGACTTGGGTCGCTGGGTTGATGGTAATTAGGATGATAGTCACCACGACAGCCACCAGGGCGACTGAGATCAAAACAAGATAAATAGAAAATGCTGATTTGGAGGGAGGCATAGCTGATTTGAGCTTAATCATGCATCATTTTGATGCAGATTGCAAGACTTGTCTTGACAACACGACTCAATGATGGTTATAGTGATACGCATGAAACAATTTTTGCCTCATAAACAACTCGTTGTGTTCGCTGGTGTGGGTGTTCTAGCTGTCTTTTTAAGCGTACCTACTCGGGCTGAGTGGATGATGAATCAGTATGGTGATTTGGTCAATCAACCTTCGGTTGTACTCGGTGAGTCAACTGATAGCACTGTGCCTGAGCTTGATGAGATGTTCAAAGGAGATGTATCCATGCAGCGTGAATTTGAATCAGTTACTCGAGAGCTGGCACAACCACAATCTGATAATCAGCCACCAAAACAAGGTCAAGCAACTGGAGTATCACCGCAACGTATACCACGAAGCAGCTTGAGCGAAATACGAGTTGCTGCCCCAGGAGCTCCACGACGTGAACCCAAAGAGGAGGAAGACGTATTTGATGGGATAGATAAATTGGAAGGATCGGAGGATAAGCTTGATATTGACGTCATGCCAAAAGAAGGAGATGATCAGAAGCTTCAGCAAAATAAATTCATGATGCAAAAAGGCGACAAGCAAGTAGAACTCTCGACTTCTCCGAAAGATCCAAAGACGCTCGAGCTACGTAGGGATGAGTTCAAAGCTAAGCTAAAATTCCCCGTCAAAATCGACCCCTTGTCTCAAGAAATCCGTGTAGAGTCACCTGTTGGTGATTTGCCCATACGAGTCATGCCCGAAGAGGCTCGAGCAAAGATGGAGGCAAAATATCGATTGAATCTGAGCGATATGGCAACTGATACGCCACAAGTCGTCGACGGTAAACTCACCTATACATATGAGGGCACCGAGAGTAAAAAGCTCTTTGGTTTCTTCCCTGTCAAACTCAATAAGAAAGTTAATGTATCAGCGGAAGATGGTGCGGTGACTGAGGAAAAACAAGCGACTATATTTGGCCGCTTCCTCGACTATTGGGCTGAATGAGACAGGTACCAGTCGGTACCTGCTTGCGTCCCAGTTCTGCATGAGCAAAGTTGGCATACAGAATCACCTCTCTCTATGGCCCACGCACGACATCCGAATATATCTGAAGGTCGCGCCTTGAGTCGTCTGGGGCATATCTATGATTAGATTGTTACAACAACCTGTTTATGTGATAAAATATTGGTACCTGAATACTAAACTAATCATGCATTTAGTTGTATGATGAAAGAGGAGAGAACATGAACAAATTCATTAGCCGACATATACACAAAGCAACGCATGCTGATTTTGGAGCTCTTGAAGTACTCAAATACATCGGTCCAGGGTTGCTCGTGACCATTGGTTTCATCGACCCTGGTAATTGGGCATCCAACATCGCGGCAGGCTCAAATTACGGCTATGTATTGTTGTGGATGATTACGCTGAGCACACTTATGCTCATCATCCTACAACACAATGTAGCTCGCCTTGGAATCGCGACAGGTCTTTGTCTGTCTGAAGCTGCAACTGTTTATACTCCGAAATGGTTGTCACGGTCTGTTCTTTCGACAGCTATGATCGCTTCTGTATCGACTTCTTTAGCTGAGATTCTCGGTGGAGCTATAGCTTTGAATATGCTTTTTCATATTCCTATAAAAATAGGAAGCGTCATCATATTCGCAGTAGTTATCTGGTTGCTGCTCAGCAATTCATATCGTAGATTAGAAAAATATATCATTGGATTTGTCTCTATAATCGGCTTAGCTTTTATCTACGAGCTAACCTTGATTCATGTCGATTGGGCGCAAGCTATACAGGGATGGGTTGTGCCAGTGATCCCCAATGGCTCCATGATCATCGTCATGAGTGTGTTGGGTGCAGTGGTGATGCCTCACAACTTATTTCTTCATAGCGAGATCATCCAGAGTCGTCAGTGGCAGCTCAAAAATAAGTCAGTCATCAAAAAACAGTTGAAATACGAGTTCGTCGATACGTTATTTTCAATGGTAGTTGGGTGGGCTATCAATAGCGCTATCATCCTCATGGCAGCAGGAACATTCTTCCATACTCGGACTCCAGTGACTCAACTACAACAGGCAGATGTTCTCCTCAAGCCACTTCTCGGAAACTTTGCAGCCATTATATTTGCTGTAGGTTTGTTGTTTTCGGGTATCGCCTCGAGTATCACTTCGGGTATAGCTGGAGGATGTATATTTTCAGGCTTCTACAATAAGCCATACAGCATCAAGGACAATCAAAGTCGATGGGGTATCGGCATATCACTGTTTGTAGCTGTTCTCATCATTTTCATAATTAGTGATCCTTTCCGTGTCCTTATCATTTCACAGATGGTGCTGAGCATCCAGTTGCCATTTACCATCTTTCTACAGATCTATTTGACTTCATCACGAAAAGTGATGGGAGAATATTCAAATTCACGTTTTCTCAATACCATATTGGTCGTCACGGGCCTCATCGTGACCTATCTCAACGTACGATTGCTGATGAGCTTCTTTTAGTGAGTCCTGCAGCATCAACCTCAATACTTTCTTGCCGACTGTAGTTTTAAAATACTTTTCTCTGCGAGTTGCGTCGTGCTTGGATAAATAATATTCACAAAAGATCAAAGTAAATGGGAGACGGGGCGCAGTAGCTTTAGAATTCCCCGTAATATGCGAAGTCAGTCTTTCGTGTAGATTCGTCGTGTAGCCAATATAGAACTGATTATCTTTTTGACTGAGTAATACGTAGACGCAGTATTGAAGCTTCTTCATTTTGACTCATTGACTCTAAAAGAGACATCTACACACAGCCATGAAGTAGAACAAGTTCACTTCATGGCCATGTAGTGATCAGCTCGCTGATCTACTACATGGTCCAGAGGGAAGGATTCGAACCTTCGTAGTCGTGAGACGACAGATTTACAGTCTGTTCCGATTGGCCACTCCGGCACCTCTGGTATATTCAAGCACGTAAAACAATACGATCACATTCGAGCCTATTTACCCGTGTGGAATATGCTAAGATTATATCATGTCACTTTCAGAGTTGTCCTACCAGGTGAGGCGATTATTGCCGATTGCCGGAATCAGCCTGCTTTTCATGGCCATTATATATATCCTGATTCGCATCCTGATACTGATAGTCGCACAAAATCGTCCACCTGCACCAGTCGTCTATACCATGCCAGCATATGGAGTGCTTCAACGTCCAAAATTCGTCACCCAATCCCCATCAACTGAACTAAGATATAGCCTCGATACCTTCTCAGGTGTTCCTGATGAGGCAACACGTGAGGCACGGGTGTACTTCAAACCTCTGCGAACACCTTCTTTTGGATCGACAGAAAAAGCACGATTGACAGCACGGACCTTCGGATTTTCAGATGAAGTGAAAAGCAAAGTTGACGGATATACAGTCACATTCGTAGATGCAGTCAGGCGACTGACGATGGATATCTCAACATTTAACTATTCGTACACCCACGACTTCGACGCTGACTTGCAGAAAGCTCTCAGCGAAGTATCGCTTGCCAATCAGCAACCACAATCAGAGGACCAACTTTTGCAAAAAGCAGTGACGATCATGACAGGTCTTGGGCGTTATCCAGACGCACTTTCGCGTGGGAGTCGGAAACTCATTTATCATCAGTATGATGAGCAGAGTAAGCAAGTGAAAATAGCCACATCTTCTGCAGTGGCCAATATGATAGAGGTAGACTTCTTCCCAGAGAAAATAAATGAAATGGATGTACATACCCAGTCTTATTACACTTCTCCCCATTTCATTCTGTTTATACCCGGAGCAAAGGACGCTGTGGTAAAAGCCCAAGTGAACTATTTTGAGACATCTCTATCTGAGTCATCCATATATCCCCTCAAGACGAGCGTGCAAGCATATGATGAACTCTTAAAAGGACAGAGCGTCATAGTTAGTGGGATGCGAGACAAGGGCTCGACAGTCAGTATCACTCGTATCGCCGTTGCATATGTGGAGCCCGATGCATATACAGAATACCTCCAGCCCTATTTCGTGTTCACCGACAATCAGGACTTTGTGGCATATGTACCTGCGATCGCAGATGAGTGGCTTGAGCCACGCGCTACACTCACGGGAACGACACAACCGTAAAAAATAATGTAGAACGTAAAACGGAGAACAAACGAAGTGTAAAACTTAAAACGTAGAACGTAGAACGAAGAACAACAAACTAGACCTTTTCTTTTTGGAGTTCAGTTCATTGTACCTTTTACACTGTACACTTTACATTTCTACTTCGTTTCTACGTATTCGACTCCTGAAGTCAGCCATGTGACGATGTCTTGCGTATCTTTAAAACGGTCTTTGCTTTTCATCACGACGACGATGTACTCGTGATCCGTCCCTGGCTGATGATAGTAACTGACGAGATTTTGTCCTGCAGCTTCGGTGAATCCCGTCTTCACACCACCCAACCCTTCGATGACTCCTAGTAGTTGGTTGACATTGGTGAGCTCATGGGTGTAGCGATAGTCCTCATCAAGGATAGTAATGGACTTGGTTGACACCATGCGTTTGAGATATTTGTCCTGGACGAGCGCACGTGCAGCAAAGGCGAGATCACGTGGGGTAGTCCGCATGTCTGGCTCATCCAGTCCTGCTGGATTGGTGAAATACGAGTCTCGCATACCGAGAGTTTGGGCTGTTTCATTGATTTGTGACATCCATTGAGACAGTCCACCACTATGATCAGCAAATGCAAATGCAGCGTCGTTTGCTGATTGGACAAGCATACCATAGAGAAGATTTTCTACTGTTAGTCGCTCTCCTGGTTGGAGATCCATGATCTGTCCCTCATCTGTCGCCGTTTTCACCGTGATGATATCATCGACTGCAAAATGTTTGCGTACGGTAAGCGCCGTCACCATCTTGGCAGTGGATGCGGGGTATAGTGATAGGTTGATATTCTTTGACAGCACTGGGGTCCATGAAGGAATATCTACAACATATACTCCCTCAGCGCTAAGGACCGGTGGAGTGACCTCGGGTCTGACAAATGGCACAGAGTGCGAAGTGACTGTAGTGACGATTGGAGCCTCATAGGTGTGTGCACGACTCAGTAGGTAATGATCTCCAGGATAGAACAAACACATCAATGCAACGACACCAAAGATGGCAATATGACGGAGTTTCATCTAGGAGTGCAGTGTAGCAGAAGAAGACAGATAGTTGAAAGTGAAGAATTGAAAGCAGAGATTATGGTGTATATAAATTTTTCATTCGTCATCTAACTCGCTTCGCTCAGACAGAGATGACTCAAAAAAATTCATATACACCATCAAGTTCTAGAGAGGCTACCTTTGCTTAGTACTTATGATATTTATGATTCTACTATCTTGTACATTTCATCTTTTACAACGAGGGCTTGATGGTCGCGGAGGATGATCTTTTTTGCGCTATTGGTAAGCATTTTCCGAATATTTACATCTGTGTAGCCTTCGGCATATCGATCCTCGATGCAATGAGGATATATCTGGACATCAACGAGATCAAGTCCTGCGGTGCTGCTCAAATCAGGAGCCAGGTGAGGATCATCATAGTCACTCACATACGCGATATCAGGCGTACAGACACAGCTCCCGGCTGAGGAACCTACATATATACCTCCACGATCAAAGAAAGATTTCAAAAATGTCCCAAACTGGGTGCGTTGCATATGATGGAGGAGAAAGAAACTATTTCCTCCGCCTACCACAACAAGTTTGACTGACGCAAGTTTTTGTGGGAGTGTATACACGGTTTCTTCCTCAAGCTTGATCACAAGCGGATTGATGTGTGCTGCAAGGAGACATTGATAACTTCCCCGTTCCTGCACGGTGCGAGGAGGTGTATCGCAGTTGCCTGCGGTTGGGATATAAACCGTGGGAGTCACGAGCGGATCGATATCAAACTCTTTCAAAGCAAGAGGGAAAGTCGTGCTGATGTCGGAGGCGAGGAAAAGACGAAGCATCTGAATTAAAAACTAAACTCTAAAAACTAAATGCTAAACTCGAAATACTAAACACTAAACACTAAATACTAAATACTAAATACTAAATACTAAACTCTAAATACTAAAAGCTAGGCTATGAATTATTTTTTTGTTGAGACCTTTTTGCAAGAAATAAGAATATATTGAGTGAGGTGATGAAAACAGTCACATCATCCACATACCCAACAAAAGGAAACGATATCTCAGGGATGACGTCCACTGGAGTGATGATGTAGATGAGGGCGGCAATGGGAATCAGCTTGTACAAAAGCGATAATTGGGGATTTCTAAAAAGATCCCATGCTTCACGGATCGTGGTGCGTGCTCGCTCAGAAAGGTTTGGTTTATGGGGGATGAGATCTGTCATAAATGCATATGCATACCAATGTGATCATGGTACTCACCTTTGTAGTATACCCCTTTGGGTAGACGGGAGTGTTCGATAAAGCCAACTTTCTTGTATAAGTTCTGTGCAACGACATTTGGACCATAGGCACTCAAATGCAGGATGGTGACTCCGATGAGCTTTTCCTTTGCTTCGCGGATACACTCTCTGAGCAAAAGCTCACCTATCCCGAGTCCTCGATATTTTTGAGCCACAGTCAGACCAATAGTTGCACAGTGTTTTTGTCGAGTGCGGTACTGGACGTCACGTACTGCGTCACAGACTCCTGCAAGCTCACCATCGACGAAGCACATGAGCTTGACCATGTCCCCTTTGGAGATTTTGTCGATACAGTCTTTGACATATTTTTCCTCTTGGGAGTAGGTCAGCTGTTCACCACTAAAGGTGATATAGGTATCCTCTCGAGAAAGTGTGTTGATGTACTGGAGATCAATCTGCACATCACCCCAGGTTGGGGGGCGGATGGTAACTTCTTTCCCTGACTTTGTTTTGCGTGTGATCATAGATGCTTCATGGTGTCAGGCGGTTCATATCTCGGGGGAAAAGCGTTGCTTCTTTGACATTGGCTAGCCCCAGTACTTTTTGGACGAGTCGATCTATCCCAAATCCAAATCCTCCATGTGGAGGCATCCCATATTTGAATGCTTGGAGATAGTACTTGTACCCTGGATGACTGATATCGAGACCAGCTTTTTTCATCTGTTCCATCAGTTTTTCATATCGATGCTCTCGCATCGGACAGGTGGCGATTTCGAGTCCACGGAAGAGCAAGTCAGCCCACAGGACTTTGTTTGGTTTGTCAGGGTTGACCATGTGATAAAACTTCATCGCCTCAACAGGAAACTCAGTCACAAATACGAGCTCACATCCGTCATGTTCCTTTGCATACTCGACGATCCAACGCTCTTCATCAGGGCGCATGTCTTTTTCACCGATCGTGCTCTCGCCGGTGGCTTTGGTGTACATCTCGTGGATTTGATCGACTGCATAGCGAGGGAAATTGGGTTTGATGACCAAGTCAGGAGCCTTGAGCAACTTCAGTGTGTCAGCGTGTTCGGCATAGACTCGAGTGAGGATGTTGTAGAGGAGTTTTTCCGTGAACTGGAGGACGTCCTCATGCTTTTCGATGAAAGCCATCTCGATATCGAGCATCGTGATCTCGCTCATATGACGAGAAGTCATACTAGGCTCTGCTCGAAAGGTTGGTCCTATCTCAAATACTCGCTCAAATGACCCTGCCATGATCTGCTTATAAAACTGTGGGCTCTGGGCTAACACAGCCTCACGCTCAAAATAGCTGACTTTGAAGACCTCGGCTCCACCCTCTGTCGCTCCTGCAAGGAGTTTGGGTGTCTGGATCTCGGTAAAGTCTTGCTCGTGGAGAAACTGTCTGATATATCTATTGAGCTCACTGCGGATCTTGAAGATTGACCTCTCCTTGAGGTTGCGCACTGCAACGACCTTATTTTCAAACAAAGTCTCGAGGTTGTCTGGGCGATGAGAGATATCTTTGTCAAGCTCGATAGGGGAGACTTCATGGATAGGATTGGTCACCTCTACGGCAGGCTCATGGATCTCGACTCCGCCTGGAGCTCGAGGCTCTGATACTACCTGACCAACAATCCGTACGATGGAGCCGATCTGGACTGAGGCAATCTTTTCTTGCTCAGCTTTATCCTCGATGAGCACTTGGGACACTCCAGATCGATCACGGATGAGGATGAAGGCCATCCCACCCATGAGGCGCTTTTTGTGCAGCCAACCATAAACCATAGCTTTTTGGTCTACATGATCCTTGAGCTCGCGAGCAAGAGTTCTAGTGAGGGGTTGAGCGCCCGATTGGGCAGATTGAGAGTGTGACATACGACAAGTGATAATTCAGAAATGGTCTTGCATTGTACGCAAGATTATGTACACTACTATACAGTATGCCATCTTGTTATCAACACTTTATCCGCTGTGATTTCGCCCTTCTTATTGAGGGCCAGGCGGTATGTGTAAGATAATAACCAAAATAAAAATTACACAACCCCGCCTCGCAAAGGCGGGGTTTTTCGTTTAACCAGATGTCGATTGGGATATGAAGATATGCATCTTTATATCTCTATCGATACCCACTGATCATGGGCACGTCTCATAGATAGTATTTGCATCTATCTAGTAGAGGATAGTCGATAGAAGTACGTTTACAGACAGCCGAAATATGAATCTGCAGGTGAGATAGATACTCGTAAATATATAGGTATCTATCTCACCTGGAGCGTTCAACTAGGTGGGGAGACAAAATGATCGCAGCAGTGACAGTAAAAGTTCCGTTTGCCTTGTTTGTGATCGCGTCAGTATCAGCGCAAGTGACCAGTTCTTTTTCGAGGCTTCGTCGACGGCTCGTTTGCCGTGGACATTGCACGGCGAAGTGCTCGAAGTGCTCTGAGCAGTGCACCCGAGAACCAGGTCATACCGGTGCACACGACTTTGCCTGCGGGCATAAGTAGGCGTGCACCTAAACACGGGCTATGGGACACATAGTTCCTTGGCCCGTGTTTCTCATCCTCTCATTTTCGGCTGTCAATTCTTTTAAAATTGGTTAGATTACTGGGAAAAGAAGAACTTGAATAATAAGTATCTTATAGTATAATATGGATAGATAAAATTGAGTATATAATTGATGGGTACATTTACAAATAGTGAGGCTGAATAGTAGAGGATAAGTGAACGAAGACCTGAGATCCGATTACACAAAAAATGCGTAATTAGATTTCAGGTCACTCGATATGCCTCGCGCGTCCGGTTATGCTTTTGTGTAACGCGAATGCAAGATAAGCATATTGAAACTCACCTGAAAAGAAGGAGAATGGCATGATACGGTTACTGATGCATGTTTTGGGTTGGCACACCAAGTGCACTACCCACGGCTTGCCAAAGCCGTGCCCGCTCTGTCACCCAAAGAAGTGACAGATTCTCTTTTTGTCCCCGGCCGCTTGCGGCCGGGGACACCATTCTTTTACATTTTGTAAATGCAAGATTTGCTACAGAATTGATCTCAATCTGAGGTCAGCTCTGTGTCAGATCAAACATCCAAAAGCATTCCAAAAGCTGGAGTGTGGCGGAAACAAAAAATGATTTGACACTAGAGGTTATTATGCCTTGGGGTCCGTCGAAACCTACGATTGATAAATGGTGTAACCGCTGTGGTCGCATCACAACGTGGGTGAGAACCCTCCTCGGAAACTATCGCTGCGGCTCTTGTGGCCGCGGGTAGTCTCCCCCCCCCGAGCCGCCACAAACGGCTCGGGGGATCATTCTTTTGATCAATTGATCCTCATAAATTCTACAAGATTACGTATGATTACTAAGAAAAAGTAGCTATTTGTAGTGCAAATGCTCGGATGGAATCGTGTTTATTTTCCGGAAGTAACCACAACCATATTCATAGTTAGTTTGCCTTCGCGCCTAAGCCTGTCGAGCACATGACCATCTCTTTCAATCACCAGTGCTGCATCATCATCAAATCCGCCTAATGGATGAACTGAAGGTCTAATTATCCCTTCATTTTGGCACATATCCCACACAGTCACATCTGTCTGATTCGTTGCAAGGAACAATTTTCTACCAATCATGATCATATAGGGAGTGTCATGTTCACCTGTGGTATCAGACAAGAACTCTCTTGGTGAGAAACAAAACTCCAGCAGACTGACAAGCGACGTATCAATATTATGCAATGAGACAGGTTTAGTCTCTCCGGTAGTTGTATTAACAGTATATTTGCACACATCTGGATGAAATATATTTCTTTCTGGCACCTGTTTAGGATTTGCGGGTTTATGCTCCTTAGCTTTAAGAGTAGATATCCACCGTGGATGTGCTTCTTCAACTCTCAATTTCCCAACGACTTCTTCTTTTGCGGTGACCTGATAGTCGACCGTGGTTCTCCCATATGCGGTCTGAATCGCTGCTCTGAGAGCTCCATCAGCAACTCCAAGGGGGCCCGATACAGTGAGAGATCTCTCATGTCCATGATATGTGCCTAGTTTTGCTGCAGAACCTGTGTGTCCAGGATATGCAGCCATATGCCAAACAATAGGAACATCTTTACTGTCGTTGCGTTTATCACCGACCGCCCATGGTGTTTGCCTATCCGGCGAAAGACCCTGGTGTGGATAATGATTTCTAGTGTCATATAGCTGATTCAGGATCTTCCCATCCTTATTTGCTCTATCTGTGTGAGCACTGATAGTGCCTCTTTTTTCTTCTATGGTAGTTGCCAAATCAAATTGAGGGTCATCGATGTCATATAGATTTTGTAGAAGTGAAAGATTTTCGGTCATCGATGAGGAAACCTTGCGCATACCCATAAACTCAGCCATGTTCGTAAGCATGCGAGCCCTGATGAGCTTGGCTATGGTACTCGCGTCCTTTCTCTTTTGAGGATCGTTAATATTTTTTCCCAAAAATCCTGGTGTCTGCAAGTTTTGCCAGGTATCTAAGATTTTAACAGCGATGATTGAAGGATCAAATACCTTAAGCCCTGGTTCACCCACAAATGAATCTGAAATCATGCGATCCATGTCATATAGTACTTTTGCAATCGACTCACGGTCTTCAAAGCTTGGATCATCATGACCATTTCCATGTCTTTGTCTAGATTGTTGTAGATAGTCGAGAGAACGTCTCCCAAGGGCAGTATCAGCATAGTAGCCGATGACTTGTTCGCGATCGGGAAGTTTGTCAAGGGACTCAGTTTTTTGCTCTGCTCTCAAGATTCTCATGAGGCGATCGACATCATCATAATCTTTATATGTCTCTGCGATCATATTAAGCCAGTCTTCTGATGTTTGAAGTCCACCAAGTTTCACATCTTCAGGTACATCATGGAGGAGGCTTGCAATGACATGTGTAGGATCGAGGCGCATACGAGCGGCCTCCGTAGCCATTGCAAGTGGATGAGAAATATAAGGAGTACCATCAATCTTGCGAACACGACTCTTCACATCCTCATTGAGTTGATGTGAGACGGTAATTGGGATGGCCTTTGCGATAAGAGCAAGAGAAGCATCAGAATACTTTATATCACTCTTGGCGTATTGAGTGAATTGAGCTAAAGCTTCTGCGACATTTTGGTTCTCAGATCTACTCAAGAAGGCATCTGATGCTTGTTGTAGTGTTTGGTACTGAGGTGAATATTCAGAAGTAGGGAGAGAAGGAGTATCCTGTAGTGGTGGTATTCCACCGCCACCAGCACTGCTATCGTAGTAAAGACCTCTAGATTCGGGCAACATGTGAAATTATACTATAAGTTGCTTTGTAAGTAAAGCACCTTGCCCTGGGGTGTCCGGTTGCCCTGCCACTCATTGATATCGAGCGTATAAACTACCTTGACCTGTGTGCCTGTTTTCAGATGTGCGTATTCGGCTGCTTTGCCGAAAGAGAGAAGTGAAAGTGATAACTTTCGACTCTCATCGGTGACGATGAGCTTCAGGTGTTGATTTTCTTTACCCATCGACCGTATCTCTTGGATGATGCCTAATGATTGGAATACTGGGCGAGGATTGCTCATGCCATAGGGCTCGAGAGTCTCGAGCTTTTCCGCAAGCTCGATCGTGGCGAGCTTAAGGGGGATATCGACATCGACCTTGAGCGTTTTCTCCAGCATCTCCGTAGTGATGAGAGAGTCAGCATCTGCGATGGCTTCATGGCTAAATTGTTCTAATAGTTCACCTTTTATTGAAAGACCTGCCGCTGCAGCATGACCGCCATATCTGAGAAGAAGCTTTTGATGTCGAGCGAGAAAGTCAGCGAGGTGAAAACCAGAAATTGAGCGGGCGGAAGCTTTAAGAACAGCTTCAAGCTGCGAGCCGAGAGCGGGACTTGTCGTTGATAATTGGGGGGGAGCGGTTGGGGTGAGGACGATGACCGGACGGTAATATTTTTCAACGAGTTTGGATGCGATGAGGCCGATGATGCCTTCATGCCACCCTTCGCTCGCATCAGCGAGCTTCGGATTGGCAGGCCAAGCCTGAGCCAGTGGCTCAGGAGTCGAAAGTCTAAGGTCTAAAGTCGAAGGTGAGATTGCCACGTCATTGGCATTCCTCGCAATGACAGATGGTTGGTATACGATCAGCAGTTTTGGTAGGTTGCCGTTTGCATTCCTCATCTTTTCAACGATTTGCATCGCTTCTTCAGTTGCACGTTTGGTCATGTCTTGTCGATCTTGGTTCAAGGTATTTAATTTTTCGGCAAGTTCGTGTGCTCGAGTGGGGCTCGTTGTACAGAGGAGTCGCAGAGCATCGAGTGCTGAGTCGAGTCGTCCTGATGCGTTGATGCGCGGAGCTATCTGAAAGCCCACTTCGTAGGGTGAGATGGTTTTGCCCAAATGACCAGCGACTTTGTATAGTGCGAGTAGGCCAGGTCGTGTAGTTTTGGTGAGGGCTCGGAGTCCATACTTTGCGATGGCGCGTGATGGTCCAGTGAGTGGGACAAGGTCAGCGATCGTGCCAATACTTGCGAGGGCAAGATAATCATTCATGAATTGAGAATTGATAGTTGATAGTTGACCCTTCGACAGGCTCAGGGTTACATCATTTTGGGATTTGTCCGCAAGCGGTGAGATCCCAGCATCCGCTGGGATGACATGGAGAGGTTGAGACTTCTCGACTTTGCTCGAAGTGACAGTGTTTAAGGTTTCGAACCGTGCAGTAATTTCTTTTGCTACATAGTAGGCGACACCAGATCCTGAGAGGGCGGGGATATGAAAAATAGCTTTTGCATCTGTAGGTACTCGTTCTTCAGACCTATGGTGGTGGTCGGTGACGATGACATCGATCCCAATCGATTTCGCATACGCAACTTGATCTTTGCCGCTGATGCCGTGGTCTACCGTGATGATGAGTGCAGGATCATACTTTTCTTTGATTTTATCAATCCCGATACTGGACAGCCCGTATCCTTCCTCGATGCGATCGCCGATGTATGGATGGACTTTGAATCCGAGCGAGTGCATCGCTTCCCAGAGGATAGCTCCTCCGGTGATCCCGTCTGCATCATAGTCGGAGTAGATCACAATAGCTTTTGAGCCGCCAGCTGCGAGCTGCGAGCTGCTTGGATGAAGACTGAGAATGTGCTCTAATGCTTCATCAATGTATGACTGCTCAAAACCAAAGTCTTTGAGTGATAGGGTAGTGGGATGGGGAGGCGTAATGAAGTCCAAAGTCGAAGGTCGAAGGTCTAAGGTCGATGAAGAAAGACAATCCTTGAGGATGAGGTCGAGGATCGCATCTGGGGTAGAGTCTACAGAAACTGTATGTTTGATATTCACGCGCATGAGGGAGATTGTAGCAAAGTTTATCTCAATCATACCTACGTTCAGAGTAGGAAAAGAAGAAGTTAGATCAGGCCGTTGCCCTTCATTATCTTGGGTTTGAGCCAGTCGACCGGTGTCTGTGGAGCTTGATCTGAGGTGTCGTTTCCTTCAAAGTTAGACATCTGTCCATCTTGGAATCCTGAGGATTTTTCCTGGGTGCCCTCAAGATCGCGAGGGACGTCTGCACTTGCTGATGTTTCAACTGCATCTATCCATGTTTTTGGTTTGTTGATGGTAGAGTGATCACCAGGAGCTGACTCTACTCGTGATTTTGAAGTCTGTTGAGGTGGTTTTGGTTTAGGCGCTGGTGCTTGAGGTGGTCTATTGGGATTTTGACCTTGGGGTTGATTTGCAGGTCGAGGATTTTGGTTTTGATTTGGGCGCGCACCAGATGGCTGTTGCTGTCCAGGTCGAGCTTGCTGATGAGCTGCTGGTCGAGCAGGAGGCATAGATCGATTTATTGGTGCTTGAGGAGGTGCCATCTTGCGGACTGCTCCAGCACGAACAAGTGCGGCAACGGTTTCAAATATTTCTGGTGTCGTGTGCTCGGTAAAGTTGTCTGTCGACATGACGATGCCAGAGTACAACTGGGTTGCAATCTCTGGATCAACAGGCAGTTGGGCAGCACCCATGATGCCATAGACGATCTGGGTCATCAGTGAGTTGGCGGGTTGGATATAGTTCACGTTTCCAAACAAACTATTGTCAGGATGGCGATCGATATTGATGATGACTGGTACTGAGTCAAAAACCTGTTGGTTTTTGGTGTAGATATCACCAAGATCAGTCAACGTCTTCACATCAAAGGTGATGATACAGTCGGGTTGTCCACCTGCATAACTAAATGAAAGCTCCTCTTTGGTCACGCGTGGAAATCCTGCACGAGGGATGACGATGAGATTGAACATGCCGTTTTCGATCTTGTAGTCGACCTTATCTATCGACCCATCAACGTATGGGAATGAAATGCATAAGTCATTGCCACCTGCTGATAGCTCGGTGCTGATCGTCTCGCTCCCAACTTTTTTGAGAGGAATGCTTGACACGACTGAGGCTGATTTGCCTGATGCACGGAGAGATTGGCTGAAGGCACTTGCAGCAGAAAGGATATCTGCTGAGGCCGAAGAAGGGACCACAAGCGAAAGTGTGTTTGACTTGGCAATCGCCTCAATCAAAATGTCCAATTGGTTAATATCCTGATCCATAGTGTTATAGGATACATTGTACTATATCGCCTACGCGCATGTCAAGGGCTGGGGAGAAGAGCATGCCGCACTCCTCACCTTTCTTGATTTCTTGCACCTTTTTTGCCCGTTGTTTGAGCGTGACGATCTTGGCTTTGCCGAAGACATTGCCCTCACGCATCGCTTGGATCTCGTCGCCGAGGGCGAACTTACCCTTGGTGACCATGAGTCCAAAGACCTTTTCGCCGTCAATCGTAAATGTTGCCAGTACCTTGGCCTCAGCTTTGAGGTTTTTGGCTGCAGCTTCTTTTTCTTCGATCAGTGTCGTGACCTCGTCTAGCTCTTCGAGCATCTCATAGATGATATCGTAGGTTTTGATGATGGCTTTTTCTTGATGGGCGAGTTGTTGCGTTTCTTGATCGATACTTACGCTAAACCCGACGATGATAGCACCCGTCGCTTTGGCGAGAAACACATCAGACCGATGGATGTCAGCGACTGCGCTCAAGACAACTTCAATCTTTGGGTTGTGACTCAGCGATCCCAAAATGGCTTCGAGTGATCCATGTGAGTCTGCTTTGATGATGACCGAAAGTTTTTTTTCTTCAACTTTTGGCTTGAGGATATCATTGATATTGAAAGCGGGAGTAGCAGGTCCCTTTGCCTTCTCAACAACTTCTTTCACTGCTTGCTTATCTGCAGTGATGAGTGATCCAACTTCTGGGATCTCAGTAAAGCCGAGGATCTGCACCGGAGTGGAAGGCATAACCTCACGGACAGGTTTACCCAAGTCATTTAAAATAGCTTTGACCTTGATTGTTTCACCAGATTGGGCAAAAACAGTATCGCCTGTTTTTAGTGTTCCATTTTGCATGATGATACTCGTCACGACTCCACGCTTGTCTTTGAGTGTCTCAACGATGATGGCTTGGGATGGGGCTTTTGGCTCAAAGGTGAGTTTATGCTCATGGGCAATGAAAAGAATCGTCTCAAGAAGATCGGGAATACCTTTGCCCGTCTTGGCAGATATTTTAATCGCCGGAACTTTGCCACCTTGACCCTCGGTTTGGACGTTGTATTTCAGGAGGTCGCGCTCGACTTTCACGGGATTGGCCTCTGAGAGATCGCACTTATTCAAGGCAACCACAAAGGGAATCTTTGCAGACTGAATATGCGCGATCGACTCGATAGTCTGGGGCATGAGCGAGTCCTTGGCGTCGACGACCAGGATGGCAATGTCAGCACAAGAAGCACCTCGACTGCGGAGCTTGGTGAAAGCCTCGTGGCCAGGAGTGTCGATAAAGGTGATGCGTGAGATGTCGTACTCTTTAATACCTGTGTCTACCTCGTACGCACCGATGCGTTGGGTGATACCGCCGTGTTCTTTGATGGCGAGTCGACTTTTGCGAATAAAATCCAGCAGGGAAGTTTTACCATGATCAACATGGCCGAGGATAGTAACTACTGGTGGACGAGGTGTCATATGGGTACGAACAGCAAATGTAAATTCTAGTTGATCTAATGTGTCAATGCAAACAACGCGCATCATCTAATCCCACCTTTTTCTCATGCTTCGATCCCGCAGAGCGGGACAAGCAAGCTCAGTGTGACAAGCGAGGTCTGTATGAAATAAACCTACTACAGTCCCACTTACGCGGCTGCTTCAGTTTTTTCAGGTTGGACTTCGGGAGGAGCATCGGCTGACGACTCAGTGGGCTTGACTGCTTTTTCTGCACCTTCGTCAGGCACTTGGATGATATCGATCGAGTATTTGGTCAGCTTGGCTGCAAGATTCACGTTGACTCCGCCCTTGCCGATCGCAAGTGGGGCCTGGGAAACTTTGACGGTGACTTTGGCGTTCATGGTCTTGTCATCAAGATCGATAGAGTCGATAACAGCAGGAGCGAGGGCATTTCTCATGCAGTCTTTGACATCTGGTTGCCATTGGATGATATCGAGCTTTTCCATCTTGCCCAACTCATCGGTCACGACCTGTACACGAACTCCTTTTTGACCGACACATGCACCAACGGGATCGATACTCGTGCGATTGCTCCAGACAGCGATTTTGGCACGCTCACCTGGCTCGCGGACGAGCGCTTTGATCTCGACAGCTCCTGATGCGATCTCGGGAACCTCTCGCTTGAAAAGCTGAGCAATCAAATCGGGGGATGAACGGGAAACGATGATCCGTGTGCGGCCAGTTTTGTCATCTTCGATTCCTTTGATCAGGAAGGTATACATCTCATTTGCATTGTAGTACTCGCCACGCATCTGTTCAGAGCGAGGAAGGATGGCCTCGGTACGATTCAAATCGACGTATGTGTTGTAGGTGTCAGTGCGGATGACTCGACCCTTGATGAGGGAGCCGATGAGCTCTTGGTAGTGTCCAACTGCGGTCTTACGCTCTGCTTCACGGATCTTTTGCATGATGACGTTGCGGGCTGTTTGAGCGGCGATGCGACCGAATCCAGGAGGAGTGATGTCTGTCTCTTCTTCGTAAAGATGTGCCTCGCCAGTATCACGATTGACTCGAGCTAAGAGAGGTTTTTCGGCAAACTCAGGAAACTCACGAACGTAGGCTGCCACGATAGCAGCTTCGATCGAAGCAAGGACTTCATCGGGTTGGATACCACGCTCAGTGGCGACCTGGTTGAGGGCGAGTGCGAACTCATTTTTGACGATAGACATAGATTGGTAGATTTTACCAGAAAAACGGAGGAAATGGAGGTATAAACGGAGCTAGTGTAGTCGGATATCAATGTGTTTTGAGGCCCAACATACTGCACGAAATGCATTCTTGGGAATATTTTCTGTTCTTGAGGATTGCCTTAGGTTAAATCACTATGAAAAAAGAGCGTTTGTTGAGTCATCAAGGTAAGTAATCTTTGGGTTTCTTGCTTTGCCAACAAATTAATTTCTTTAGGGGGATATTGCTGACGATTGATTAATCCAGTACCGTCGACGCTTAGTCTATACCCAGTCGTCCTGTTCTGTTTCTGTGTCCCGTTGTGACAAAGTCTCCCAACATCAATATCAATAGAGGGTGTCCTAGATAGTTCCCTAAGTTTTTTCCAATTATTACCGTCCACATTGCCCACATGCCAAGTAAAGATTGTGTCATGTGTAACTTGACCAAAATATTTCTGTTCGTGCCTCAGACCATCTTCATCAATTATCACGCTGATGGTCTCAACTGGGGGGGGCACATTATCAGATGTGTAGATAGAACCATACCACCTGACGTAACTAACTGCGGGTGTAGTAACATCAAATGGGGATCGTCGTAAATCGCCTAGAAACAGAGAAAAGCTCTCAGGAGTGAGTAGCATAGAAATATTGTTATTTCTTTTCTTCTTTCTTTACTTCGGGTTTAGCTGGCTCAGCTTTCTTGTCGCCAGCTGGAGCTTCGCCCTCGGCACCTTCTGCTCCCTCTTCGCCTTCACCCTCGACCTTTTCAGTGGTGATCTCAGTCTCTGAACGCTCGAGTTGAGACTCGGTAGACTCTTCTTTGTGTGCAACGACTGATACGAGCACACGACCAGCATCTTCAAGGATAGTATAGTCAGCTGAAGCAGTCAGGTTTGACACCTTGATTTCTTGGCCAACTTCGGTGATAGTTGAGATATCGACTGTGATTTCTTGAGGAATATTCTGAGGAAGAGCTTCGACTTCGATCTCTTGGACTTGTTGCAAGAGCACTCCACCCAGCATCTTGACGGCGAGAGATTCACCAGAAACGCGAACTGGCACTTGAGCTGAGATTTTCTTCTTGAGGTTTACCCGACGGAAATCAACGTGGTCGACTGTTTCCAAGACTGGGTTGATTTCAAGATCAGCAACGAGGGTTGGGGTCTCTTTACCATCGACGACACAATATATGACGGTAGTTTCACCAGTTTGTGCAAATACTTTACCAAAGTCGATAGCAGATACAGTCACTGGCTCGGTAGGTTTGCCTTCTCCGAATATCGCAGCGGGAACATTTCCAGCTTTGCGAAGTGCCCGATTTTTTTTACCCATAAGGGTACGAGGAGTACAGGTAAGGGTATGTTTTTGAGTTGAAGCGGTCATAGCGATAGCGTAAAGTAATAAAACTTGTCTGAATCGATCGTCGAATTATACTCGACAGTGCCCTGACCAGCAAGGGGTGATATATTGGTATCGATGACCTTGAATCTGTCTGGGAAATCAAACCGCATCTTGATATCAGTGCTCGGGATACCCAACTGTTTTTGAAACAGCGTCTGAAGTTGAGATTTCTCTGGTGACAGTAGGGTAGCAAGACGATAACTCACCAATAGCTTTTTTTCAGTGCGAGGTGGTATCTCAATCAACAATCCGATCTGAGTAAATCGATCACGATCGAGATCAAAGTTGGACACCAGAGTCGAGTCGAGCAATAGTTTTTGTATCTGCACATCGGGAGGGAGGATCAGTTGATAATAGTTTTTGTATGGGCCGCCCGGATAAACACCTTTGTAGGACTTGTTAAACCAAGTGGTTTGAAACGTCACCGTCACTGTACCGTCTGTATCAACCTTGGTCTCTTTCTGATATGTCCGAGTGATAAACGCATTGGCTTTGTTTACACCAAGGTTTGCCTCAAGCGGATAGGTATAGTCTAGGATACACTGTCCTGTTGCTCCTGCAGCATCAAGACATGTATAGGGTAGTTGCCTGCCAGACCAGTACCACTGGTCCAAAAGAGTTTGCACCGCAGTGTCTGATGAGTATAGTGCTGACTGTTTCTCATTGAGACTTTTTTCAATCTCGACACCCGCAGCGAGTGCCGACTTGGGCTCTGATAGTTTGAGGATGAGCTGAGTAAACAATGCATCGATAAAATCTTTCTTCTGAGTGCTGCCCGCAAATGACTTTTTTTCAGCATAGAGTTGTGTTTTGAGATAGACATTGGATTCGTTGACTGTCTCGCCATACTCGGGGATGGTAAGCGGACCAACTGCACCCAATATGTTTTCAAGACTGCTGGTGGTCAGGAGTGCGGCACCATCGACAGACTCGATCCCCAGCTCTTTGACGAGGAAGTCCTGGGCGGTGAATACGTTGGATGGAAAATCACCAGTAAACGCACTGTCTCTCAAGAAATAAAATGGTTGAGCTAGGTACTTTGATATCGCCTGTGGGGGAGGTATCCGTGCCTTGAGCTGGCCGTCCGCATCATAGACATCGTAGACCTTCCACTCAGATATGTGCATATTCTGCACTTGAATAAGTGCAAAAGAACCGATGAAACCACCACCAGGTCGGAGCTCATAATTGTTGGCAAAGAAGAGTACGTATGTTTTCTTGGCATTTTGTCCAAGTATAGTGGGCATGATCTCGATAAGTGACTGAGCCCGATCGAGATAGCTGGTCATTTTGTGCAGCTCATCTGGGCTGATGACCCGTTGGAGCACAGATGCTGGTACTTGAGATTGGATAGATGATATCGTTTGTGACAAGAGCTCGATATCTTGACCTGTTGATTCTAGATGGTCCATAATTTCGCTTTGATCGACTGCATCTGGGCTCAGGATCTTTGATCCAAAGACAGAGAGTTTGGTTGAGAGTCTTCCGGCAATCTGAAACAAGCTGTACACATCGTTCATCGATCCAGTGAGACGATCGGTATGCTGAGATAAGCCTATGAGTGACAAACCAGGTCGAGACCAGCTATAGAGGTATGTTGTGACTTCAAACGTAGATCTGCTCCAATAATAGAGTGGAGGAGGATTTTGGACATATGAAAGTGTTGGTTTGTGCCCACCCAATGAGTACGCGAGCAATCCCACATTGAGACATAGGGGTATCAAGAAAAGAAGATGTGCACCAACGAGACATATGATGCCAAATGCGATCGTGCGTGCAGGTCGACTCACCTGGTCGACA
>CAZIUF010000011.1:0-26777 GCA_964542665.1 uncultured Gammaproteobacteria bacterium | reverse complement strand
ATTTACATACCAATATGTATAAAAATGAACTACGATTGGTAATATGCCCGAAGACAGAGATGTGCTACGCCAAATCAAAGCCGGAGATATTGACCGATACGGCCATTTGGTGGACGCGTATGAGCCTGCAATCAGGCGATATATCCGCTCACGACTCTTTGACCGAGATCATACCGATGACTTAGTCCAGCTCGTTTTCATCAAGTTTTACAAATCCATCGAGTTATTCGATGACTCTCGTCCAGTGCTCCCGTACCTGTACGCCATCGCGATCACTGAGTTAAAAATGTTCTTCCGAGCTCAAAAAAAGGGAAGAGTATCGCTCGAACAGGTTGAGCACACGCTTGAAAGCGAACAGGTGGGGGAGGATATCGTTCACCAGGATCAAGTTGTTCAGGCTCTTGATCAACTCTCACACGATCAAAAATCTGCGCTTTTGATGTATGCTGAAGGATACAAATATCACGAAATCGCCTCAAGACTCAGTAAGCCAATCAACACGATCCGCACGCTGATCAGACGTGCACGATTATCAGTCACATCCAAACGAACATGACCACTAATCACACCCATGAGATCATGGCACAGATCAAATCCTACGAACGGCGATCGATCGTGATGTATCTCATCATTCGTATCGTCATCATCGCCGTCTCGCTCGCAGTGAGCGTGCTCACCGCCCAGGCCGCATACATCTTCTTTGCTGAACAGGGCAGATTTGAGTTTCTGGAATTGATTTCAATCGACACAGAAATGCTGCGTATGTTCCTCGCTGGAGAGATCGTGAGCATCATCGCTGATCTATCGGTGGCAGAGCGAGTCACCATAGCGACAGGACTGCTGATCGGCTCATTTGTCGCCTATCGGCTCATCCGCGCGCTGCCCGTACTCTCTCGCAAGTGGTCCGCTCTCCGGAGGATATAGAGGCGGAGATATGGTAAAATGACACGGCTACGTTATACGTTGTCCACTATCAACTATACGTTGTATTTTGCCCAGTCGTCTAATGGTAGGACAGCAGCCTTTGGAGCTGCTTATCTAGGTTCGAATCCTAGCAGGGCAGCAAGGCACAATTCTGCGCCTTGCTATGCAAAAGCAGAGTGTGCCGAAGCTGGGTACCGAATGGTACCCGCACGCAATGTAAGTTTGATAAGAAATGTGGGGGGCAACCTCTGCAAGGTGAGTAGTCCGGTAAGCTCACCGTAAACTCTGTCGAAGGGAATCTTAGCAGAGTAAGTATGATTACAGATGCAGTGCCAAAGCGATTGAGGAAGTAAATGCATTACTTGAAGAGTCTATTCAAAAATATCACCCATGATTACCTCTTCTCATAAAGATACAGAGATGCTCGATCTTGTAAATGAACAGGATGAAATCATCGGAGAAGTCCTGAAAGTACAGGCAAACCAAGATCCTTCTCTGTGGCACAGAGAAGTCGCAATAATACTTTTTGACAATGACCGCAAGGTGCTTTTCCAACAAAGGAGCATGAAGAAAGCGGTTAATCCTGGAAAATGGAGAATCAGCTGTGCTGGTCATGTGACAAAAGGAATGACACCAGAGGAAGCTGCCCATATGGAGTTGAGAGAAGAACTCGGTATTGATACTAAGCTTATCTTCGTAGATAAAAATCTATACAAAGAGCAACGAGAAACTCACTTTACATATTGGTTTATTGGGAAATATGTAGGAGAAGAAATCAGACTTGAAACTGAAGAAGTAGAGCAAATCAAATTCATAAGTAGGACTGAATTAGATACATTGATTGACCCTAAAAATTCTCCTTCAAATAGCGTGATCTATGCCAAACGATTCTGGAATGGTGATTTTGATAATTTTGTTAGTGAGTTAGTGTAATCTTTATTTATGAAAACAACGCATATCTTACATGGTGGTAGCGCACAACATGTTAATTCGGAAAATGATGTGTTTTTCAGAGAGGTACTAAAGAAAACCTCAAACAAACCACGAATATTGTTAGTTCATTTTGCAAGTCCCCCAGAAAGACTTGAGTTAAACAAAGAGAGAGACACTCATCAGTTTCTGAGAAATAAAGGGGACAAAGAACTTTTTTTTACTGAAGCAGAAGAAGGAAAATTTATTGAACAAATCAGCCAATCAGACGTCATATATCTGGGAGGTGGAACAACGGGACTGTTAATCGCTAAGCTTAGTACATATCCGGATTTAGCTAACAACTTTAAGGGCAAAATTATTGCCGGTGAATCAGCAGGAGCAAATGTTCAAGCGACCTATGGCTACAGCAAATCAGCGAGTGGGATTATCAAGGGATTAGGATTGCTTCCAGTATTCATGTACCCACATTACGAAAAAGGCCGTGAGAAGGAAATTGATCTAACACAAATACCCGATTCTTTAGAAAAATTATTCCTCGCAAACTATCAGTTCAGGATATTTGAGGCGTAATTAGATTCTAAGCCTGTTAAATCTGTGACTATTATGAATAATATTCATGTTCGAATAATCATCCCACCCGACTCAATAGCTGACGCAGAGCTCGTAAGAACGAAAGTATTTCAAGAAGAGCAAGGCATCTGTAAAGAACTAGACTTTGATGGCAAAGATCATGTCTCAACACATGTGGTAGTCTACAAAGATCAAGCTCCGATAGGCACCGGAAGAATACGGAGGATTGACGAAAAAACCGTGAAGATCGAAAGAGTAGCGGTGGTTTCACAGATGAGAGGACAAGGTATAGGCAAACTCATAATGTTAGAGATAGACCGCCATCTTTCGAATGCAAAAATTGGCAAAATCACTCTGGATGCTCAGTTTCATGCAAAAAAGTTTTATGAAAGTTTGGGATACTGCCAAGAAGGGGACGTATTTGAAGAAGTAGGAATACCTCATGTGGTGATGGTCAAATATCTTAAATGAGTGATACTGCTAGCCATGACTATATCCATATCTATAAATAAACTAGATGAGCTAGATCAGGCTATAGATATTTCAAATCAAATATCCGTACCATCTCCGGCAGAAGCACTGAAATATTACAACAAACAAGATTGGCTAAAGAAGATCAAAGATGGAGGACTACTAGTCACCGTGAAGAAGGATGGCCACATGGCAGGATATGCCATATGTTATCGAGAAGATCGCATATTTCATATCTGGAATGTTGGGGTTTTGGAAAGCTACAGGGGGCAAGGAGTATGGAAAAAGATATATGAAACAATATGTCAGTATGCCATAGAAAAGGGATTTGAACGGTTGACTTTGAACACCTTCAAATCAAAGTTTTCGGGCATGTACTCATTTTGCCAAAAACATGGCTTTGTGGAATATAAGATAGAGGACGGCAAGTCGTATTTCACAAAGCATATTCCCTAGCGCTGCGGGTGTATAATCCAGCTAAACCATGAGTGAGAAACCTTTGCTTCGCTTGTGATTTAATCATGGAATCACGCATATTTCAGGCCGAGGGAGTGGTATTCGAATTCGCTGAGGGTTATGGTATTCCTACTGTTGAGGAGTGGGAAGCAGCAAGAAACAATTTAGACAACCCTGACCCTTATGTTCCACCACAACCACCACCAGAACATACTTCGAGAGTTGAGGCTGAGCTATTTGCACAGGCTAGACTCCGTGGAGTGATCCATGGAAATGTAGCTACACTTTCGGAATTGTATATTGCTGTCGCAACTCTCGAGGCATGGTCAGGAACCCATGAGATCTTCATTAATACAAACACTACCTAGACTAATTGCTAGTAATATTTCATTTAATCAGCTCAAGGGCGCCATAAAGGCCAGCATCATCTCCGAGAGTGGAGATGGATATTTTAGGAAGATTACCTGAGGTCTTTTCAAAATCAGAAATTAGATTTGCCAGTCTGCCCTTTTGTTTTGTGGTGATTCCGCCTCCAATGACGATATGCGATGGCCGCAGTGCATCGATAAATTTCTCAAGCTCTGATTGGAAATCAATCATGATCGCTTGCCACTCCTCACCGCTCAACTGATCACCTGGTTTACCATATTTCTTCTCCAAATTTGCTCCACCACAAGCGCCTTCAAAACTTTTGAGATAGGTTGCCCACACAAGCTGTGTTGCGACCACCGTATCGCCATCATGAGTGACTTGGGCTCCACCGATACCTGTGCCCCACGTGATATATACGAAATCATCGCTCACTTTTTCATGATACGCAGTGCCGCGTGCTCCGCATACCGCATCGTTTTCGATATACACAGGACATCCAAACTCTGCAGACATAGTTTGGACAAAGGGTTTATCCTCCCAGTCTATGTTGTGTGTGGGCAAACTTAGCTTATTTGGGTTTCCTGTCCAGTCGCCAGGAAAGCTGATGCCAATGGCAGTAATCTCAGTAGATATTTTATGTATTTCGCTAATCATCCTCGCATAGTCAGTCTGAAAATCATGCGTATTCACATATTCGACTCTTTGCACAAGAAGGGGAGTGGTGAGTGACTCAGATGCGGCTATGCGTGTGTTTGTCCCTCCCACATCTATGGCGATATACATCTTACTATCGTATCAATTTTCGTCAGTGTTAGCGAGGTGACTTGTCTATACAAAGAGCATGCATTATAGATCCCGGGTCGCGCTGACGCGTATGCCCGGGATGACTCGTTGACACTCGTCACTTTTCTTCGATAGTTACTTTTTCAACTTTGACTGGGGTGACTGGAGTTGAATCCTCACCACTTGCACGATTGAGTTTGGTTGGTGATGTTGCGATGCGATCCACAACATTCATGCCTTGGACTACTTTACCAAAGATCACGTATGCTTTTGGTAAGGGAACTTTGCCGTGCATGATGAAAAACTGAGAACCATTGGTATTTGGTCCTGCATTGGCCATCGCAAGAGTTCCTGGGATATATGAACCATCAAACGACTCATCATCGAAACGATATCCGGGACCCCCGGTACCATCCCCCTTGGGGTCTCCGCCTTGGATCATAAAGTCCTTGATCACGCGATGAAAGACCGTGCCATCATAAAAGCCCTGACGAGCTAGATAGACAAAGTTATTCACTGTATTGGGAGTTTTGCTTGCCGTTAATTCCACTTGAATATCACCTTCAGATGTTTTCAATGTAGCAATATATGTTTTTTCCACATCGATTTGCATATCGGGTTTTTTTAAAGATGACTTTTTGGACATAGGACTATCTGGGGAAATGGTTAATGTTGATAGGGTTGCAATTGTTGGTGATGGGGAAGCTAGAGTCTCAGACTCATCGACGACATTTGATCGACTATAAAAATAATATCCACCAATCGCAAGAGTGACGATAAAAAGGATTAAGAAATATTTCTTTTGCATAAGCGATGATACTATACCGAAAAATATCCGAATGTCTATGATTTCAACAGTTCCTCAAGTATTTGTTTGCGAAGCGCAAGCTGGGGAAGCAGTGCGTAGTTTTCGGTGAATCGGATCTTGAGCTTGCTACTGAGTACTGATTGGCCTGTCTGATCGGGACAAAAGAGGAGTGTTTTGCCATGACTGATCGAGGTAATGATGATGTATGACCAGGCACTCCCGGTCGCTTGTTGATTGGCATAAACGGCAAGTGATATCAGCTCATTGATCTCAGTCGTTGCGATATCCCATACGATATGTTGATATATCCCGACTTGTGTGCCATCCAACACGATCTGTTTCCCATCTTTGACCAGTGAAGCAGGATCTTTTGCAATTGCTTCAGCAGCATACTCAAACATTTCTTGAGTAATGATCCGGGGATTGGGTATTGATGGCGCAAGGTGGGCGAGAGCCACGATATCTCGTTGAGTTGTGTTTGTACTTTTGAGCCAGAGCGTGTTGTGGACGATAGCTCCAAAAAGGAGCAGCCCAAGATCGGCAGGCAGAGATGTTTTAGTATGCATATATCGCTCAACGATAAGTGTGGCAGCGGCACCGACAGGCTCGATTTGGATCTTGGCCTGAGGAAATGACCCCTCGACATAGTCGACGATCCGATGGTCGATGATTTCCGTGACTTGCTGCGCTTTGATATCGGGATGCATACCTTTGAGCGATGAACCATCGACGATAACTACCTGTGTATCAGGTGAGATCTGTGTGTCAATATTTGTCGTATCAACTTTAAAGTGATGTTTTGTTATGAAGTAATTCACCTCTTCTTGTGGCACTCCGTATATTCCCGCTACCACATCGTGTCCCTGAGATCGGAGCAGATGGGCATAGGCGAGGATAGACGCGACTCCATCGATATCTGGGTTGATTTTGGCGGTGATGAGTATGTTCATGAGCGTAAAGTTGCAATGAGTATATTTTTATCAAGAAATAAATTGAGTGCATCAATCACCGTGGGTACGACGATGTCTGCTGTAGATAGTGACAGAGTATGCACACCTTCTGATTGTAGGGTGATGATGCTGAGCTTGACCACGTCAAACAAATCTTTGTCTATACGACCATTGCCTATGGCCGCACATGTGTCTGGATCATACTCACGAGCCAAACCAGCCTTTTCTGCGGCAGAAGCAGCACGACGAAACTCAATACCAAGATCTTTTGCAATGGTCAGTGCGTTGCCCCGGGTATCTCCAGAAAACAGAACTTGACGAATCCCCATCTCATTGAGCATTTTGATTTTCTCCCTTACACCCGCTACAAGCACACCTTTGACACTGAGCGTACCATTTAAATCATGGATGATGGTCTTTATCGACAGTGGTCCATATCCGGGGATTTCAAGTGAGATCATGAGTCTATAGTATACCGTGGCTGTTGTACTTTTACTTTCTCAGGCTTATACTCACATTTATTAGCATTTGTTCTCTCCTGTACATCTATGCTACTTACACTCATTGCGCAAGCAACAGAGAGCTTGCCTATTACCACGGATTATTATGCGCCTTCGGCTGCTGATACCCAAGCTGCTGCAGCAGGCGGCTCAGTGTTTGGCTTTATATATTTCGTGTTCATTGTCTTGATGATTGTCGGGATGTGGAAGATCTTTGTCAAGGCAGGTCGCCCAGGTTGGCACGCATTGATTCCGATTTATAACACTATCGTTTTGTTACAAATCGTCGGCAAGCCTGAGTGGTGGTTTTTGCTCATGTTTGTTCCTCTCGCCAACCTCATCGTCATGATTATGATGTGGGCAGAGCTCTCAAAGTCATTTGGGAAGTCGACAGGATTCACTCTGGCTCTGATCTTCCTACCATTTTTCGCTATACCAGCACTTGGCTTTGGTGGGGCGAAATATGTGGGCCCAGGTGGAAAGCCTATGACCCTGACTGTTCCAGAGGTAAAACAGGCTTAAATTATTGAAAATATTTCATACCCTATGGCTCAAGCTCTGATCATCGACATCGAAACTATTGGTGAAAAGTGGGAAGATATCGACCCGCTTTCGCAAGAAAATCTCAGTAGTTGGATTCGCAAAGAATCCAAAGATGAGACAGAGCTTGAGTTTGGGATGGATGCGCTACGTGAGGGACTTGGATTTTCGCCACTGACAGGACGTATCGTCGCAGTGGGGATGATGGACTATGCGACGAGCAAACGTGCAGTGTACTATCAAAACCCTGATGCAAATGAAAAAGAGAAAGTGGAGGATGGTGTGAAATATGTGGCATATACTGAGGCTGAGATGCTCAATCGCTTTTGGGAGGCTGTGGCAAAGTACCAGACAGTAGTGACGTTTAACGGATATGCGTTTGATGTGCCATACCTCGTCGTGAGGTCAGCTGTCCATGGCATCCGTCCGACAGCAAACCTGATGATCAACCGGTATCTCTCAAGCCAGTACAAGGCGACTGTCCAGCATGTTGATCTCCAAGATCAGCTGTCGTTTTATGGTGCGATGCGTAAAAAGGGGAGTCTGCATATGTGGACGAGGGCCTTTGGCATCAAAAGCCCCAAGACTGCCGAGGTCAATGGCCACGCAGTAGCTGCGATGTACGATGAAGGGCGCTATCTCGATATTGCCCGCTACAACGCCGCAGATCTGGTCGCCACTGGCGAGCTGTACACGAAGTGGACACAGTTTATGAAGTTTTGAAAAAAATAAAACATAAACCATAGAATATTAAACGTGAAATATGGAGGCTATGTTTCATGTTTATATTTCATAGTTCATGGTTTATAGTTCATACACCCTATGTCATTTATCTTTAAACTTCTCCTCAACGGGCTCGCAGTCTATTTCACTGCAGTGCTTTTGAATACCCTTTTCCCAGGTATTCAGCCAGTAGTCTTGAACAACTACCCTGTCGCGATTTTTGTAAGTGTAGTTATTGGTCTGATGAATCGAACAGTACGACCAATACTTAAACTCATCACTTTCCCCATCAACATAGTGACTCTGGGTTTATTCGGCTGGATTATCAACGGTATCGTGATTTTGCTTGTGCCATATGTAGTCAATATCCTGGTGCCGGGTGGATTCCAGATCCATGGACTTCTGTGGGCCATCGTGTATAGTGCTGTAGTATCGTTTGTTCAGTCAACTCTGAACGTATTAGTTAAGTAACGTATGAACTCTGTCACCGTTTCTCTCGTACTCTTTGTCGTCGGATTTGTTCTTGGATTTGTCATCCAGAGATTGCTTGGTGCCAAAAATCAATCTGCTGATTTTGCCGATAAGGTAGAGGAGAAGCTTAACGCGATCATCCCCAAACTGACTCAAACTGCGGGTGAGCAGACTGCACTCCTCGCCAAAGAAAAGCTCGAAGCCGCCACGACCAATATCAAAGACGAGTTTGATAACAAACAAGAGCTCATCGATATGACGATGAAAAATCTCACTCTCGAGCTACACAAGGCCAATGATAAGCTCGAAAAAGCCGAACGTGAACGCATCGGATCATTTGAAAGTCTCAAAACCCAGATCACTGCCCAAGCTAAGCATACTCAGGATCTCATGCAAACGACGAACAACCTGCAGCGCGTCCTTTCAAACAATCAGCTGCGCGGTCAATATGGAGAGCAAGTTGCAGAAGATTTACTCAAGATGAACGGATTTGTGAAAGGCGCTGATTATCTGATTCAAGATACCCAAGGCGAGGGATCACGTCCAGACTTTACCGTCTTGTTACCCAATGGGATGAAGATCAACATCGACTCAAAGTTCCCCTACCAAAACTTACTCAAGATCGTGGAAGCCACAGATGAGAGTCAGCGAGCTCAATATCGTAAACTTTTTGAACAAGATATCAAAGACAAGATCAAGCAGGTGACCTCTCGCACCTATATCAATCCTGAGGAGAACACCGTCGACTTTGTCATCCTCTTTGTACCCAATGAGATGATATTTTCTTATATTTACGACAAAATGCAGGATATCTGGCTCGATGGGATGCACCAAAAGGTGGTATTTGCCGGTCCTTTCAGCTTCACCGCAATCCTGCGCATGGTGAGACAGGCATATGATTATTTCTCTGTCCAAAAGAACCTTCGCACAATCATCGGTCACATTCAGACATTTAAAGAAGAGTTTGGTAAATACAACGAAGAGATCGACAAATTGGGTGATCGGGTAGATGGACTGCTCAAGCAGTACCAAGTCGTCTCCCAGACACGTACAACTAAGCTTTTGCGCGTCATGGATAAGGTTCAGCTCGAAAGTACGACCGAGAAGCAAGCACTTCTCGAGTGAGTGATATGCCCTTGCGATACCATGTAGTATTTTGATACACTTCAGGCAATCCATGGGTACTACAACTAAACACCCTTCGAAACATAAGCCATCACATCAAGAGGATGCGGAGGGAGTTATGCATTTTTTCCAGCGTGCCTCATCGTTTCTAGTCATCATCCCACTTGCGCTCATGGCATACATCGTACTTTCATTTGGAAATAGTGATAAAACCAAATCACCTACCGCAAGTGTCCCAACAGATATCAACAATCAGACAAAGCTTCCGACCCCGGAGCAGACTCCATATATTGACGAAGGTATAAAATCACTCTTTGCTCAAGTCAATGCAGAGATGAATCCATCTGAAGTCCTATCACAATCATCAGAGTCGGCGACGATCACCCAAACATTTGACCTTGAAGGACCGTGGGTATGTGAAAATGATTCTCTCGACATCTATGTTAAGCAGAAAAATATCAAAGTAGCATTTGTTGAACAGCAGATACAAAAACATCTATTAGTAAATGGTGACTGTGCATATGAGTGGAGTGGGAACAGCGAAGGGGTGAAGCAGTGTGGGATCGGAATGTATCTTGATCTACTTGCACCATTTATCTCTTCAGATCCAGCGCGCATAGTGCAGATCACGAAAAGCTTACGAGCAGAAATGCAGGGAGATATTGATATTGAAAGTGTATTAGCCTCCTGCAAAAAGATGCCTGTCGATAACTCGCTATTTACCATACCCCAAGGGATCAAATGGACAGAACAAAGCCAGGATTTGTTCTAGTGTGGGGTTGAAAACAAGCAAGAAGATAGATCCGGATAGCACTTCATTTGTCCGGGATGACACTTGAGAAACTGCGTGCGATACGTTGACGACTACTATTTTAGGCACAAAAAAACCCGGCTATGACTTACTTTCCCCCATCGCCGCTTTGGCGGGAGTATCATCAGCGCTAGTGCGTTTCAATACCCTGTTCGAGATGAGAAGGGTTGGTTCCACACTGCTTATATAACCAGGAGCCCCAATTTTACCACAGATCTATCCCTCTTGCAATCTATGGCTATGCTATACTATGGGTAACTGAAATGACAGCTTTAGATCTATCGACACTGATACCTCGCAATAAAGCTTTAGGGGCCTTCTGTATCCTTCCGAACACGAGATATTCTCAGCAGGAAGCCGATGAGAAAATACTTCTGACGTTGCGCGCCAGTCCTTATACCCAGGTTATCTGGGTAGTGAACTCAGTTTTAGCTTTTACGCTTCTGACTGCGTTGGTAGTGTATCTCACCTCATTCGGCAACACGTTAGTGGTTGTTCTCAGTCTCTTGGTCGGTCTTTCGCTAATATTCACATACGCTTGGTATAACTTTGTGATTTGGTACTACAACTTAGGCATAGTCTCGACATTACGGATCGTTGACATAGACTACTACGGCATATCCAAACGAGTGACAACAGAAACCAGAGTAAACAAGGTTGCTGATGCCACTGCGAAGACTTCAGGATTTTTTGGTCAAGTTTTTAACTATGGAGATGTGTTCGTGGTGACTGATGGACCAGAGAGGAACATTGAGTTTTTAAATGTACCCGATCCTGATATTGCTGTATCTATTATAAATAGTGCAATGGGCGCGTCGCTTGCCCGAAAAAAACCCAATGCTTAGCTCACTCGATGTCACTCTCACCTGGTGGTTGGTCAAGGCATTTCTAGTGGTTTTTTCGCTTATGTATGTACTCTATAGTATTGTCTTATTGGGTCAAGTGAGATCGCTCTCCCGCACTGTATTGACAGAAACAGGTGCATTCGTCGTTGCAGTCACCACTGCTCAGCTGGTATTTGCTGTTATTACACTTTTGATTATGGTACTCTATTCAGTATAGCCCTGTTTTGTAAGGGGAATACTATTGTACCCATGCGCTGTATTGTTTTTAAAACCAAATCCACACCTTCTTCATCGGTGTATGTCCGAAGCGATGCCCACTGCCTATTTGTGGTGACCCATGTATCAGACGACACGCAACAAGTCGACCCGCTGATATGGCAAAAAGCATATGAAAAACTTCATACAATAACAAACGTCGACGATTTAGAGTCGGTGATGGCAGTATTGGAGAAGGGCAGTGATTCAGCCTGTATCACCCTCAATGACCAGAAAATATTTTTAGGGACTCACGGATCTGGGGTCATCTATCTAAGGCGCGGTACAGAGATTACCGAGATAGTATCAGATGGATTCTGTGCTGATGGTCATTGGGAAGAGGGAGATGTGTATATAGCGACCACTGATGCATTTCTCGAACATATCGGCGGCGACGAAGGACTGAAGTACTATTTTGACCACTATCGTCCAGAGGAGGTGGTCGAGATGATGCAAACCTATGATGAGGGACAGACCTATGGCTTTGGCATAGCATCATTTGAAAAGCTTGAGCAACTCGTACCCGATATGCCCGTGACTGAAGTCGACGATGTTATCACGACTACCAAAACGGATGAGGGGCTTGAGGTGCATGAGTTGGTATCTAAATTAAGTCATGAAGATGATAGTACTTTGTCAGTCCGCCCATCATTTGTCTCTAATACAAAAAAATTATTTACACAACTTCGTTCTCGTTTTGCTCGATTGAGCCTGCGGCCATCGCGCTATTGGTTGTTTGTGTTGATCCCAACTGTATTCCTCATTTATTTGGGATTTCGTCAGAGCGACTGGTTAACTAGTTTTAGACCAAATACCCAAAATGAATACGATGTCCTGGTCAAATCTATCGACTCGGATCTTAACCAAGCCACCACAGAATCATTTCTCGACGCAGGACAATCTGACGAAATATTCACGTCAATAGAGCAAAAGCTCGCGACCGTTTCTGCTCAAACAAAGTCTCTGCACGCCACTGAATTGTCACAACTTTCAACCAAAATCATGCAGAAAAAGCAGGAGCTTCTCCGAATCGAACCCGTAACTTTTAAAGAGATATTCGACATTGTTGTAGAAAATCCTCAGGTGACCATCACTGATGCTGATCTTGATGGCGACACGCTCTATGTCCTCGACGGAGATAGGGGGGTGATCTACGCCATATCACTCATCAGTCGCTCGTATGAGGTGCTCACCTCTGACAAGCTAAATGGAGCTCGTTTGCTTGCTGCATCAAGTAGTTATATCTACGCACTTACCGAACGAGAGGGAGTGTTTTTAATCACTACCTCTCGCTCTATACAGGTGATCCCCCGTGACAGTGAGTGGGGGAGCATCTCTGACATGAAAGTATTTAACAGTAATATCTATATGCTCGATGATGCGAACAAAGATATATATAAATATATCGCAATAGATACCAAATCATTTGCGCCGCGCGTGTCATATCTGAGCGCAGAGACAGCAGCAAATTTTGGTGGAGGGAAGATGATGACTATAGATGGCGCTGTGTACATCGCAACTGCATCATCGATGAGAAAGTACACCTCGGGTAACAAGAGTGACTTTAAGGCTGTCTTTCCAAACAAAACCGCAGTAATCAGTCAGATATTTGATTCACCTGATGCGCCATTTACATATGTGTTGGATAGTAAAAACTCGGCCATCTACGCACTGGAGGAAACAGGGGCTTTCCATGGACAGATTGTTGATCCAATTCTTTCTAGTGCAAGTCACGTTGTAAGCACAGTAGAGGATGTCTACGTTCTCTCAGGGAGTAAGGTATATAAAATCTCCAAGAAGATATGACCTTAGCAGCCTACTCAACCGTGGATGATGCATATCATGGACCAACCACTGGCGGTCGTGTCTGAGGCAGTGCGCTATCACATGTGCTTCCGTTGATGGTGGGGAGACAGAGCAGCCATTGTCCATTGTTTGTTGTTTTGACAAGACCGAGCATATTACTCGCGAGGACACCCCAAACAACTAATACAAATAGAGAGAGGATAAGACCGATCAGTGCGTGCATGATCTGATCTCGGGCCGCTTGTATTTTTTCTTCTACACCATTTGAATTTACCCAACTAAATGCTCCCATGAGCATGTTGTACAGGGTAAACAAAGCAAGAACTACAAAAAATACTTGAAGTCCCCATTTGAGAAATGATCCAAGAGAAATATCCGCATATTTTGGAGTATCTATTTTCCCCCAGATAGGAGTTGGATTTGCAGCGAGTAAAGTAGTGAGCATAGGTTAGAAACAGATACTTCCAACTTGCAATAGAGCTAACACGATTCTCGTGAGTGAATAGGCGACAACGACGAGGATGAGTCCAACTCCAGCATTGATGATGATGGATTGCGCAGTGGTTATCGCTTCGGGCTCACCTTTTCCCATGACATAGCGATATGTGCCATAGAGCACGAGCATCAGGGCGAGAAGTCCTGCGCCTACACTCGTTAGATTGATGGCAAAGCCATAAACCTTACATACACTGGTAAAGTTACATGCGGGGTTGAAACCTCGGGCACAAAGACGATTGCATTGTTCATCGCACAGAACCATGGTCTCGAATTGACCATCATTTGGTGCAGGGACACATCGTACCCCCTTCACATTTGCAGGAGCTGAATCGCGTTGGCATTTGTAATCCAAGGCGTTTGCTGGACGAAAAGAAGAGAATACAAGAGCAAACAAGGGTACCAAAGCTAGGGAGATCATCCAACGGTAAACAGACATGATGTGAGTGTAGCTACATTTGTGCTCTTGTGCAAGTAGTGCGGGAAATGTACAATAAATCAGTTTAGAGTTTAGAGTTTAGAGTTTAGAGTTTAGAGTTTAGAGTTTAGAGTTTAGAGGTACTATGTTTAAACCGGACTATCAGATCTCACACAAAATACTTTCACATATTTCTCGTATTGAGGCGGCGGCTGAAGTCATCAAACATGCGCCCGTTGTCCCTTTGTGGGAAAAAGAGTTTCGTCAGGATGCTATCGTTCGTCAGGTATTTCATGGTACCCACCTCGAAGGTAATCAGCTCAAGATAGAGGATGCTAAGGATGTTCTGATGGGAAAGGATGTGATTGCACGGCCACGCGATGTGCAAGAAGTCATCAACTATCGTAAAGTGATCTCGATCATCGATGATGAACAAGAGCGAGGAGTTATCAAGATCAGCGAACCGTTAATCTTGAAACTTCATCGGACGATCATCGACAAGATATTGCCAGTCGAGCATCAGGGTACCTATCGCACCAAAGCAGTCACTATCAGGGACTCATCTACTGGAGAGGTGAGCTTTAAGCCTCCCGAGGCTATGCAGGTGCCGTTTCTCATGAGTCAGTTTGTGATGTGGCTCAATGCGATGACTAAGGAGCAACTTCATCCCGTACTCAAGGCAGGCCTAGCTCATCATGAGCTTGTCCGTATCCATCCCTTTGCAGATGGCAATGGCCGCATTGCCCGTATCATCGCCACACTAGTACTTGTGTTGGGCGGATATGATATGAGACGGTTCTTTTCACTCGAAGAGTTTTATGATAAAGATCCAGATAACTACTACCGCTCACTCCAGGCAGCATCAAGAGGCGACTATACTACGTGGCTTGAGTACTTTACGTATGGAGCAGCAGTTGAGTATGATCGAGTCAAAGAAAAGATCCTGAAACTTTCTCAAGACGTAAAGCTCAAGTCAAAGATGGGCGGTCGTCAGGTCTATCTAACTGAGCGTCAGATCAAGATAGTTGAGTACATCACCGATGTGGGATATGTTCAAAACAAAATGTTTTCGTTACTTTTTCCCGATGTATCTGACGACACCGTGCTTCGGGAGGTCAATGAGTTGATCGAAAAGGGACTTATTCGCAAAGTTGGAAGCACCAAGGGCGCGCGGTATGAGATAAACTAAAACTGTCTAAAAACAGAATACACGGTATGATACGACTATACACTTTATGAAAAAAGAGCTTCATCGCAGACTTAAAATGGTTTATGGGTTTTGCACTGTAAACTCGCGCAAGGTTGTTATTAGTGCTGCAGTCTGCGTACTTGCTTATCATCTGTTTTTACTCGCACGACTTGTCCTCATAAGCGATATATCTATAGGTACGGATACTGCCCGTGATTTTCTGTTAATGGATGAGATTGCACAAAAGGGCTATACACTCATTGGCCCACGTTCTAGCGCTATTGGCGGTCTTTTCCATGGTCCGCTCTGGATCTATGTGAGTTACCCTATCTATTTCCTGTCGCATGCTAGTCCCATAGTCGAGAGTTACTTGTGGATAGCTTGGTACCTCGCGTTTATATTGATGAGTTATTTCTTCACAAATCGATTACTACGTAACGGATATGTTGCGCTCGTTAGTGCCGCATTAGTTGCCACCATAAGCTTTGAACATACTACGAAAATGATTAATCCATTTGGAGCGATGACCTTAATGCCACTTTTTTTGTTCACTTTATATCGATCGTATGAACTTAAATCATGGCGTTGGGCCATAGCGCACATTTTAGTGAGTGGACTGATGATCCAGTTCCAGATGGCAGTAGGCGCTCCTTTGCTTTTTACTACTTTGGCAATATGGCTATACAGAACTTACCAGGATAAATATATATATAGATTCATCTCACTTCCGGTACTGGTTTTTCCGCTTTCAACATTTATAGCCTTTGAGTTACGACACGACTTTAGTCAGACGCGATCAACACTCAATCAGTTGCTCGGCCATGATATATACCGCATCAAAATGCCTTTCTATGATGTTTTCGTAAACAGACTTTTTGGCGCATTAGAGTTTGGATGGCAGTTGTTACTCGGCCAGTACGGATCACTAAATATTTTGGCACTGATACTTTTTGTTATCACCTTTACTCTGCTTTTCAGAAAAGAAAAGAAAAGCCAGCTTGAACATATATTTTGCTTTTTCAGCTCAGTATATGGTTTATTTTGGTTTTTCAGCCTGATGCACAATGGCAACGTTTTGAGCTATTATTACTACCCCATATTGATTGTGCCCATCGTGATCATAGTTATCTCAACTACACATATCAACAAGCTAATCGGCATGGCCTTTGTACTATTTGCACTTTATGTGAATAGTCTTTCCAATACCCTAGTGACCAATGATCTGGGCATGAAAAAAGGAATTGATATTAGCTCATGGAGATTTTATGAAAAACTATCAAGTGATATTTTTTCAGATAGTCCAAACAAATTTGGCTATTTCATATATGCTCCAGACATCATCGCGTATCAAGCAAAGTGGGCGATGCAATATGGCGTACTCCATCATCCTGATAAACAAGTGGCCCGGTATACCAAACGAAACACCACTTATCTTATCGTTGAGCCACCACCCAAAGATATGCCACAATTTACTCCTGAATCTTGGAAAAATGATAAGGTCAGGCTCGAAGGCAAGCTTATTAAGAATTGGTGTTATCCAAACAAGTATTGTGTAGAAAAATGGAGCTTGACCGATGCCCAGGTTGCTGTAGCGCCTGATCCGAATATTGATGACTGGTTACATTATCGCTAAATCACATGTTATTTAAAGATTTTTCACTATTTCTTCAGGATATTGAATCCGTATCATCTCGTTTAGAGATCACTGAAAAGTTAGCTCAATTATTCCATAAGCTTTCAGTGAAAGAAATAGGTCAAGTTCCCTATCTCCTCCAGGGGAGGATATCTCCGCCATACGGAGGCCTCGAGTTTGGAGTAGCTGAAAAAAGTGTTATCAAGGCTGCTGCATCGGCATTTTCTCTTGATCCTAAAGATTTTGCAAAGACAGTTTCAAAGATAGGTGACCTGGGTACAGCGATAGAACAAGAGCGGCAAGCATATCAGTCGTTTGACCAAGAAGACCTGTCTGTCTCACAAGTATTTGAAGTATTTGTGAATATTGCAGCGCAGTCGGGTCAGGGGAGCCAAGAGTCAAAGGCAGCATTGATTGGCTCACTTATCACCAAACTCGATCCACTCTCGTGCCGATATATCGCGCGTATTCCTCTCGGTCGCCTTCGACTCGGTGCATCAGATATCACGATAATGGATGCCTTGTCTTGGATGATTACCGGAGGCAAATCCCTCCGTATCGCGATTGAGCAGGCTTATCAAGTCAGACCTGACCTAAGTTTCATCTGCCAAACAGTCAAAGAAAAGGGAGTAGATGCGCTGGCATCAGTCACTCCAATATTAGGAACTCCTATTCTGATGATGCGCGCAGAGCGACTCTCATCGGGTGCCGAGATCGTCGAGAAATTGGGCAAGTGTTCAATCGAACCAAAATATGATGGACTGAGGCTCCAGGTGCATGTGAAGAAAGCTCCAAGCTCCAAGCTGCAAACAGAACTGCCACGCATAAAAAAAGGCCATCCTCAGCTCGCAGCTAATAGCTCGCCTTCCGATTCGGAGGGCTCACAACTTTCAAGCGTTCACATCTTTACCCGAGGTCTCGAGGACGCGACACATATGTATCCCGACATCGTCACGGCAGTTTTGAAAGAACTCGATTGTGATGAGGCTATCATTGAGGGCGAAGCTCTCGGGTATGATCATGTGCATGATAGATTTTTATTATTTCAAGAGACCATACAACGTAAGCGCAAGCATGATGTGGCTGAGACTGCACTAAAGATTCCTTTGCGTCTAATGGCATTTGATGTACTGTATGTTGATGGAGTTTCGTACATTCAGAAACCGCTCCATGAACGCAACCAAAAACTCCGTTCACTGATCATTTCTTCTTCCATCGAGGATGCTGTACATCCACAGACCGTCGTCATGGCGCCTGAGACAGTGACTGACGATCCCGCTGCTATAGAAGCGCTCTTCGATACTTATATCACCGATGGACTAGAGGGCATCATGGCCAAAAAACTTGATGATCCATATAAACCTGGCGCCCGTGAATTCTCGTGGGTAAAACTAAAGAAAAGTTATAGTGAAAAAGTTACCGACACGATTGATGGCGTGGTGATGGGCTATGATCGGGGCAAGGGTAAGCGGGCTGCATTTGGCATTGGCGCTGTACTATTGGGCATCTATGATCCTAAAGAGGAAAAATATCTCACGATCGCCAAGATAGGTACAGGGATGACCGATGATGAGTGGAGGAAGCTCCTCGCTGCCAGTAACAAGTTACGAGTTGTAAGCAAACCGGCAGAGTACGAAGTACTTAAAATCATCGAACCTGATGTGTGGGTTCGCCCAGGTACGGTGCTCGAAATCCGTTGCGATGAGTTGACTGAGTCGAAGGTTCACTCATCTGGGTGGAGTATGCGATTTCCCCGTTTGGAGCGTTTTCGAACAGACAAGAAGCCTACCGATGCGACATCTATGAGTGAACTGAAGTCTCTCGCACACAAGTAGCCTTTGACGCGCTCGTAGTTATTAGTGTTTCTCAACTAGATCCTTTTCATCGTACAGATGCCCACCCATCTCATACTTCGACTGGACGAGCTGTCTTCCAACTGATTGCTCTATCACTGACATGAGGATCTTGGGGAAAACTCTGAGCCATCCTTCTCGCTCAAACCTGCGAAGTGAAAATATATATGAAGTATGATCGATATATTTCCCAGTAACACCAGCTTTCTTTGCGCGTTTCAGTATTTCCTGATCTTCGGCAAACAATTTCTTCACATCATGATTTTTGTTAATGGCATATCCCCCAATATGGTTGAAGAAATGTCGTTCGAAGATAGCTAGTCCACCCGTAGGTATGGGAAGGCTAAACATTTGTGACGTTTTGACTGCTTGATTAAAAAAGGTAAATACTGTTTGGAGGGCCGGATCATCATTGATGACCTTTACCTTAGGAAGGTACATGAGATGCTTACTTGCTGAAGCAGTTTTGATACAACTCAAAAAATCTTCCTCATCTATTCGCGTATCTGCGTCGATGAAGAAAAGGTAATCGCCCTGTGCATGGGATGCTCCGAGGTTGCGTTGGTAGGAGAGATTACGCTTATCAGTCTTGATAGTTTTAACTTTAAGTTTTGACTGAAAAGTCGCAACTATTTCGCACGTCTTATCCTCAGAGTTCCCATCAACATGAATAACTTCGAAGTCTGTGAAAGACTGAGAAACGAGATCATCAAGTAATCCGCCGATAAATTTTTCTTCATTCAGTGTCGGGATGATGATGGAGCAAAACATGAGTAAATTGTACCAGTTATTGGCCAAAACGGTGAGTATTTGCCCAGTCCACAGGCTATCCACATAGCACGAAGCAAAAATTGTAGAGCTTCCCAGTATGCCAAAGTAGGAACTAAACAATATAGGTTATCTCATAGTAGAGAGGTTTTATAATATAGGCTTGACAACTAAAAAAGAGGGGAGTATGATGATTGAGTACGCTCGTTTAAAAGGGGACAGCGTTAGTCGGATAGCAGATCTTTGCTATTTCGAGAAGGTGTGAATAGTATCGCAGATACTAAAAAAGCATCAATACCGCTCGTTTAAAGGGGACGACGAGTATTAATGCTTTCTTAGTCATAACTCCTTGCTGGGGTTATGTTCTTGTGGATCATGATACCTGCTTTTTTTCTGCATTGCAAGCACTAGCTATTGTGCTAGCCTCGTTTCACTACACCACGGATCGCGTTTTCGCCACATTTATAAAAATAGGAAAATACTGAATTATTGATAATATTTTTTATGTCAGCATATAAAAAATACCTGAGTGATTTCGCTCATTGTTGACATTGTTGTTGATGCACGTCATCATTAGGGAATGATCATCGCGTACATATTGGCCTATTTCGCACTTCTTATACTTTTATCCACGTTGTCCCATCACTCCTTTCAATCGATGTATGTATTCTTACATAAGCTATCGAGGTCGGATTTTTTAGCCAAAGTAGGCATCACCGTTCTTTTTTTCCCTGGTACTGTTGTGCATGAGATGAGTCATTTTTTCGCAGCTATGTTGTTGAATTTGCGTGTACGTTCAGCAAATGTTTTGCCAGTATTCGAAGAAGACGGAATCAAGCTCGGGACTGTCGTGTACGAGAGAAAGGATCCATTCCGCGGGATTCTTGTAGGGATCGCACCGCTCTTTGGAGGAGTTGCAGTATCATGGGGACTTGTCGCGCTTCTGTATCTACCTTTAACAAACACACCGCTCATTCATGTTGTCATTTACTATCTCTTATTCACCATCACGTCAATGCAGTTTTCATCACGTCAAGATCTCATCGATGCAGTATGGCTCATCCCGATGATCATCGGAGTAGCTATTCTTATCTATATATTCGGAGTTGACGTGCTGGGACTCCTGTACAAGCTCGACCAAACAGGGATACTTACACGATTTTTGAAAACGATTGGGGCTATTGCAGCGGTGACTGCCGTTGCACATGTAGTAGTTATTGGGCTGGGTAAAATATTCATGCACATGACAAAACACAGACATATACACGAACAACATCAAGGACCATAGGTAACAATAATCCCCCCAGAAGATATCTACTCGACATACGCACAAATAGTGGTTATGATTAGTTTGGTATATGAATTATTCTCCAGTTCCCTACTACATGTATGTTACAAAGCTTGAGAAAGCTACTGCGCTACGTCAACAGATTGAGGTCGAAGTCCTACGAAGACTACAAGAGCTGGTAGAGAAAGAGCTCATCGATAGCATGCGTGCTCAGTCGATAGCAAAGTATGTGCTGGATATCGTGCCTGAGGATGCTGGGGTAGATGATTTGTTCAGCGCGGTCAAAAAACTAGGTACAGACTGCTCTGAGCTCGCTCCAGTTGTTGCCACTATCACCAGAAGATATCAGGAAAAAGCAGAGGAGCTAGCACAAAATAGGATGCACCAGCTGATAGCAGCAGGCAAGTTTGACGACGTGATGAAACTTGCTCAACATGCGATGACTACGGGGAGCAGAGAGTTATAAAGCAATTTTTATATGGCAGAATCAACCACAGCACAAGAAGTAAACAAAGCGGTAAATACTGATGTGACAACACAAAAAGAGATGCTTCCTGATCCACGAAGACAAGAAACGATAGCTATATTAACCGCTGCACTTGCGAATGAAGATCCATCTCCAGTCGCACGAGCTGCTCTTCGTGACATCGCACACTTGGCGTAGGTCTTCATCTACCTATTGCAAACATGGTTCGCTGCTATGTATATTGAGTGTATTCACCATTTTTAACTACTATGCCAAATACTGTTCCACCAGATGCATACGCTTTCCTCAAGACTGTTTTAGGTCAGACTGGCGCCACGCTTTCATCACCAGATGAGCAAGATGCTGTCATCGCAGAGCTCTATGATCAGCTGGATGCTCTCATGACGAGTCGGATGCTTGAACGGATGGAGCCTGCAGATGTCACGGTATATACACAGATGATCACTGATGGGAAGCCCCAAAGTGAAATACAAGCATACCTCCAATCGAAGATACCTGATCTGCAAGATCTGATGCAGAAGTCGATGGTGGAGTTTTACGAACTATATAGTGATCAATCAAAGCAATCAGCCAAAACAGCATAATTTTGTCATATGGCAGAAAACCAAACAAATCAAGAGTCAATTGTTTCAAAGGAGAGACAAGCCGAAGCAATCTTGCGTCAACGGACGCAGGATTTTCTTGTACATACTGATGCTCAAGCAGAGCCATCTGTGGATGTTGATGAGAAGACGAAGAATGATTACAAATTAGCTCGTGATAGGGCAGCAGCTGTAAAAGGTTTCCTAGCATCAAGTAACAATGGCCTAACAAAGAGCATTGAGGGTGTCATTGACAACCAACAGGTACTTGAGGGTTTACCTGTTGAGGGTGTGATCGAGTATCTTGATCAAGAACAGCTCAAACTCGAAAATGTACTTGGAGGCAAGCAAGCTGCGTCGCAACTTGCTCAGAAAGCAGACAGAAATATTGATATAAAAGAGCCGCCACTCACCGACGAACAGAAAGTAGCTCTCGAAAGTTATAGAAAGCTCATGTCTGACAGAGCATCGATCTATGGCCATAGTGAGTCATATTTCCCCAATGTACCTGTCCCTCGATCTGAAGGTCGTGTAGCACAAAAAGATACTGATGCATTTTATTACAACGAGGGCACGCCTGCTCATCGACGTGTCAAACTCGAGGCCAAGATCATCAGCGAGGATCCAACACGTGCTTCACGAGCGGGTACCGAGGAAGAAAGACAGGGTGAGAATTTCCAAAAAGGAATCGATGCGATGGATGCTCGTCGGATGTATCGGTATGCTGAGGCAAAAAGCGCTCTGCAAGAGCCCAAATCAGATAAAACGGGTGAAAAAATACTTGAAGTTATTGATAGTAAAACAATAAATCCAGATGATGCTCGAGATGCTCTCGACCAAACTGCACAGGGTCCGACGAAAGACCCTGAAGAAGAACGTCTTAGGAAAAAAAAGAGAGCAGAGGCAAGACAGCGTAAGAAAGATCGTGACGAAGCAGCAAGGAAAAAAGCGGAAGATGAAAAAAAACCTATTGACCCATCACGCGCAGTTGTCCCGTACCCTCGAAATACTGATGTGGCGCCTATTGTCCAGCCGAAAAAAGACCCTGATGCGGCACCGCCTGGTCAAGATCCTGCCAATACATCACGCGAGGTTGCACCCTACGTAGCTCCAGTTACCGCAGTGTCTCCTATTATAGATAGACAAAAAGGAGTGGTAGTTCCTCCAAGAGATGATGATGCGATTGATGCGGAATGGAGACCTGTAGATGATGGGCCCGTGGGTATTGAAGGAAATAGAAGCCCAAAACCACTACAGCTTGGATCTGGCGATGACCTGCCAGCAGGACAACAGATCATTGAGGCACAATATCGAGTGTTAGGCGATACTCCTGAGCGCATTGTTGAACCGAAACCACTACAACTTGAACCGCCAGCGAATCCATCTGGTGAGCAGCCACCCAAGGACGGCCCTGATAACGATAAAGCAGGTCAGAAGCCACCAGAGGGTGATGCTGATAAGGATAAGGAAATCGCAAAGCTTACGGCTGAGGTTGATGCGTTGAAAAAAAGACTAGATGAACTTGAAAGGAATATGGCTGAAAAGGATGCGGAGATTGATCGTCTTAAGAAAGAAAATGAAAGGCTACAAAAAGAACTTGACGAGGAAAAAAGGAAAAATAAAGCTCCTGCTGTACCAGTCGCTAAGTCTGAACCAGCTCCAGCAGCAGAAGCAGCATCGTTTGTAGTAGGTATCGATAACCAGAACGAAGATATTGAGAAGCGCGCGCGAGAGGTGGCATCAGAGCGTTTGCGAGGGTTGCAAAACGAAAAACAAGGAAATATATTGAAGAGAGCGCTCAATGGCGCACGATATAAAATCTTTGGTGAGGCATATCGCCAAAAATACATCAGAGAGGCTCGCTCGCTCATGGTTCAAAATGGCACTACAGCAGTTGAGGTAAGCGCCGCGCACACATTCGCCCTTGCATCGGCCGATGTCATCAAGCGATTCCAATCTGACCGCGAGGCCGCAGCGTCACGCCTCGGACTACTTGAAGAGAGCCAAGGACTCGCTGGTGGAGTTCAAGAAAAGTGGCAGTTGGCAACAGGAGATACGCGGACATTCCTGATGGATAAAGTATTTCGTGGGGCAGTATCCGGAGCATTTGCCAACGAGGCAGCTCTTCAGAAACACCTGACTGATCTGATGAAACAAGTATCCGATGGCACGCTTGTTGTCTCAGACCAAGTAAAAAAAGATCTTACTGCTATGTTTGGAAAAGACCAAAATATGAGTGGTAAAACTTCTGAAGCATTTGCCAGCAATATACTCACGATGGCTGAAAAGGTGAAAGCAAGTGCTGAGTTTAAACGAAAAGGTCTAGATGCGGTTGCTGAAAGGGTAAAGTTTGTGATTGGAAAAAGTGCCTGGGCCGCTCAAACAGAAGCATCATACAACGCCTTTGATAAGACGCTCATGAAGATGAACAAGTCGAGGATCGGCCGAGTCTTTGGCAATCACTACATGTTCACTGCGGCGACCGTAGGGGCGATGACCGTCATTACCAAGAGTGTGTTGGGTAGAGGTGCAAACTTGATATTCCCAGTAGTAGGAGGTGCTGTCGTAGGAGGTGCTGTCGCAGGACTCCAGAAAGGCTTTGAACTCAGGACCGATCGACTCACTCATCAGGCTGAGATGGCATATGGTCGACAGTACGAGCCAGGAGCAAAAAATAGAGAGAAAATGGATCAATATATCTACTCGATGGCCACTGTCAGTGAGCTGCTCAGTGGAGGTGGAGAATACCCGCCTGGGAATCCGCGACTCAGTATAGATCAGCTCACGAGTGCTGACCTGAGTCAAGAGGCAAACAAAAAAGCCTTGATGGTGAGAGTAGCTGAGATCCAGGGCCGCATGGACTTCTCAATTCAAAATAAAGTAGATCTCATCAAGTATGAACACCGAGAGAGCGTGGCACAGGGTCGCCTTGAGCTGACTCGAGCGCTTGTACGTGCGAGGAAAGCACTTGAGGCGAGTGGTACTCCAACAGCACAACTAACTCGTCCCGCTATCGAAGCCCAACTCGGAGTGAGTTTTGACACCCTATTTACTAACGAAAAAAAAGCAAAAGATCAAACGTTTAATCACTACGTCAGAGGTGAAGTCGCAAAGCGTGCTCTAGTTGCTGCTGGTCTTGGTATCGGTGTAGGCACCGCTATTGGCTTCGCACGTGAAAATGGATTGTTTGATGCTGCGGCGAAGGCCATCAAAGATGCCGAAATCGGGGCACTCCGTGGTATCGATCAAGGACTCAAGTCAGCGGGGATAGATACCAGTGGTATAAAAGGAGCTGCTCATGCAGTCGTCGATGCTAAAAATACCGTACTCCACGGCGCGCGTGAGGTCGCCGCGGCAATATCTCCGTCAGCAAAGATAGGTGAGATACAAGTAGGTCAACACCTTGAGGGATTTTTTGATAAAGGTCCTCGAGCTATCGGCAAATTCATGGGTGAGCTCAAGGGAAATGATCTCCACCTCAGTGTGGCTGGCCAACCTGACACAGTGCTCCATCTCGTGAACGGTAAGATAGACTTGTCAGGTCAGGCAAAAGCAGTAGTTGACGCTCTAAAACAATCAGGGTTCAATGTCACTGAGACTTCACATGTGAATACGATCTTTGATAACATATCGAAAACATTCACCACTGAAAATGTAGGAGGAATACCTGTCAAGACCCCTGACGGACTCAAATGGATCGCTGATGCGCGGGGAGGATTTGATCTCGTTGACAAGACAGATCCAACTAAGGTGATTATGAAGGGAGTAAACTTTGTGAAAGATGCCCAAGGTGCTTGGACTGTAAATCACGCAGATATCGTGGGCTTCCCTGGTCAGAATGCTCAGGTGTTGAGTGAGACACTACCGGGTGTTCCAAAAAGCGTAGACATACTCGGTGCCAATGGTGAGTGGGCAAAACATTCTGAAAAACTTGCGAAGATCGATTGGTATGCGAACAATACCCAATACTCAGACCACAACGAGTTGCGAGCATATACATATAAACTTGGGAAGAAGATCATCATCGACATGTCAAAGATGCAGACTGGAGGCAGCTTCCAAAATGGGCTCCCCTCAGTCGATGTACCAAGTGTTGTAAAAAATGGCAAAGCAGCGTTCTCCTTCTTCCTCCCTGGTTTGAAGGAACCAATCATCATCCCATCGCCTTTGGATGGAAAACTGATCCTCGATCCTGACGATATGAAAACGATGGTGAAGTTCCCGAATGGCACTGAGATGCCATTGGGGAAACTCACCCAGATGCTTATCGATGAAAAAGAAGTTGCCAAGATAGCGGGCGATGGTGATATCGCCACAGAAGTATATGGTAGACAGTCGATATTCAAATTGGCGGGAGTTGGCGGGAAAGGTATGGGAGTCATGTCTGTTGGACGACTAGTCAAAAATGCAGCTGGAGAATCTGAGTGGCACTCATTCGCCGCTCTCCGTGGCAGCGGAGTGACGGATGGCACTATTGATATGCCAAGTACAGACACCATGCCTCGTATCGAGATACCCAAACTTGCTAAAGAGGTGAAAGACGTATTTGCCGGTGCCCCACCGAATGTCGAGGTTGCTGACAAACTCAAGATACCGATTGGCTATACACCAATACCATTCCTCACGAATCCATTGGAGAATTTGAAAGATGAGAAGGCCGCTGTGACTCCTCAGTCACACAGTCCTCAGTCATACAGTCATCAGACATACAGTCATCACTCA
>CAZIUF010000010.1:12897-29362 GCA_964542665.1 uncultured Gammaproteobacteria bacterium | reverse complement strand
AAAAGAGTTTTCTCGTCGCGGATATCAGCACCATACCCCGCTTGATAAGCGCTTTGCCACGGGTTCCGGTAGTCAAAGTGTTTTTATAAACACCGTCAGTGAACAAAAAGTCATTTTGAAGCAAAAACCCTGCGAATGTTTGTTACATATCAAATAGAAGATACTCAAGCTCCGTTTGTATTCTGTTTGCTGAAGCGAAACGAATGAGGGACTGACACCATTACATCAATCCACCTGCAAAGACTGCATTGAGTGCAAGGATAACTGATGCTGCACCCTTGGCCAGTCCGATCAATATGAGTCTCCTTCTATTTTTTAGATCCAAATATGAGTGAAATAGGAACGGAGTAGTAAGGATACCGATGGCGATCGCTCCTGAGTAAACCGCTAAGAAACCGCCGTAGGATATGGGTATACTGCGCAGCGAACCGAGGATGATGGTCGCCGTCCATGAAACCATAGAGATCACCCCGCTGGCGAGGACAAAAGGTATCAAGGATGCTTTCGCAGGTTTTCTTTTTGTCGCGAGGGTCTTTCCAAGATGTCCATGGATGAATGGCATATGCACCAAGTGAAAGATCACCCCATTTGCGACGATGACGAGCACTACAGTCATCTTTGATATAAACTTTGCGGAAGTAGACAACCTCTCAATGTCTTGTAAAAACAAACCAGTACCAGATATGACAAGGAGAATGATTCCGATCCAGATGAAGTGCGAACCTGCCTTGAGGATGCGGAGCTCGTCCCCAGAAATGATCCGGTCTTTGAGTGCGGTGAAAAATATGCCGTCACTCACAAATGCGCCACCCGCGCCCAAAATGATGCCAAAAAGATGCACCAAAAGTAGCACGCTATAGAGTGAGATATTTTCCATATAAAACATTGTAGCATCATCTGATAGTCGAATGTAAGCTCAACTTTTAAATACCCACTTCTTCCTATACTTTGTCTCGCTATTTCATTTTTGCTCTGTACAATGGTGGCTCATGCGAAATATAGGCGAGAAATGTGCCGTTTTTGGGATATACGGAAAGGGACTCGATGTAAGTCGTCTGACCTTCTTTGCCTTATACGCACTCCAACACCGTGGTCAAGAAAGCTCTGGAATAGCGACGACTGATGGTAAGAATATTTATTGCTACAAACGCAACGGACTCGTTGCCCAAGTTTACAACGAAGAGATCATTCGGAGCTTGTTTGGTCATTGTGCCATAGGCCACAATAGATACTCAACATCTGCAGGATCTGACGTCAAACATGCCCAACCTATCGAAGTCGATGATCACTCAATCGTTCTCGCACACAATGGCAACCTTCCGACTTTGAAGCAGCTTATTAGGTTTCTGAAAAGTAGGGGAGTGACTCTGACAGATATCTCGGATTCGAAAATCATCACGGAGGCGCTACATGTATTGATGAAAGATGGGATGAAGATAGAGAAGGCAGTCGAGAAAATATTTCCTCTTATGACAGGTTCTTTTTCAATACTCGTCATGACCAAGGACAAGCTGATAGCAGTACGCGATCAGTATGGTATACGTCCTCTTTCGATCGGCAAGATCAATGGGGGATATGTTTTCGCATCAGAAACATGCGCCTTTCATCCCATTGGGGCCGAAGATTTGGGAGAGGTCAAACCTGGTGAGATGATCATAGTAGATAGTAAGGGTATGCATAGAAAAAAAATTGTCACGGGTAAGCAAAAATTAGATATCTTTGAATTTGTGTATTTCTCGCGTCCTGACAGCATACTACTTGGCCAATCTGTATATGATGTTAGGAAGCGGTTTGGTCTTGAGCTTGCACACGAACACCCTATATCTGCAGATGTCGTGATCCCTGTACCAGAAACAGCAATCCCCGTTGCAATCGGATATGCAAGTGTTGCAAAGATTCCATTTGAGATGGGTATCATCAAAAGCCGTTATATCAATCGAACATTTATCGAGCCTGAACAGCATATACGCGAACAGGGAGTAAAGCTCAAGCTAGCACCTCTTCATGAGGTAATTAGTGGCAAACGGGTTATCGTGGTTGATGACTCTATAGTCAGGGGCACTACTTCGCGACAGATTGTGAAAATGCTTTTTGATGCAGGTGCAAAAGAGGTTCACTTCCTCGTGAGCTCAGCTCCGGTTAAATTTCCTGATTATTATGGCCTTGATCTACCTCGACAGTCTGATCTATTGGCAGCACACCGAACAATTGAGCAAATGTGTAAGTATATCGGTGCCACCTCACTCAACTTCCTGTCTTATAAAGGGATGATCAAGGCGACAAACCTCGACGAATCACTACTCTGCACTTCATGTTTCAATGGTGTATATCCGATCAATATCGGAGAAAGGAAAAAGGAGATCAAGTACAAGGTATAAAGCGTGCTATGTGCGTGGATGAGCTGAGTGAATAGGTAAGTTATTTTTGGAACTCATTTATACTCAAATTTCTTCAGGTACACTATCTCCCATGCACCTAGCTGAAGAACGAGATTTTGTGTTTGCCCGAAAGCCTCTCCTTGGCAAACTGTACACCAAATACAAGGATGCATTTTGGCCACAGTATCTAACGGATCTTTATCAAAAACTGCCAAAATCCGTCAATCCAATACATGCATCACGTTTTGATGAGCTTGCACAGGTATGCAAAAGAATTGCCACACCTCTTTTGGGTGAACCATTAACACAAAGGGCCATCTCCTCATTGAGGTCTCGTAGATTTGTCAACACTTCAGATCACCATGGAGTACTCTGCCATCCATTTTTTCTTAATTTCAATTTGCTCCGCGCAATTTTTTCCCCAGATGAGCCAGTCATTTCTTTCACATGTGGAGGGACATCTTTTTCAAATTCATCCTACCCACGCGGTATATTTTTTCACGATGCGGTACTAAACAAAATACAGATCCCATTTATACCCTGGAAATATAGACAAACCTCTATATATGGCCATCCAGCGTTAACTAAATCAGATTTTGAACGTCTGAGTAGACATATTTCTTCGCTAAATATGCCGCATGAGCAGCAAAGCAAATTTACTCTTCTCTATAAATCATTTCAGGATGATGATCGAATACTGGGATCGAGATCTTTTAGTGACCAGTGCTCAATCATGACACAAAAGTTGTGGGAAATGGGAAGGATGCCCGGAGATATGATTTATCTCGAGTGCGAAAGTATCGTCAGAGCACTTTTTCTCAACACACATCTCATAAAAGATACACTGATCAATAAAATACTTTTTAATCAATCGTATCGTGATGCATATTTGAAATATTTTGAAGAAATAACTGGAGCACACTTTAAAGCTCATGGCACACAACTATTTTGGTATGTAGATCACAAGAAAATGAAAAAGACTGCCCTTGAGGTGGCTATGATCGAGAATCAATATATACTCCGATCAATTGACAGAACGATAAACATACCACTCACTCCTGAGGAAATCAGAGGACACCTGCAAAATCACACCCTTCTGCCTTGCCTCGCGCTCTGCTATAGCATGATATCGTTTTATTACGGCATCACACTGGGTGGAGGATTTTCTCAGATTCAGTATCTTGGGGATATGAAGAACGCATGGAATCAGATACTCATATCAGTCGGGCACTCGGATAAAAGCATTGCTACAGATATTCCAACAGACATATTTACGGGCGACTTCGTGATTGCTGGCATCTGCGACAGCATGAGAACTGTTCCTGCCACGCTTTTAGACATATTCCTCTGGGGTGACACTTCAACCAGTCAATCACTCAAAAAGGTATTTGGTCGGATGACAGTAGGCGAAAGTCTTGATATTATGATCCCTCAACTTAGGCACACGTTGTCGCCCGCAAGTGGTCCAATGTCTACTACGCAAGATTTTCCGGCATCACTTTATGTCAAGTAATCATTTACTCAGCAAAGATAGCTGTCAGCATTGTGGCAACAACCCAGTGAACCATACCGCCAGTTATATTAACGAGTTCATATTGGCAGTAACAGCACCTTTTTATCAACTAATGGGTATGATCCCGGTAGGTATTGCTAATAAAATAGTTAGCGTTATGTACTGGCCATTTATCCGATTTTTTCGAGTATGTGGGGTTTGGAAATACCATAGAGATATGCACAAAGCATGTTCTGACAGGACTCAGGTGATTTGGAAAGAAGCTACTAAAAGAAATATCACCATGGAAGGCATTGTCGTGTTTGGTAAACCAATCGAACAATACCGAGCCAATATACATGGATCCTGGCACTATTTTGAAAGTCTTCCTATACCTTCTCGTTTTCATCAGGAAAGATTTGCCTGGATAGATGACAAGAATAATTTTAAAAAATTCATGAGACAAAATAGTATCCCTACTGCATATGGGGGACTCGTTACTACCTATGAGCAAGCTTTGCAGATATTCAGGACCGGAAAAGCACCATATATCATCAAGCCGCGTTCGGGATCACGTGGTCGTCATACGACTACACATATATATACAGAAGGACAGTTGAAGGAAGCATTTGAGATAGCGAAACAACTCAGTTATTTTCTCATCATGGAAGAGCACCTCGTCGGCAGTGTGTATCGGGGAACATATGTTGCGGGTGAGATAGTTGGAATACTTCGGGGTGATCCCCCTCGCGTGTGCGGCGACGGAGTGTCGAGTATAAGTCAGCTCATAACAAGAAAAAATGCTTCGCGACATCCAAAGGTTAATGAGTTTGTCATGACACCTCATATTGAATACTTTTTACAAAGACAAGGGTACACACCGCAGTCGATACTTCCCAAAGAGCTAACTATCGATCTCACTGAAAAAGTTGGTATTTCGTATGGTGGACATACGGTCGAAATGATCGATGTGACACATCCTGAAATACTAAAGATCCTAAAAGATGCAGGCGATGCCATCGGTGCAGCAATTGTAGGTTTCGATTTCATCATTGCCGATGTGACAACGAGTCCACTACCCCAAAGATGGGGACTGATCGAGGCAAACTCACTGCCTTTCATCGAGCTACATCATTTTCCACTTGAGGGAACACCGGTGAACGTAGCTGCAAAAGTATGGGACATGTGGGAAAAATAGTAAATATATTCGCTTTTCTAACGCGTGATATACTGATCACATGTCTGTATCCCGGGATCCAATAGTACATGTTGAGGTTGACTCAACCATGAGTGGAGGTAAACTCAATTGGCTTCGCGCTGCAGTACTCGGCGCAAACGATGGTATCGTCTCCGTTTCTGCAGTCATTGTCGGCGTTGCAGGAGCCTCTAGCTCAACTAGTTTTATATTGACTGCCGGAGTCGCAGCTGTAGTTGCGGGTGCACTGTCCATGGCAGTGGGTGAATATATCTCCGTGAGTACTCAGCGAGACACCGAAAAAGCACTGCTCGACAAAGAGCGTCGAGAACTTGAGACATTGCCCGAGGCAGAACTGCGAGAACTTACTTTGATATATGAGAAAAAAGGGCTATCGAGAGATACCGCAAAAAAAGTGGCAATTGAGCTCACTGCACACGATGTATTTGCGGCACATGTACATGCCGAGCTGGGTCTCAATCCAGAAGAGTTAACGAATCCGTGGCACGCAGCGTATGCCTCTGGACTCGCATTTTTATGTGGAGCTATCATCCCGCTATTTGCTGTCATCATCGCACCTGTCTCAATACGCATCCCCGCAGTATTTGCATCAGTGGTAGTAGCACTTATCTTCACTGGATATCTTAGTGCATATGCTGGTGGCGCAAGTAGATTGAGAGCCGTCATACGAGTTGTCACTGGCGGAATACTCGCCATGGTCATCACCTATGGGATCGGCAAACTATTCGGCGTAGTCGGAATATAGCCAGTGAGAGATCGTGGGCACCTTCATTTTTATCCTATTGCATCACGTATTGGGCATTGATATGATATCTATAGAAATGATAAAGTCGAAACTCATCTTCTGCATCTGCTTCTCATCTTGTTCCCGATAAGGGACTTCTCCTTGTGCTCTTCAACCCCTGGTTATTAAGATTTAAATTCCTATGAAGTTTGAACATATCATATTTGACTTTGATAGCACCCTTGTTGGAGTAGAGGGCATAGATGTTTTGGCAGAAGTAGCGCTAAGTAAATCAAAAAGAAGAGATGTTATTCTGGCGAGCATCAAAAAATTGACCGCGGACGCCATGTCAGGAAAAATTGCCTTTGATCTTGCGCTACAAAAAAGGATCTCTTATCTGGAAACCGATAGTGAAATGATAGCTCAAGCAGCTGCCGTCGTATTTCAAAATATTTCCCCATCGGTGATAAAGAATGTTGACTTTTTTGCAACAAATTCTAAGCGCATACTTATTGTATCTGGGGGATTTGAAGAGCTTATCTGGCCAGTTGCAGATAAGTTGGGTATACCACGTGAACAGGTATATGCAAACAAATTCATTTATAAAGGCACAAAAATAGCTGGTGTAGATATGTCACGCTGGACAAGCAAGGCAAAAGGAAAGTATCAACTATTAAAAAGTCTGGAGCTCAAAGGTAAAATTGCTGTGGTCGGTGATGGTATAACAGATATAGAAATGAAGGAATACGCACCCGAACACGTGACAACTTTTGCGTATACCGAGCATATTGCTCGGCCCGAAGTCATCAAAGGGGCTGATCATGTGGTTAAGTCGGTGAAAGATTTAATTGGCCATGTGCAAACCTCGGTACTCTTGTGCGAACATATCAATGACTGTGCCCGGAAACTTTTTGAGGCCGAAGGATATCGAGTCAAATCACTCGACTATGCACCAGACGAACACGAGTTGATGCTCCTGATAGCTGATATTGATATTCTGGGTATACGTTCGCGCACACATATCACCCAAGCTATCATCGATGCGGCACCACACCTCAGTCACATCCTTGCATATTGTGTGGGTACTGACCAGATTGATTTTGCTACTTGCGAAAGAAAACATATACACATTTCTCATGTGCAGTATGCAAGTAGCCGAAGTGTTGCAGAAATCGTGGTTGGGTCGATTATTTCTCTCGCAAGACGGCTGCCGACTGCAATAGTATCGGCCCAGAAAGGGGCGTGGAATAAAAGTGCAACACAAAGTCATGAAGTGAGGGGCATGACACTGGGCATCGTCGGGTATGGTACGATCGGAATACAAGTGGGTGCTATTGCAGAAGCAATAGGCATGAAAGTGCTTGCGTATGATTTGAGAGAGCGACCTACACAGGGACATGTAGAACTGTGTGAAACACTCGAAGAACTGTTGAGCAAATCAAATTTTGTCACCTTGCACGTTGATGGTCGACAAGAAAACAGAGATTTAATTAATACCAAAGAAATAGCTCAAATGAAGCGAGGATCATATCTCTTAAACTACAGTCGAGGTCTAGTGGTAAATATAAACGCGTTAGATGTCGCATTAAAGTGTGGAAAAATTGCCGGTGCAGCACTCGATGTATACCCAGATGAACCCACAAAAAATGGAGCGTTTGATTTCCCATTTGCTCAATATGACAATGTTATACTGACCCCTCACATTGGGGGATCGACAGAAGAGGCGCAATCCAGGATAGCTCAAGAGGTCACCAGTCGATGTATCCGATATATGAAAGAGTAGATTAAATACAAATTCAATATATATGTATGATTTATTTTACAGTCGGACCAACACAACTATATCCAACAGTAGGCGATCACATCCTTGACTCTCTCAAGCAAGATACTCCTTCCATTTCTCACCGAGGTGCCGCATTTGCAGGTTGGTACAAAACGTGCGTCAAAAACCTCGGTAAACTGTTGGGAATCCCCGCAGATAGTCACATCTACTTTTTATCATCTGGCACAGAGGGTATGGAGCGTGTCATACAAAATACAGTAAGCAATAGCTCGCTGCATCTCATCCAGGGCGCTTTTGGCACCAGGTGGTATGAGATCGCAAGTGAACTGAAAAAGAATCCCCATAAAATCGTTGCTGACCATCATAAAGCATTTACATCTATCGATATAAAAAGTGGAAAGTTCAAAGGAGTTGACCTTGTTTGTATAACTCATAACGATACTTCGACAGGGATACGTATAGGCGAACAACTTATCAGTGAGATAAAATCACTCTATCCAAAAGCTATCATAGCAATTGATGCGGTGTCATCAGTACCTACAGAGCCTATACCCTGGGATATGGTCGATTGTGCATTTTTTGGAGTACAAAAGGGTTTTGGTCTACCCGCTGGATTAGGAGTGCTCGTCATAAGTGATCGTGCACTCAAGCGCTCGTACGAACTGAAGGAGGGTGGAGTAAATATTGGTACCTACCATAGTTTCCCAACTCTTGAATCATATGCCAAAAAATGGCAGACGCCAGAAACACCCAGCACATGGCTGGTTTATCTCTTGTCGAGAGTGACAACAGATATGTGCAAAATGGGCATCGGGTCGATACGCAAAACTACCGAATCATATGCCCAAAGAATATATGGGTTGGTTGACAACTCGACTATATTTTCTTGCCTGATTGATGGGCCAGATCGATCTCGCTCGACCCTCTGCCTCAATGTCAAGGGAGGATCGAAACGATTTATAGAATATGCACAAAGCATGGGCGTAGTCGTGGGAAGTGGATATGGATCAGAAGCAGAAAAGCAGATCAGAATAGCGTTGTTTCCTGCGCATACCACCACACAGGTTAATGTGCTTGTCTCTGTCATGAAAAAATATGAGAAGGAGTGTTCCACCTGACGACAATATTTCGACCATTGCTCATGACATATTGAGAAGTAGCTTAAAGAATGGGACGAGGTCAATATGGAACAATAGACGGAATGCGGCCAGTGTCCAAACTACTGAAATAGCGACAAGAATGCCATAAATGATGATGTTGAAAGGCAGATCAAATACTAGGAAACGAATCATGTTAGCCAAAAATGATTCCTCCTTTTTATGCACGAGGAACGAAAAGAATCGATAGTACCATCTGCCTCTGAACTTTTTATCAATATCCTCACCCAGACTGATCACTAGTCCAGATGAACTTGTAGGCACGCTCTGTGCTTCGAGCCATAAATACAGCACAAAAATAAGTGGTCCAAAGAGAAGAACAAGTAATCCGCCAATACCTTTAAGTAAGATACTCTTCATGCCAATGAAACTTAAATTAATAATTTATATGTGTATCTTTCAGGAAATTAAATAGCTTTTGGTTTTCAGCCTTGGTAGTTGGATTGAGATAACCAAGCCATGCAACATAACTTGTGCTCATCATTTGGCCAAGTCTCTTTTTTTGGCCAAATGAAATTTTTGGAGATTGCAATTCGTACGGTAGCTCACTCAGCTTTGATGAAAGATCTAGCAGATCTCCGCTGGTAAAGTCCGTGACAAAGTTCGACGCCATTGCATTGATCTTTAGTCTATTCGATTTCAGTCTCCCAAACTCCTGATCCCACAGTGCTCGTCGTTGGCTCGGAGACAGATCATAGATATCCATAAGCATTTCAAAAGATAGGCCTTCTGCTTGAGCCTCGGCTATCGCATCCTCGAGCTGAAGCACACTCACCGGATCCTTCATATTGAAAAACTTAGATAAATAAGGTGTTGAGGACTCCATAGTCTGACCTTTTGCAAAATACGCATACTTTCCTTCCCCTTTGTTGACCGCATCGACACTATCTTGGAGGATATGAGTGAACTCGTGATAGCACGTCTTTCTGATTGAGAAATCTCTGACTTCTTTCTCATATTTTGTAAGATCAATGTCTTTGATGTGATCAAATATCCCACTGCGTTGGTAGAGGATAGAACCAAAATAAATATGGACAGCGCTGATCACAAATTGTTTCTTGCCGTTGCCAAGATTTTTTACATATGCGATTTCGTTTTTATTTGGATCATTGCCATCATCGTATACAAAAGTCGAGAGATCTGTTGGGAATATCTCATCCAGCTTGTCGAGGTACTTTTTGTTGGTACCTCTATAGCTCATATAGTCGCCGTACTCCTTTCGGCATGTCAGCAATACGTTTTTTATTTCTGTAGTGACATCAGGACCCAAATAAATAGCTTTGAGGGAGACGGGAACAGTACGTAGCTCGGTACTCTCACCATCTGTCTGTAATGTTTGAATGAGGAGTTCAGGATCGATTTGTTTTTCAAGTACTGCTTCTTTGATATTTCCTCCTTTGCGCATTGCATCATAAAAGTAGCTGGTAGCCTCTACCTCAGGTGAGTTTGCAATTTTTGCCTGGGGTATCGGTGATAGTTGGTATGATATCGATTTGAGTGATTTTTTTGGATAGTTTGACTGGTCATCTAGTCCAAACTCGTCGATTGTGGTAAGATTGGTCGCGTCAAATGATAGTTTGAGCGGATCACTTATATTGCTGGTAGGAGGATTGGGGAACATATCATCTTTTGTAGTACTGTTTTGACCGGTGGTGTCTGATTGTGGGGGTATATATGTCTCACCACTCTTTGGTGCATCGCTAGTACCTACTTGTGACAGTGTTGATTTGAGTGATCTGTATCCAAATAGGATGAGCAGCCCAATGAGTATAATGATAACTATTCCTTTGACTGGTTTTTGAGCTGGTTTGCTTGCTTGATCTAGCATACGGTTTGACTACTAATCTAGCGATTGTAGCACGTTCTGGTGACGAGATCACCTCTTGATATTGTGCTATACTAAGTCCATGAGAAATAGGGTAATACTATTTTTCGTATTCTGCGTAGTCTTCGTCGTTGGTCTCCTTTTGGTCAGAAAAAGCAATGCACCAACTACTGTATCCTATCCACCAGCACCCAATCCAACTGTATTAGATAAAAATATTAAAACTTTTACGATAGGTACTGATATCTGTGGTGAGTTTACCAAGGAATGGATCCAAAGCGTGATCGGGATACCAGTCATAAAAACAGAAAATTTCAACACCGTCACCACTGATGTTTGTAACTACTTTGTATCTGAGAACAGCTTTGTGACTATCCATCATGAGACTCTCAACGTCGCGAAGCAAAAGACTGGTCTCGTGTTTTTGGATCGTGTATTGAAAACTGACCCTCGTATAGGGATGGATCACTTCATCGCCTGGCAGCAAAATGATCAGATAAATAACATCTATCTCGTATTGGGTACTGATGAATATATTTCTGTGAGTCGAAGCTCGACCAAAGCGATAGATAATGAGAAAAATATCCAATTAGCTATTGCTGTGGCTGGTCGTATAACTGGAGAAAGTGACCTTGTCCGGGTTAAGCCAACGGATAAGATTGGTGATACTACACCTCTCCCGCAGGAGACGGATATCATCAATACATTTATCAATTTGATTGACGATGGTCGTGCGAGTGATGCGGTAGGGATGATGAGTCCACAAATCATGCGTGATGACAGTATCAAGCAAGCATGGGCTGTCAATTTCAACGCTATCAAAAGTATCAAGGCGGACAAGATCACCTCGTCGATGGAGTCAGATTGGACTGCAGATAGACATAGTTATCAAGTAAGTCTAAACATAGAGATGAAGCCCGAGGCGGCACAGGCCCAGCCAATACCAAACTTTGGGTGGGATGCTGGTAAAAATACTCGCTGGATCACTCTAGTCAAAGCTGATGGAAAATGGTATGTCGACGGCATCGCTACCGGACCATAGTGGTAGTTACCCTACCATGTTCCCTGGGATATTTTGATAATAACACTCGTGGAATCGGAGAAAACATGATTCGATTATCTATCGAAAGGCCATGAAGTACTCCAACCAAACCATATCCTTCTCCAGCCAATCTTTGGATAACTGCTGATCCACTCCAGCCAGGTCCAATACTCTCGCCATCTCCATCAATCACAGGACAAAAGGTGTTGTGTTTATCACGACTGTAAGTTCCAGATATCGTTGTACTATGTGTGGCGATTTGAAGATGAAAACTATGATTACCACCGTACCGCATAGACGCAATCCAACAGGGTCCAGGCAGGTATGGTCTGAGTTGTATACCCTCGTCAATTTGCCCATATTGGGGTATCCATTCTACGCATGTTGTATCGGGATAAAAGCGAGTAGCTCTTTCTCTGCTGAGATCAACCACAATATTTGAATAGGGATGGTATATGTGAGTTCCTTGCCCAACTGAGTGAGTGGCACAAAATATAAACTGCCCCTGGTTGTCTGGAAAACCTCCAATGATACCAGCAGCGTGGTTGCCTGGTTGGCTGAGTACGATATTTTCTGTGCCAACTGCAACCATATGCGGAGCAATACGCCTTAAAACTTCTAACTCTTCTTTTGTGTGTGGAGTGTCTATTTCAATGGGGTAAGCAGTACGCCTCAAAACGTGTGCATCGGGAGGTTGTCCAATCATCATCTCATGATGTGCGCTCATGATCACTGATTGTACTCCGAAAGCAGGTATAAATGATTGCTCCCTAAGTTTTGAGCCATAAATATCCACAGGAATCTATCTGCTTGACTCATGCATTCATGTCCTGTTACAATCATATCAATCTATGGCAAACTCATCTCAAAAACCGCTTAGTTTCCGTAGAGTCTACATCAACCTCATTTCAATATCATCGATCATCATGATCGTCGTTGGCACAGTTCTATTGACCCAATATGTAGTGAATCGGATGGTCGGGCAAAAATATCAACTTAACTACGATGAAGAATCCCAATGTCGATACAGCTTGTCCCCATCGAATGCCGAGTTGTCCAATGAAGATATCCAACGAGCACGAGAGTCGAGAGATCGCTGTCTCCAAAATCTTGAAGCTATCCGCATCAATCGTCAAACAGCCGATCTCACTGCGCCATTGATTTTTGAAGTCATGGGCGTCATACTCTTTATCACGCACTTTGGGGTGCTACGTAAGAAATGGGATGCATAAATATCTATGGTAACCGCTCCATCCAAATCCGTTAGTTTTCGCAGTTTGTATGTATATCTCGTGTCGCTGTGTGCAATAGGTATGATGGTCGGCGGAGCAGTTTTTTTGACTCAATACGTGATCAATAGGACTGTCGGCCCCAAGTATCGACTCAACTCGTTTGAGGAGGCTCAATGTCAATACATGATGGCCCCTCTCCCAACTAATGACTATACACCCTCAGAAGCCGAGATTACTCGAGCGCTTGAAGATAAAGCAAGATGTGAACAAAATATCGAGTCGGAGAGAGCATATAGACAGATTTCTGATCTTGCAGCACCTTTGATCGTTGAGGTGGCAGGGGTCATCTTGTTTGTCACTCACTTTGTAGTCCTTCGGAAAAAGTGGAATGCTTGATACTTCTTCGGTGTATACCTTTCTCACTCAGCCTGGGGTATACTTATTTCAAGACATGGATACATACAACTGGTACTCACAGCTCATCAAACCTTCGTGGTCACCGCCCTCCTGGCTTTTTGGGCCCGTATGGACTGTATTGTATGCTGTCATTGTTATTTCTTTTGGAAGGGTATTTCTGCTCGCTTTTCAGAAACAGATTCCGGCGATCGTGATCATCCCTTTTGTTTTGAATATTATTTTCAATATCGCATTTGCTCCTCTGCAGTTTGGCGTAAAAAATAACCTCTTTGCGGCCATTGATATCGCACTTGTGCTGGTCACGATCATTTGGGCCATGGTTGTGATCTATCCTCATGCACGCTGGATCGCGTATGTGCAGATCCCGTATCTCATGTGGGTTTCATTTGCCACAATCTTGCAGTTTACTATTACTTATTTAAACAAATAACTATGTTTGTCAAACTCTATTTCATCGCACTTCCTGTATTTTTTGCAATCGATATGGTGTGGCTCGTATTGATAGCTCAAAAGTTTTATGCCAAGCAGATTGGTTTTTTGATGAAGTCCGATATCAACTGGGTTGCAGCAATAGTGTTTTATCTCCTTTTTGTGGTTGGACTTGTGCACTTTGTGATCACACCTGCGCTCGAAAAAAACATGTGGATAAATGCACTCGTATTTGGTGCGCTGTTTGGACTCATCACGTATGCGACCTATGATCTGACCAATCTAGCTACGATCAAAAACTGGCCACTTCTGGTGACTATCGTTGACCTGATCTGGGGCTCAGTACTTGCTGCAGCAATTTCGACTATTACATTTCTAGTTGCAAAAAAAATCGGCTTATGAACTATTACTACATACTTGAATTCGTAGTGCTTGTATATATGACCATATGGTTTGTCATATCGATACTAAAAAAAAGAAATGATATTGCAGACATCGCCTGGGGACTCGGATTTGTGCTCTTGGCCTGGGTATCGTTTGCCATTTCTGAAAGCATGAGCTTGAGAGGTATCCTGGTGGGGGTGTTGGTTACTGTCTGGGGCACACGTCTTGCTTGGCATATCTACTCACGCAATCGGGGAAAGCCTGAAGACTACCGATATGCGGCGTGGCGGAAGGAGTGGGGGAGTTCATTTTTTGTTCGCTCGTTTTTCCAAATATATATGCTGCAGGGAGTATTGCTTTATCTTGTGGTGATGCCAGTACTCTTTATCAACCATAGTAGGGGAGGGTCACTTGGACTTTTTGATTTGGCAGGTTGTGCGGTGTGGATCATTGGTTTTCTATTTGAATCCATTGGCGATGCCCAACTTGCACGATTTATCAAAAATCCTGCAAATAAAGGGAAACTGATTCAGAGTGGCTTGTGGCAATATACGAGACATCCGAACTATTTTGGTGAAGTTACCCAGTGGTGGGGGATCTGGATCATTGCCCTCTCAGTCCCGGGTGGATGGCTGAGCATCATCGGACCGCTTACCATCACAATACTCATACTGAAAGTCTCGGGCATCCCCATGCTCGAGAAAAAAATGGCTGAGAAACCTGAGTTCACAGAGTATAGCAAGCGAACAAGTGTGTTTATCCCGCTCCCTCCCCGACGTGGGTAAAAAAATAGGCCCTCCATGTGGAGGACCTAAACCAGTACTTCAAAAAGCTAGTTAGCTCTCAGGAAGTGCTGCAAAATCTGCGGTAAATTTTTTGTACCACGCTTGGCCAGCTGCTGGATCTTTTTGCATCGCATCCATCATAGCCTGGATCTTGATGTGCTCAGCATCACCCTTGGATGCCATTTCCTGTACGTGTTTTGCACCATTGCCCATCAGCTCATCTGCTGTTGAGCCATGTACTGCAAAGTCACAGTTACCACCCATTTGTCGACAGGTCATTGTTTTCATAGTTTTATTCCTCCTTTCATGAGAAAAAGTGTACCACGAGCGAGGCCTATGGATATGTTTGTTTGCTCATATAAATTTGTATCTTAAATATTCATCATTTGAGCTTGATTTCGAACTCAAAAACTGTTAGTTTTATTGTGTGTATACAAAATTGAATCATAAGGAAAAAAATGCTAGATTTAAGCCATCATTTTATGGCTATAGACTGATTCTTTTTCTTTTTATTTTCTGCTCATTATTTCACTGGATTGCAGCTCCAGTATCAGCCGCAACACTCTTATCAGATGATTTTACCGGGACTACGATAAACACAGCCAAATGGACCGAAGTAGATACTGCCGGTGCCGGCGGTACTATGGGGAATATTACTCAAAACGGAACGGCAAGTACCGCTGAAGGATTTGCTGGGTCAATATGGGGGACTAATGCGCTGACTTCTTTTGATACTTTTGATTCGACTGCATTAGAAATTTCTGCAGTTATGACCAATAACTCAGACCAACTTTTGGGTTATGGCGATCATAATTTTCAGAGTGCAGGGACCAAAGCATTTATTATAGATGCCCAAGTGGGCAACTCTGTCCTCGCTTTGACTTGGGACAATGGTAGCTTAACTGGCAATGCTTCTTGCGGTACTTTTTCTGATGGAGCAACTTATCGGATGAAGCTTCTTGCAAGTGGAGCAAGTGGTTTTGAGGTATACAAAAATGACGTATTGCAATGTACTCTAAGTACAGGCTTAACTATCGATGATAAGAAAATATTTTTGCAATCTTCAGCTGCTGCTAGCACTTTTGATGATGTATTGGTGACAGGTAATGCCGCGGGACCAACAGTTCCAGGTGCACCGACTGGATTGACCGCTTCACCAGCAAGCTCTCAAATGGGATTATCGTGGACAGCTCCAGTGAGCAATGGGGGATCTGCAATCACGGATTACTTGGTTGAATACAAGCCTGCTTCCGAGCCAACGACATGGACAACATTTGCTGATGGCACATCAACATCAACTTCAACTACTGTAACCAGTCTAAGCAATGGCTCTTCGTATAACTTTCGTGTTAGTGCGATCAATGCCATAGGGACAAGTATTGCAAGTGGGACCGCAACAGCCACTCCTGCCGCACCAACTGCACCTGGCTCACCAACAGGACTTTCAGGGGTGTCTGGCAACAATCAGGTATCTCTTTCTTGGACAGCACCAGTGAGCAATGGTGGTAGTGCTATCACAGACTATTTGGTAGAGTACAAATTAAATTCTGAGCCAACTACATGGACTACGTTTGTCGATGGCACTTCAACAAGCACTTCTG
>CAZIUF010000010.1:0-12887 GCA_964542665.1 uncultured Gammaproteobacteria bacterium | reverse complement strand
GTGAAGAGTGTATTAAGTGTTCAACATGTTCCGTTGTCTCATGTAAATCTTGATTTATTTCATCTGGAGGTGTTGGGTTAATGACGTTGCCGCCGCCACCGCTGACGCCACCCATGAGGGCGAAACTTGGAGTTGCAATCATTAAAGACAAAATGCAATAAATTTTCAATTTCATAAATATCCCCTTGTTATGGTTTTATCCATGAAGAATTTGACAATCAATTGTTTTTAGCTAAAAAACAAGATTATATTTAGTCTATAACTTTAGAGTTAGTGCAGTTAACACAATTGGGACAAGCACAGTGAGCTCGACTGCCAATGCAACGCCAGGGGTAGAAACTCCGCTTACTATATCAAATATGTCATTGTGGTTAGATGGATCTGATGCCGCAACTATCACAGAGTCCTCCGGGATCATCACTCAAGTCAATGATAAAAGTGGCAACGGTAAAAACGGGACTGCGACTGATGGAGTTCGACCATCTCTCGTATCTAGTGTACAAAATGGTCGCTCTATCATGAGATTCGATGGGGGAGATGATTATTTAAACATCAACAGTTCGGTAGTTTACCGAACAGTGTTTGTGGTTGCAAAATATGACAGCACATCTTTCAGTACGTATGCTGGTATTGTTGGTGATTTTACGGGAACTTCTCCAAGCAATGGTCATATAGTGAACGGTGTCGATGCAACCAATAAAATCGCATCAGCGACAAACAATTACACTACGGCGTATCGAAACGGCACATCAATCGCTGGATCTGGTGGTCATAATTTCTCGCCTTTGAATGAGTTCTGGATTGGGTCCTTTGAGCTGCCTTCTAGTATCACAAATACAACTTCTGCGATCGGCATGATTAATGGCGGTGGTCGGTATTGGGATGGCGATATCGCTGAGGTTATCGCGTACAGCACTACGTTAACAAATACACAACGTGCTCAAATCGAAAATTATCTTTCCGTAAAATGGGGGATCGCAGTGACTGGTCCAACTGTACCAGATGCACCAACAGCACTCGGGGCTTCTAAAGGCAATACTCAAATTGCCCTGAGCTGGACAGCACCCGCTGATGATGGTGGCTCTGCTCTCACCGATTACACTGTCGAATATAAGCTAGCATCTGAACCAACCACGTGGTCAACTTTTGCTGATGGCACTTCAACTGCGACGACCGCAACTGTTACCGGTTTAACCAACGATCTTAGCTACAATTTTAGAGTCAAAGCGGTGAATGCCATAGGCACAGGTACCGCGAGTGGTACTGCAACCAAAACACCAGGTTTACCAACTGCTCCAGATCCCCCAACGAGCGTGACTGCTGAAGGTGGCAACACTCAAGCTACTATCACCTTTACTGCTCCTGTCGACAATGGAGGCGCATCTATCACGAGCTACACAGTGACCTCATCCCCAGGTGGGTTTACTGCCTCGGGGGCCTCTTCACCACGTACAGTGACTGGCCTGACCAATGGAGTGTCATATACTTTTACCGTCACCGCCACTAACTCTGTCGGGACTTCATCAGCTTCTTCTGCTTCTAATTCTGTTGTCCCCAGTACATTAGGAAACCAATTAACAGACAGCTTTACAGGAACTACAATCAATACTGACAAGTGGTATGAGTATGATCCAACCGGTACTGGAGGTACTAGTGGAAAAATCCAACAAAACGGCACGTTAACGATAGCTGATAGCTATGGTCCTCCTTGGTCGCAAAACGCTCTCATTTCACAGGATGTATTCGACTCAACTTCTTTAGAAATTTCTGCCTCCATGACCGCTGGTTCTTCACCATTGATCGGCTATGGTGATTACGAGTTTAGCAGTGCTGGTAAAAAAGCTTATTTGTTATACATCACCGCAGCAGGAAGTCAGATACTGGCACTCGCTTGGGATGATACAGCCAGCACATCAACAAGCTGTGGCAATGCAGACGCTGGTGCCGCGGTCTACAAGATGAAGGTTGTTTCTGGAGGATTTGAAGTCTACAAAGGTGGAGTACTGATGTGTACACATAACACTGCTACGGTCGTGAACAATAAACCAATTTTCTTGCAAAATTCAGCAGCAGCAAGTACGTATGATGATGTTGTTGTATATGGCTTATCTCCTGTAGACACTGTTCCAGACGCACCAACCATTGGTACTGCCACCGCTGGAAATGCTTCTGCTGTTGTGACTTTCACTCCCCCAAGCTTTAATGGAGGCAATGCGATCACTGGTTATACGGTCACTTCATCACCTGGCGGAATCACGGCAAGCGGTGGCAGTTCACCAATCACTGTGACCGGTTTGACCAATGATGTCGCGTATACTTTCACAGTCAAAGCTACCAATTCTCAAGGTCTTTCTGCTGCTTCAAGCGCATCAAACTCAGCGACTCCAGCTCTTCCGCAAGCTCCAGGGCAGGTTACTGGACTAGTGGCGACTGGATTTAATCGACAAGTTTTGCTTGGTTGGGATGCGCCATCCTCCGGTGGCACGCCCACTGACTACATAATCGAATATAAACTTTCTTCAGAACCAACGACGTGGACTACTTACAATGACGGAGCATCAACAGCAAAAAAAGCTATCGTTACTGGGGTTACAAATACTTCGGCATATGACTTCCGTGTTAGTGGTTCTAATGACGGTAACCCTGGCACAGCATCTGCCACTGTTAGCGCTACTCCAGATGCTATCAGCAACTTGAGTTTTGTTATCACCGGAGAAAGTAATTCTGGTGGTATCGGACTCAATAGTAGTGCGACTGCGGGCGAAATAGCGCCTCGGTCTGCGGTGCAGATCTTAGAGCTAACTTCTGGAAATTTCCTATTTGAAAACCTAGATATTGGAACAAACAACTTGCGAGACCATGCAGGTTTGGGTGGGTATTATGATTGTTGTCATGGTTTAGAACTTGGACTTGCAAATTCTACAGAAGCAAATGCCTTCCCGGACAACCCACAAGTATATTTAGTTAAAACTGGCCAAGGTGGATCACAAGTAAGTGAGTGGAGCTATGCTGGCGGGTACTTTACTAAATTTTTACAAAGAACCGCTGCTGCTAAAACTCAAATTCCTACAAATAGAAAATGGGTAGTTTGGATGAGTATCGGTATCAATGATGGGATTTCTGGTACCAATATCAATACGTTCAAAACAAATCTGACAACGTATATAGATAATATCAAAGCAGATTTGCCAGGAGCGATCATCATCATGACTCAGTTCCAGTCCATGCCAGCTCTCTCTGGGTACCCAACTATAAATACTGCACTGGCAGATGTAGCAGCTCTTGAACCGAATGTGTATGTGGTAGATACCACTACCGCAACTGGTACAGATGGAGCAAACCATTGGACGTACGCAGGACTCAAAACCGTTTCTTCTCTCATGGTTGCGATAACCAAAAATGTATTAGGTCTGAACTACCCAGGAATACCTACTGGTCTGTCTGCCACACCTACGGGCACTCAAGTCGCTCTATCTTGGACAGCACCCGTGAGTAATGGTGGTTCATCTATCACTGATTATGTGATTGAATATAAAATAAATGCCGCAAGTACATGGAGTACTTTTGCAGATGGCACCTCCACATCTACATCAGCTACTGTGACAGGATTATCAAGTAGTACGCTATACAATTTCCGTGTCAGCGCGGTCAATAGCTCTGGTGCAGGCAATACAGTATCGGCTAATGCGACGACCCCGGATACACTTGCTCCCACATTTACATCTGTTTCATCATCTCCATCAAATACCTCCTCAACAATCACCTGGACCACCAACGAACTTGCTTCAAGTAGCGTGGAGTACGGCCTCACCTCGAGTTATGGTGCTTCAACGAGTGTGATCGACACCTCACCACGCGTTTTGAATCACAGTGTGACGCTACCAAGCTTGGTCGCATGTACTACCTATCATTACCGGGTCATTTCAACAGACTCTTCGTCAAACACCGGAACAGATACTGATCGTACATTTACCACTACGGGATGTGCAGGATCTGCAACCATCTATGATCAGAATGCCTCGAGTATCGTAGCGGTAAGTGGCGGAAGCTCATCGCTCGCCACAGGTACTGCTGCAATCTCACTCAATATCCCGAGCGGGGCAACGGGAAGCGATGCGGTTTATCAAATCAAGTCACTCGATCAGTCATCGGTTTTCGGTGTATCAGGAAAGCCAACGGGTGTGAACAGTGTAGGAAGCTCACTATTTGATCTCAAGGCATTGACCGGAATAGGCACTGCGGTGACTTCGTTTTCTCAACCCATCACAGTCACCTTTACCTATCAGGATAGTGACGTCGTAGGAATCAATGAGTCCACTCTCATTATTTATCGATGGAATGGTAGCGACTGGTCAGCCCTCTCTAGCTGTGTAGTAAATACAGTGGCCAACACTATCACCTGTACTACGACCAACTTCTCCGTCTTTGGACTTTTTGGTCAAGTGAGTAGCAATACATCAGCTGGTACTTCCTCGAGTACTTCATCGTCAACCTCAAGCGCAACTACCCCTCTCTGCACGGATGAGAAACCAAGTGATGCGCCAGATCTGTTTCAAGCTGATAGTACAAGTACTTCTGTAAAGATGTACTTCACTCCTCTCTCAAATACGAATACTTACTATGTAAGTTACTCAACCAAGCCTTCAGCAGAGGAGCATGGAGCAGAAGTGACTCTTGAGCGTGAAGGAGTTCAGAACTATATGATCCGTGCATTGAAGCCACGAACTACCTACTACGTTAAAGTAAGAGGACAGGGAGGATGTATGCCAGGTGACTGGAGTAGTATCATGAAAATATCAACTCGATCACAAGGATCAGTTTCCTCAATATCTTCATACAAGTATGCTGTCAAGAATCAATCCCCAGTAACAACTCAAGAAGTAACCACACTCAACGCAACCACAACGAAAATACTAGCTCCCTCACCAAAGACTGTCATGGGAGTATCTGATGAGAAGACGCTCGATACAATCTCCGTCACCAGTACGCCTACGAAGCACGGATCACCAATTGAACCTCAAAAACAACAATCTCAGCCAACCAAGACATGTTTCTTGTGGGTGTGTTGGTGATGACACAAATTACTCTGCATAGATATATAATCTTCTACCTATGGTTCCCAAAAAATGGAAATTGCTCTCAAAAAAGGATATTTCTCCCAGCACTTGGTTTCCGCTTGAAAGACGATCATATGAGTTGCCCAATGGTCATATCGTCGATGACTTTGTGGTGACCACCGTCACTGATGCGGTCATGGTCGTTCCCATCACTAGGGATAAAAAGGTGATTTTGGCAAATCAATACAAACCTGGTCTCGATGAGGTGGTGCTCGAGTTTCCAGCTGGACGTATTGAGTCAGAAGATACTGATATAGCTGTACGCGGTGCTCACGAGCTAGAAGAAGAGGTAGGTATCCACATTGACTCAAAGCAGTTGCAAAAATTGGCCGTCTTCGCAACATTTCCGACCAAAGGGACTGAAAGACTACATATTTATCTAGCCTATGATGTGGAGTTTAACTCATCACAAAAGCTCGATGTCACCGAAGATATAGAGGTGGTGTCGTTTACTTTTGCAGAGTTTGAGGATGCGATCGTAACTGGCAAGGTATGGAATGCTGGCACCATCGCATCTTGGCAACTGGCCAAGATGAAGTTTCCCCAAGTATTTTCAGGTTTATAGATATATAACTATTACCCTATAAATACTTCGATTATTCTATACTAGACATCCATGGACTCCCAAGCATCTCAGTTTATATTTGCTACGTTTCACAATGTTTTTGATTTCATGTTTCCGAACCTCAGTAACTACGCGCTGTTTTCTCAAAGCCTCGCGCAACAGGTCAAGGTGAAAGCAAACGATAATATTCAATATAGCTTTGATGTGAGGCTCGACGAGATTGTAAAAAAGAAATTGCACGAATTCCAAATCACTGGAAAAGTATTTTCTGAGGAAAGTGGTTTTTTTGAGTTTGGTGAAAAGAAATATCGTGTTGTCTATGATCCTTTTTGCAACAGCTCGCTCGCGTCGCTGACATTTCATGAAGCGGCGATTGGGCTCACGATCTTTGATTATGATTATGTCTTTATTTCATCCGCAATTATGGACTACCAAACAGGTATTGTTGGGATAGTAGAAGATGGGGTAACACATTTTTATCAAATACAAACGGAGAAAGAAATACTATTTAATCTCAAAAAGCAAACTTCTCTCGTCGACTCACGAATCGTTATCACGCTGGAAAGTGCAAAAGAAAGGATGGGATTTGACCGCGTCAAAGAAATCTTTTTGAAACCTTCCCAAACTATAGTTGGTAGTGGTCATATCTATTGGCTTAAGCTTGCGATGGGAGTGATCGACGCATATCTCGATCCCATTGGAGGCGAACGGCTTTATGAGATATTTGCGAGCACTGTGGCCCAAGGGGCTGGCTGTATGGTCACCGATATTCATGGAGAACAGTTCGATCCGGCAACATATGTGCGTCGGATGGAAAGTGATCAACTGTCACTCTATTATCCTGTTGCAGCAACAAACAAAGCTCTCCATGCACAGATTTTGAATCTGATCGCAAAATCCTAACACGTGTATGTTTGCTCAGCTAGTTGAGCTATTTGCTGATTTCGCACAGACCACACCTCGATCTGTCCTGATCCGCGCAACGATTTCAAAGTCTGATAACGTATCCAGCTTGATGTGTTGATCAAATGACATGAAATAGGGGAGTAAAAAACCTGCATCGGGAGGACTCACTCGAAATGACACAAGGGTCTTCTCTACAAGGTATCCGTGCATTTCAGTCGGAGGCAAGGTATAGAGATCTCGGACAGTGGATGTGTACCACGCATTGGCTCGCCTCAATTCATGCGAAAGTGCTAGACTCACTCGATTCCCTATCCGTTGTACTTCGTCGATATATATGGAGAGCTGTTCTCCCATCGATTGTTCGCCATGAAGCGTATGTATTAGGTCTTGTACGATCAGTTTATATGCGACAGCCAGCGTCTGACTTTGCGAGCTGAGTGTAGATAGATCTACTACGATGACCTTTGTCGATGATTTTACGACCTCACCCCACGGTTTGGTGATTGAGGTATCGAGCATCATGCCCAGTTGACTATCTGGTGTCACCACACTGAGTTTTGGCAAGATGTACTCGAGTACATCGGACTTGCTTGTATCACTCGTCGTTTCAAGTACTTTAGTAAAGTAGGCCTTTGCACCAGGATCAACGACGCGAGGGAGGATAGAGGTGAGATATGACGTATCAGTCAACAATCGCTGTAAGTTGGTGAAGCTCGCCTCGCCCACGTCTCGAAGCACTGCGATGCTATTGCGCATCGTATGGGTAAATCGTGGTCCGATCAGTCCAGATTTTTCTGGATCAAAAAGCATGTACATTAGATCCATAACTCGTTTGCTCACCATATCGTGCGAAATCTTTCTGATTCCATTTGCAAAAAGATCGATACAGCAGTTGCTCGGCTCCTTGACTCCAACCTTCCATACGAGGATATCTGAGTAAGTCTTGTGTAGCTGCACTGCGAGATCGCCCCATGGATCAAAAAGGATTATCCTTCTATTTTTTGACAGGTCTGCGGCAACTTGATTGAGGAGAAAGGTCGATACTCCGGTACCAGACTCACCCGTCACTACCATACCTCTACTGCGAGACTTGGGTGTTAATTCAGCGATTGGTTGAGGTAAAAGTGAGGATGATGACATGCCTTATCATGACCCTAAATGACCTTAATGTCAAGTCTAAGCCAGTCTGTTGGTGTCTGGTAAATATGACCCTTGACACTATACCCCCAGGGGGGTATCATGTATCTATGAAAACCGACAAACAAAAACTCATCCGACATCTCAAAATTGTTGAGGGGCAGATCCGCGGGCTCCAGCAAATGATCGCATCAGACACCTACTGCATCGATGTCATCACTCAGACCTCAGCCGTCAAACAAAGCCTGTCGAATATCGAGGACACACTCCTTGAGAGTCACATCCAACTCTGTGTCGTCGTTCAGATAAAAAGTGGAGATACCTAAAACGCAACTACCGTAATACTCAAAGTCTATAAACTCAAAAGAAAATAACTTTCATATCCAATTACAACTTATATTTTTCTATGACCAAAATTTCGATCTACTTAGCAACTTCTCTTATGATTATCTGTGCCATCATTGGCATTGGTGTTGGTTATTTTCTCACTCCACAGTACGCGCTCACGATGTATGACAAAAGCACTATGGACCTCGGTCGAGCAGACAAATGGCTTGATCTGAGATATGTAGATGCGATGATTACTCATCACCGAGGAGCGATCTTGGTCGCACAGCAAGCAGAAGTGAGTACTCGACCGGAAGTCAAGAATCTCGCAATAGAAATACAGAAAAATGAACCCGTCCTGATCGCTGAGCTATACGCGTGGAAAAAGGCATGGTATGGCGATACTCGAGCGGTCAAGGACCCGATCGTGCCGAACCTCGGCACCTATGATGCATCATTTGATCTCAGATTTCTAAATACGGTCATTGCCCATCATGAGGCAGGAATTGTGATGACCAAAGAAGTACGGACAAAGTCGAGTAGATCTGAAGTGCTGAACAATGCTGATGCAGTTGAGGAGTTTCTCACCACAAGTGGCACTATGCTCAAAGATTGGAGAAAAAACTGGTACAAAATATAAATACTATTTAAAAACATGACAACTGACACATACGATATAAAGGGCATGCACTGTGCAAGCTGTGCACATATCATCGACCTCCAACTGCGCAAGCTCGATGGAGTCAAAGAAGTAAGTGTGAACTATGCGACAGAAAAGGCAATGATCTCTTTTGATGATGAGAAAGTCAGTTTTGAAAAGTTAAATACGGCAATTACGCCCTATGGATATACAGTGCAGCCCAAAGTAAATCCTGCTAATGATATGGCAGGTATGCACCACGATATGAGCAAGATGGACTCTCAAGGCGAGACAGTAGAACAGGAAAACAAAGTGCATTTTGTACTCCCCATCACGTTAGCAACTTTTGCTCTGATGATGTGGGATATCCTTGCCCGGACATTTACTTTCGTGCCCAATCTTCCCATTCCGATGGAGCTATTCAACATCATGCTCCTGATACTTTCAACTGTCGTCATTTTTTGGGTAGGAAAACCATTTCTCAATGGTGTCGTAATGTTTCTCCGTCATCGAGTTGCAAACATGGACACGCTCGTCGGTATCGGTACGCTGACTGCATATCTCTACAGCACGATCATCACACTATTCCCCCAAGTCCGTACACTAATCCAGGTGCCAGACTATACGTATTTTGATGTTGTTATCGTAGTCATTGGATTTGTAACTTTTGGAAAATATCTCGAAACTCGATCAAAGCGACGCACGGGTGATGCAATCAAAAAACTCATTGGTCTCCAGGCCAAAACTGCAACGGTTATCAGAGATGGTAAGGAAATGGAGATTGCAGTAGGAGAAGTAGTGGTTGGCGATCTCGTCGTCATCAAGCCGGGTGCCAAAATACCGGTCGATGCCACGATCACCCAAGGGTATACCTCCATCGATGAGTCGATGATCACCGGAGAGTCAGTGCCAGTTGATAAGAAGGTGGGGGATAGTGTCATCGGTGCCACGATCAACAAACAAGGCAGCATAACCTGTAAAGCTACTAAGGTCGGAACAGACACCATGCTTGCGCAGATCATCAAGATAGTAGAGGATGCCCAAGGATCAAAGGCACCGATACAAGCACTCGCCGATCGTATCTCAGCAATTTTTGTCCCCATTGTCCTTGTGGTTGCAGTGCTATCACTCCTGCTCTGGGTCGGCATCGGAACGATTTTCATCGGCCAGTCACTAGCTATATCGTACGGCATACTTTCATTTGTCGGAGTATTGATCATAGCCTGTCCTTGCGCGCTTGGACTCGCAACACCTACAGCGATCATTGTCGGAGTTGGCAAGGGTGCAGAAAACGGTATTTTGATCAAAAATGCTAAAAGCCTCGAGCTTCTGAGTAAGGTCAATACGGTAGTACTAGATAAAACTGGGACGCTCACCAAAGGAACTCCAGAGGTGGTGGATGTCGTCGTCCATGACAAAACATATACACAAGATACCCTGATGCAATTTGCTGCAAGTGTTGAAAAACTCTCTGAACACCCACTTGCACAAGCGATTGCACAATATGCTGCGGCAAAGAAAATACCTCACCTACAGGTTGCTGATTTCACCGCTCTTGAGGGGGTAGGTGTAAAGGCGAAGGCAGATGGACGCATGATATATATTCATAAACCTGAATCAAATGATTCTGATAAGAAACTCAAAGATCTCCAACAGCAAGGCAAAACGGTTGTCATCGTCGAAATCGATGGAAAAAAAGCCGGGCTCGTGTCGCTGAGCGACACGGTGAAAGATAATGCTAGAAGTGCAATCGAGAAATTGCATAAGATGCATGTCGAGGTGATCATGCTCACAGGTGACAATACTCATGCGGCCCACTATATCGCCAAACAATTGCAGATTGACAAAGTGATTGCAGAAGTCCTGCCGCAAGAAAAAGCGGGAAAGATCAAAGAATTACAATCAAAAGGAAAAGTTGTTGCAATGGCGGGGGATGGTATCAATGATGCACCTGCGCTCGTGCAGGCCGAGGTGGGGATTGCGATGGCGACTGGCACTGACGTAGCTATTGAGTCGGCCGATATCACCCTCATCCATGGTGACATCAGCAAAATATCGCAAGTCATTGATCTTTCACGCAGCACCATGTTGACCGTCAAGCAAAATCTATTTTGGGCATTTATTTATAACATCGTGGGCATCCCCGTTGCAGCTGGACTTTTATATCCTCTGTGGGGGATAGTGCTCAATCCAATATTTGCAGGTCTTGCCATGGCATTTTCGAGTGTTTCCGTCGTGAGCAATTCTCTACGCCTTAAAACAAAAAGTTTGAAATAATATATGAAACAATTTACTTTTCAAGTTGCTGGCACTCATTGTGCATCTTGCAAAATCCTTATTGAAGATATTCTAGGACAACAGGATGGTATAGACGTGGTAAAAGTCGATCTAAAAAATGAGGTTGTTGAAGTAGTCACTGCGAAAGACCAGGTCGCAACAGAACTCGCAAGCAATCTATCTGCGGTAATATCCAAAAATGGATATACTCTGTCTCTCCAGAAAATGGCGGGTAATCCCGTACATAATAAAGGTATGTGGATTGCGATCCCACTCGGTTTTGGAGTTTTGGGACTTTTTTTCATGCTGCAAAGATCTGGAATACTCAACTTTGGTATTGGTGGGCCCATCAGCCCGATGACAAGTTTTGTCATCGGGCTTATCGCGTCTGTTTCTAGTTGCCTCGCTGTTGTAGGTGGGCTTGTACTTTCACTTTCAGCAAAGGTTTCGCAGGAAAAAACCTCAACGTACAAAAACTTTTTCTTTTTTCATACTGCAAGAATACTGAGTTTCGCCCTGCTTGGTGGAGTATTGGGAGCAGTTGGTGGGCTCGTACGTATCAATTTCACACTATCAACCTTGCTTGGTCTAATGGCGGCGATAGTGATGATTATGCTTGGCCTCGACCTATCTGGCATAGTGCCAAAGAAAAATATTACCTTGCCGAGTGGAGCATTCCGATTTTTTCAGAGGATTGAGCATAAAGCCTTGACCCCATTTATTCTCGGGTTTGGAACATTTTTTCTCCCATGTGGTTTCACCCAATCTATGCAAGTAGCTGCTCTTTCAAGTGGATCTTTTTTATCTGGACTTCTGATCATGCTTGCGTTCGTCATGGGCACGCTTCCGATGCTTTCTGCACTGTCTTTTGGTGCTTCGACCATCGCGCACTCAAAATATGCTGCAATTTTTTATAAAACAGTAGGTATAGTAGTTATTGGATTTGGGATTATTGGGTTGCTGACGGCATTGGCTGCCCTAGGTATAATCAATCCGTTGGTTAGTTTCTAATATCATATGTCAAAAATACTTGTAACTATCACGGTCATACTTATCGTCATTGGTGGTATCTATCTCTTGGAAAATGGATCAAAGCAAACAGGCAGCCAAAGTAGCTCAGAACAGGTTAATATCAGCGTAAAAGATAAAGTCCAATATATTTCAATAGAAGCAAAGGGTGGCTACTCACCACGACTGACAAGTGCAAAATCTGGCATACCAACAAAGCTCATCGTCAAAACAAATAATACTTATGACTGCTCATCAGCACTCGTGATCCGCTCCGTCGGATTTCAATCGATGCTCCCCCAAACTGGAGAGACTGAGATTGATTTAGGCACTCACGCTGCGGGAGAGACTATACAAGGTCTCTGTAGTATGGGCATGTATAGCTTCCAGATAAAGTTTATCTAACGGGCAATATATCGATCGGGCAAATCGTGAGAGTGGTGTACTTAGCAATCGTAGCTCGTTTAACAATAAATATATGCCAAAACGAGCGTACGAGTGCTTATACCCGTAGCAATTTGAGACGTGGAGGGTATATTTGATCCCGTATGCTCACCCTTTCACCTGACCAGAAACACGCCCATGACATGATCATGCGATGGTATAGCGATCCTCATCGCGAGAGCCAATATATCACGCTCGGAGGCTATGCCGGCACTGGGAAAAGTACTCTCGTCGCACATCTGCGCAGCAGTCTGCACACACTACATCCCAAACTCAAAGTGGGATTTATCAGCTACACTGGTAAAGCCGCACGCGTTTTGAAAAATAAGCTCCGTGATCAGTCTGCCGTCAAACCTGATGATACGGTCGGCACGATCCACTCTCTCATCTACACACCACTCCTGGATGATAAAGAAAATATCATCGGCTGGAACAAAAAAGATGTTATCGATCGGACGCTACTCAT